>NZ_CP016757.1:1387500-1727500 GCF_001701045.1 Cloacibacillus porcorum
TTATCGTGCGGTGAGCGTCTGACGGTGCGCCAGGTTTGCGATTCGGAGCTTGTTCCCGTGCAGTTTGCCTATAAGATTTTAAAGAAGCTTGCCTCCTGCGGTTATGTAGAAATATTTCGCGGACAGGAGGGCGGCTGCCGTCTGAAGGCAGATCTTAACGAGCTTTCATTATATGATCTTATGCGCTGTATCAACGAGGATATTTTTGTCAATGCCTGCATGGATTCCGAGTATGAATGTCCTTGGCGGCGTTCACACTGCGGCATGTGCCGTTTTCACAGCAGCCTTGAAGGGGTCCAGGGAGAGATCGAGGAGCTGCTGAAGCGTAACTATATCGGAAATATGCTGTAAAACAGAGTCTAATTTTTTTGTGTGTAAAGTGGATAAAAATTATCTAAATACACCGGTAAGGTGAGGGAGGAATTCTTATGAATCAGTGTTTTGGATGTAATACCTGTAAGAGCGCGGATAAGCCGCTTGAGTTATTTATTCGTTCTCTGCCGCTTGAGACGTCGCACCACCGTGTCGAGGGGCAGTCGGTGAAGTGCGGCTTTGGTTTGCAGGGGGTGTGCTGCCGCCTTTGCTCCAACGGTCCCTGCCGCGTGACGCCCAAGGCGCCGAAGGGCATCTGCGGCGCGACGGCGGACGTCATCGTTTCACGCAATTTTTTGCGCGCCGTCGCCTCCGGCTCGGGCTGTTATATCCATATCGTCGAGAACACGGCGCTTAATCTTAAGAATACCGCGCTGGCCAAAGGGCTGATCAAGGGAGAGAAGACGCTTGAGCGGCTCTGCGGGTTATTCGGCGTCACGGCGGCCGATAAGTACGGCAAGGCGCTTGCCGTTGCCGAGATGGTGCTCGCCGACCTTTATAAGCCGGAGTATGAAAAGATGGCGCTGGTGAAGAAGCTGGCTTACGAGCCGCGCTATGCCAACTGGGAGAAGCTGGGCATCCTTCCCGGCGGTGCGAACGCGGAGATCGTCAAGGGCGTTGTGAAGTGTTCGACTAATCTCAATTCCGATCCTGTCGATATGCTGCTTACATGTCTTAAGCTGGGGATTTCCACAGGGCTTTACGGTCTGACGCTCACGAATCTTTTGAACGACGTGATGCTCGGAGAGCCGGAGATACGCCTGGCGCCGGTCGGCCTTGGCGTGATTGACCCCGACTATATCAATATTATGATCACCGGCCACCAACATTCCTGTTTTTCCTATCTCCAGGACCGCCTCACCGATCCTGACGTCACGGCGAAGGCCGTCGCTGCGGGAGCTAAGGGGTTCCGTCTTGTAGGCTGTACCTGCGTGGGGCAGGATCTGCAGCTGCGCGGCGCGCATTACGAGGAGGTATTTGTCGGGCACGCCGGCAATAACTATACCTCGGAGGCGGTGCTCGCTACCGGCGCGATCGACGCGGTGCTCTCGGAGTTCAACTGCACGCTGCCCGGTATCGAGCCGATCTGCGAGGCGCTCAATATAAAACAGATATGTCTCGACGATGTGGCGAAGAAGTCAAACGCCGAGTATATGCCTTTTATCTTTGAAAGCCGCGAGTGCGACAGCGGCCGCATAATCGACGCCGTCATCGCCTCGTACCGGGCGCGCCGCGGAGAGGTCGCTCTGAACCTTCTGCCGGAGCACGGCAACCAAGATACGCTGACGGGCGTTTCGGAGGTCTCTCTCAAGGATTTTCTCGGCGGTAACTGGAAGCCGCTCATAGACCTTATCGTCTCCGGCGAGATCAAAGGTGTCGCCGGCGTCGTTGGCTGCTCAAATCTCACCTTCGGCGGTCATGACGTGCTGACGGTCGAATTGACGAAGGAGCTTATCAAGCGAGACATAATCGTGCTCTCCGCGGGCTGTTCGTCGGGCGGTCTTGAGAACTGCGGGCTGATGTCGCCGGCCGCCGCCGAGCTTGCGGGGCCGAAGCTTAAGGCGATATGTAAAAAGCTTGGCATTCCGCCGGTGTTAAACTTTGGTCCCTGCCTCGCGATCGGGCGGCTTGAGATCGTGGCGACGGAGCTTGCGGCGGCGATAGGCATCGACCTGCCGCAGATGCCGCTCGTCCTCTCCGCGCCGCAGTGGCTGGAGGAGCAGGCTCTTGCCGACGGAGCCTTCGGGCTTGCGCTCGGACTGCCGCTCCATCTTGGCGAGGCGCCCTTCATCACCGGCAGCAAGGTGGTGGTGGATGTGCTTACAGAGCAGATGAAATCTCTTACGGGAGGGCAGGTTATCATCGATCCCGACGCAGTGTCGGCGGCGGACAAGCTTGAGGGAATCATACTCGAGAAGCGGGCCGCGCTGGGGATCTGAGATGGAAAGGAGCGTGCGGCTATGAAACGTATCTTTATTGACGCCGATAAGTGCGACGGGTGCATGAACTGTTCTCTTGCGTGTATGAATGCCCACCGCAGGGACGGGATAGATAACATCTATTCCCTTGATTTGAACGACCCTGAGAATGAGAGCCGCAATTTTATTCTGCAGGACGGTGGGAAACATTACCGCCCGCTCTTCTGCCGCCACTGCGATGAGCCGATGTGTGTCGTGAGCTGCATGAGCGGCGCGATGCGTAAGAATCCTGAGACGGGGCTTGTCGAGTACGACGAGACAAAGTGCGGAGCCTGCTATATGTGCGTCATGAACTGCCCTTATGGCGTGCCGAAGCCCGATACCGCGACGCGCAGCGTTGTAATAAAGTGCGATTTCTGCGCCGGTAAGGAAGAGGGGCCGAGCTGCGTGCGTGCCTGTCCTAAAGAGGCCATCTATCTTAAGGAGGTGGAGTAGATGAGACATCTTATCATCGGAGCTTCAGCTGCCGGTATCTCCGCGGCGAGAAAGATCCGCGAACTGCGCCCGGACGACGAAATCACGGTAGTGGCGAAGGACGCCGCCGTTCACTCGCGCTGTATGCTGCACCATTTTCTTGGCGGACGAAAGAGCGCGGAGGAGATAAATTTTGCGGGCGCGGATTTTTTTGAGAAGAACAATATCCGCTTCATTGCGGAGGAGGAGATAACGTCCGTCCTTCCGGCGGAGAACTGCGCCGTCGGCAGGAAATCGGGTAAACTGCCCTATGACGCTCTGCTGATAACCACGGGGGCGCGTTTCTTCATCCCGCCGATCCCCGGCTTTCGGGAGGCGAAGAACGTCTACGGTCTGCGCGACCTCTCGGACGCGCAGAAGATAAAGGCCGCCGCGCGCGGCGCGAAGGAATGCGTCATCGTCGGATCCGGCCTCGTCGGGCTTGACGCCGCCTACGCCCTCTGCGAACTTGGTATCAAGTGCCGGGTCGTCGAGATGGAGGACCGCATCTGCCCGCTTCAGCTAGACGCCGTGGCCGCCGCTCCCTATCAGCGGCTCTTTGAGGAGGTCGGCTGTGAGTTCTTCCTCGCGAAAAAGGCCGCCGGCTCCGAGGTGGATGATGGGGGCCGGATGCGCGCGGTGCTGCTTGAGAGCGGCGAACGGCTGCCCGCCGACTTTGTGATTGTTACCGCGGGGGTGCGTCCAAACATCGAATTTCTTGAGGGCAGCGGCGTCGTAACAGACCGCTGCGTGAAGGTCGACGACTATATGCGCACGAACGTCGCCAACATCTGGGCCGCGGGAGACGTCGCCGGGCTCTCGGGCATCTGGCCCAACGCCGCTCTGCAGGGGGAGACGGCGGCACGCAATATCTGCGGCGAGGCGGTGAAATATGCCGACCGCTACGCGATGAAGAACACGATGAATTTCTTTGGCCTAACGACGCTCTCGCTGGGGCCCAACGCGTCGGAGGCCGGCGACGAGGTGCTGGTCAGCGAATGGCGCCGCGGGTATACAAAGGCGGTCATACGCGGCGGCAGGCTTGTCCACCTTACGATGCAGGGCGATATTTCAAACACGGGGTTCTGGCAGGAGCTCGTCAAACGCGGCGTTAAGGTGAAGGATTCAGACAAGCCTCTGCACCGCCTGAGCTACGCGGACTTCTGGCACTACGACGAGTCGGACGGAGAGTACTGCTGGGTTTAACGTGCCGCAGTTACGAACGTCCTCCGGCGGGGCGGGCGCAGGGGCTGTTCTCATGCGCCTGCACCGGTTAAATGCTATTGATGTTTGCTTTTTTTTGAAAAAGTGCTACAATTTAAGAGCTAATTCAGGAGAAATGACTGGAAGAGTGGGGTGTGCCCACTCTTCTTTTGTTACGGGAGGTGTTCTTTTTGAACCGGGAAAAATACAGCGAAATACACGGCGCCCTCTACCAGCGCGCCGAATCGCTTGGATATGAGTGCGCCGGCTTCGAGATCGTCTCGGAGGCAGGCATGGATATCCTCAGGCTGTACCTGGAAATGCCTGGCGGCATAGATATAGAGGACTGCGAGCGGGTCTCGCGGGAGGTCAGCGAATACCTCGACACGATAGAGGACGACCTGCCGGAGAGGTATTTTCTGGAGATCAGCTCTCCCGGCCTGGAACGCCCGCTTTTCGTTATTGAGGATTACCGGCGCTTTGAAGGTAAAGAGGCTCAAATATACCTGAAGAAGGGCGGCCGCACGCTGAAAGGAACACTTTCAGGAACGACGCCGGATGACGAGGCGGTCATCATGACCTCCGAGGGAGAGCGGCGCGTCTCTCTCGACGATATAAAACGGGCTCATCTCATATATATACCGCAGACGGGCCAGAAAAAAACCTTTAAAAAGATACCGAAAAAGAAAAAATAAACCGTTACCACGAAGGGAGTCGAATTGGAAAAATGCAGCTTGGAAAAGATTTTAAAAAGGTTCTCCGGCAGATAGAGGAGGAGAAGGGGCTCTCGGAGGAGACGATCGTCTCCAGCCTCGAGGCGGCGATGGTCTCGGCCTATAAGAAGTTCAAGGGCGGAAATCAGCACACCGAAGTCTACATAGATGTCGAAAACGGTGAGTTCTCTCTTTATGAGGTTTACGAGATCGTGGAAGAGGTGGTCAATCCCGACGCGGAGATGACCCTTGAAGAGGCGGAACGCCGCGGATACAAGGAGCTCGAGGTCGGCGACATCATCCGTACAGAGGTGCTGCCGGAGGATTTCGGGCGCATTGCGGCGCAGACGGCGCGGCAGGTCATCATCCAGAAGCTCAAGGACGCCGAGCGTCAGGTGGTGTACGAACAGTTCTCCGACAAGATCGGAAACATCGTCACCGGTTCGATATTCAAGGCTGAGGGCGACCAGATACTCGTCCGCCTCAACGACAAGACGGAGGCGATCATGCCGAAAGAGGAGCGTATCCTCGGTGAGAAGTATATTCCCGGCAGCCGCATGAAGTTTTATCTTCTCGACGTGCGCCAGACGACGCGCGGCCCGCGTATCATCGTCTCGCGTACCCATCCCGGACTCCTGCGCCGTCTGCTGGAGCTCGAGGTGCCCGAGATACAGGACGGCGTCGTCGAGATCCGCAACATAGTCCGCGAGGCCGGCACCCGCGCGAAGATCGCCGTGGCGAGCCTCGACGTCAATGTTGAGCCGCTCGGCGCCTGCGTCGGCAAGCAGGGTGGCCGCATTAAGTCGATAAGCAGCGAGCTTAACGGCGAGAGGATCGACATCATTGTATTTAACAACGATCCGCTGAAATATATCGTGAACGCGCTCTCTCCAGCGAAGGTCGTGCGGATCGAGCCGCTTCTTGATCAGGACCGTTCGGTCATCGCCTATGTCCGCTCCGATCAGCTCTCGCTCGCCATTGGCAAGGCAGGGCAGAATGTGCGTCTCGCGGCGCGCCTGACCGGTTGGAAGATCGACATCAAGGTCAAGGAAGAGGAAAAACTGCCGACGATGAAGGACCTCTTCATGGATCTCTCCGAGATAATCGACGAGGATAATAAATAGGAGCGTCCTATGGATAAGCAGAGTTCTCAGCCGGTGCTGAAAAAACAGAGGCCGCGGACCTGCGTCGGCTGCGGGGAGGAGTCCCCGAAGCGTATCCTGCTGCGCGTTATCAGGACGCCTGATGGCGAGGTGCGCTATGATCCAACGGGAAAGGCCAACGGCCGCGGTGCGTATGTCTGCGCCCGGCGTTCCTGCGTAGAGTCCGCGAAGAAGAAAAAATCCTTTTCGCGGGCGCTGAAGGCCGAGGTTCCCGAGCCCCTTTACGCCGAGCTGCTGGAAAAATGCGGCGATGAAGAGGCTGGTTAGGATGGGCGCTCCGACAGAGAGGGCGCTCAGCATGCTCAGCCTCGCGCGGCGGGCTCAGGAGCTGCTGATCGGCCAGGATAAGATATTTGAGGCGCTGCGCGGCGGGAAGCGGCTTGTGGTATTCGTGACGGAGGACTGCTCCGAAAACGTGCTTCGCAAGCTGCATTCGGCGGAAGAGCGCGGCGAATTGAATATATTCATATTAAAAGATACCGGCAGGGAGCTTCTTGGAAGACATCTCGGGATAAACGCCGCGCAGGCCGCGGCGCTTCCGGAGGGAAGCGGTTTTGCCGAAAAAATAGTTTCATTATTGAATGAAGACAGGAGTGATGCGGATGAGTAAAATCAGAGTATATGATCTTGCGAAGATGCTGGAAAAAAGCAATACGGAGATGGTGGAGATACTGACAAAACTCGGAGTCAGTATTAAATCGCATATGAGTTCGATAGACGAAGGACTTATCCCGATGGTGGAGGAGTCCCTTAAAGAGGCGAAAGAGGCCGCCGCGCAGCAGGCAATAGAGGAGATATCGACCTACCCGACGGTAAATGTTCCCGAGGGAGCCTCCGTCTCCGATATTGCGGCGCTGATCGGCGAAAAGGCCGGCAGCGCGGTCAAAGCCCTGATGGCCGAGGGGCTTATGGTACCCGCGACGACACGGGCCGACGAAAAGGTGCTCCAGATACTGGGCAAGAGCTATAAGAAGAATTTTGTCTTTGGCAAAGAACCCGAAAAGACGGCGGAACCCGAGGCGGCGCCCGCCGCGCCTGCGGTAAAAGAGCAGCAGGCGCAGCCGCAGCGTCCCCAGCCCGCCGCTAAAAAGGCGAAGGGCAAAGAAAAATCAAAGAAGAAACACAGCGGCGCCGGAGAGGCGGAGACGCGCCCGCCAATCATCACCGTCATGGGACACGTCGACCACGGGAAGACGACGCTGCTTGACAACATCAGAAAGACCCATGTTACCGAAAAAGAGGCCGGCGGCATCACGCAGCACATCGGAGCCTCCCGCGTCGAATATAACGGCAACACGCTTGTCTTCCTCGATACTCCTGGCCACGAGGCGTTCACCTCGATGCGCGCGCGCGGCGCACAGGTCACGGATATCGCGATCCTTGTAGTCGCCGCCGACGACGGTATCAAGCCGCAGACGATCGAGGCGCTCAACCACGCGAAGGCGGCTGGCGTTCCCATCGTCGTCGCCGTAAACAAGATGGACAAACCGGAGGCGAAACCCGAGAGGGTCCGCCAGCAGCTATCGGACTACGGACTGGTCCCCGAAGAGTGGGGCGGCGATACCATCATGGTGGATGTGGCCGCCAAGCAGGGGCTCCACGTTGACGACCTTCTTGAGATGCTGCTCATCGTCGCTGAAATGCAGGAGCTCAAGGCCGACCCGAAGGCCGCTCCGACCGGCACCGTCATCGAGGCGAACCTTGATAAGGGCAAGGGGCCGGTCGCTACCGTCATCGTCCAGGAGGGTACGCTGCACCGCGGCGACATCATCCACACCGGCACGGCGTGGGGCAAGATCCGCGCGATGATCGACGATAAGGGCAACAACGTGAACTCAGCCGGTCCCAGTATGCCGGTCGAGATCCTTGGACTGGAAAACGTACCGCAGCCGGGAGAGAAGTTCACCACGCTCTCCACGGAGCGAGAGGCGCGCGACCTCATCTCGCAGAGCGAATTTGAGCGCCGCGAGACGGACCAGAGCAAGGCGAAGCGCCTGACGCTCGAAGAGCTCTATGAGAAGATGCAGACGGAAGAGATCCCGCAGCTGCGTATCGTCCTCAAGACGGATGTGCAGGGCTCGCTGGAGGCCTTCCATTCTTCGCTGATGAAGATGAGTACGAACGCGGTCTCCGTGAACATCGTGCACGAGGGCGTCGGCCGCATCTCCGAATCGGACGTCATGCTCGCCTCCGCCTCCAACGCCATCATCATCGGCTTTAACGTCCGCCCGGACAGCAACGCGAAGAAGATCGCCGAGAACGAGGGCGTCCAGATACGCCTTTACCAGGTCATCTACGACATGCTGGACGACGTAAAGGCCGCTATGGAGGGTATGCTGGCTCCCGAACTGCGCGAGCACACTCTCGGCCTGGCGGAGATACGCGAAATATTCCGCGTGCCGAAGGTCGGCAACATCGCGGGATGCCGTATAACCGAGGGACTTATGCGCAGAAGCGCGAAGGTGCGCCTCATCCGTGACGGCGTCGTCTTCTGGAACGGCGAGCTGTCGAGCCTCAAGCACTTCAAGGACGACGTGCGCGAGATCAAGGCGGGCAACGAATGCGGCCTCAGCTTTGAAAAGTTCCAGGACTTTAAGGTCGGCGACGTAATCGAGGCCTACGAGATACTTAAAGAGAAAAAGACTCTGGAGTAGATTAGATTAAGCCTGCCGCCCCGTCCATGCGAAGCGCCGCGGCGGCGGATTTATTCCGCCGCCTTCGCGGTTCGGCATTATGCGGCGGGCGGCGGCAGGCAGAATATACCTTTTAAGACTGCCAAAGGCATGCTGTAATTGGAGTGAAGATAAGATGTCCTTTTGGATAGCTGCGGCGCAGCTTTCACTGAGGCTTCCCTTTGCGGGCAGCCTCAAAGACCGCAGACATGTGGTGCGCTCTCTCACGGACGGCGTACGCGGACGTTTCGCCATCTCCGCCTCCGACCTTGGGCCGGACGGATGTCATAACGCCGCCGAACTGGGCTTCGCGGCGGCGGGTTCTTCCTCCGCGGAGCTTGACGAAAGAATGGGCAACCTTGAAAAATATCTGTATCAGAGGGAAGAAGAGGGAGAATTCGAGATAACCGGATTCTCGCTGGAGGTGTTCAATTATGGCGACCTATCGAATTGACAGGATAAACAAAGAATTTCTGCGTCTCATCTCCGAGATGCTCCAGACGCGGATAAAGAGGGCGGAGGCGGCGGAGGCCGTGCTCACGAAGGTCTCCGTATCGCGTGACCTGAGCTACGCAAAGGTCTTTTATACCCTTATAAAGGAAGAAAACCGCGAAAAGGTCCAGGCCGTGCTCGACTCGGCGGCGGGTCCCCTCCGTTCGATGCTGGGCAAGGAGATGCACCTGCGTACGATCCCCGAGCTTCACTTCTGCTATGACGACTCGGAAAACAAAGCGCGTGCGATGGACGAGCTGCTTGATAAAGTGGCGGAGCTTGACGCGCAGAAGAGGGCCGAAAGGGACGCTCAGCAGTGACGGCGGAGAAGAACGGCCTCTTTGACGAGGTGCTGAAAAAGCTGAAAAGACATGATTCGTGGGTGATACTCTGCCATGAAAATCCTGACGGAGACACCCTCGGCAGCGCCTTCGCGCTCTATTCCCTGGGAAAGCGGGAGGGTAAATCAGTTATGATTGTCTGTCCAGACAGTCTGCCGGATACCTTCTCCTTCTTTCCGCATGCGGCGGAGCTGCGCGTAACCAAAAGCCTTCCTGCCGGAGAGGTGCGGAACGCTCTGCTGGCCGCCGTCGACATCAGCACGGAAAAGCGTACGCTCGCCAACATGCCGGAGCTGCTGTCGGCCTGCGCCGACTCCGTCAACATCGACCACCACGGCGACAACACGATGTTCGCCGCGACGAATCTCGTCGTGCCAAGTGCCTCCGCCACCGCGGAGATAATTACCGCGTTGCTTTCGGCCTACGGCAAAGGCATCACCGAGGGGGAGGCCTCTGCGCTCTACACGGCGCTGGTGACCGATAACGGCAACTTTCGTTACAACTCGACCTCGGTGGAGAGCCACGGCTGCGCGCAGCTCCTGCTCGAAGCGGGGGCGAAGCCGACGGAGATCGACGACCGCATCAACGAAAATATGACTGATAAAATTTTGCGCCTCTGGGGGCTTGCCCTATCGCGCACTGAGCTCTTTGCCGGCGGTAAATGCGCTCTATTCTGGCTCCGCGGTTTCGAGATCGACGGCGCGGATGCGGATTCCAACGCCCTTGACGGCCTCATCAACATGCTGATGCGTATCAAAGGCGTAAAGGTGGCGCTCTTTCTCGCGGAGAAAAACGGCAATAATAAGCTCAGCGTGAGAAGCCGCGCGCCCTACAGCGCGCGCGATCTTGCCTCCCGCTTCGGCGGCGGCGGCCATCAGAACGCCGCCGGCGCTAAAATTTCAGGTGGTTTTGAGGATACCCTCGCGTCGGTAAAAAAAGAGGCTGAAAAGTATGTCGCTTTCGGGAATACTTCCGCTCAATAAACCGGCAGGGCTCAGAAGCACTTACTGTGTACAGAGAGTGCGCGGCATCCTTGGCAAAAAGATAAAGACGGGACACGGCGGAACTCTCGATTCTACCGCCTCCGGCCTTCTGCTCGTGCTGGTGGGGCAGGCGACGCGCCTCTCGAACTTCGTCATGGAGATGCCAAAACGCTATGAGGCGGAGATCGCCTTCGGCGCCGCCACTTCGACCGACGATATGAGCGGCGAGGTAACGGCGCGCGCGCCATGGGAGCATATCACCGACGAGATGATCGACTCTGCGCTCTGCGGCTTTATGGGCTGGCGCATGCAGTCTCCGCCAGCGGTCTCCGCCGTCCACATCGAGGGCGAACGGGCCCACGCTCTGGCGCGCGGCGGGCGGGCGGTCATACCGGAGGCCAAACCGGTCTGCTTTGTAAAAATATCCCGCCTCTCTTCGCTGGACGGTAGCGGCAGGGTGAGAATGTGCGTCGATTGCCGCAAGGGCACCTACATACGCAGCTTTGCCCGCGACCTTGGCGAACGCCTTGGCTCGCTGGCCCATATTGCCAGCCTTGCGAGAATATCAAGCGGTCCCTTCTCTATTACTAAGGCTAAAGGCGCGGAGGCCCTTTTTGAAATGTCGCGCGAGGAACTTGCTGCGGAGCTGATCCCAGTTACAGGTCTCTGCGAACTCTTTCCAGGCTACGAGGCGGACGGCGATTCTTTCGAGCGGCTGTCTCATGGACAGCGGATAACGCTCGCCGGGCTGAAACGCCGTCCGCTCGTACAGACCGCGCCGCTTGCCGGCAGGCTGGTCGTCGCTTCGGAAAGGATATTCTCCATCTGTTCGCCCTTTCCCTGTGGGGGGACCTTTGAGCTGGCTCCCGAGGTCAACATAATAATCCAGGGGGGCGGGGCCGAATGATATACGCGCTTGGGGCCTTTGACGGCTTTCACCTAGGTCACCGGCGGCTTCTTGAAATGGCTAAGCGGGAATCCGCACAAAGAGACACCGGCTGGGGAGTCATCACCTTCGAGGGCCATCCACGGATGCTCCTTAACCGTGACAACTTCAAACTGCTTTTCACGCCGCCCGAAAGGGACCTGATCGCCCGTTACCTTGGCATACCGCGCATGGAGAAGATACACTTCACGCATGAATTCGCGGCGCTTGAACCACGCGGGTTTGCGGACTACATCGCGGAAAAATACCGCGTCGACGGCCTTGTCATCGGTGAAAACTTCCGCTTTGGCAGGGGACGCTCCGGCAATCCCGTCGTGCTTGCCGAACTTGCGCGGGAACGCGGCTGGTCGCTCGATGTCATCCCCTCCTACAAGGCCGAGGGGCGGGTGGTAAGCAGCACCGCGACGAGAGAGGCCGTCCTGGCCGGCAAAATGGCGCTGGCCTGCGAACTTCTGGGCTATCCGTTCATTATCAGCGGCAGAGTGGTGCAGGGGGAGGCGCGGGGACGGCTGCTCGGATACCGCACCGCGAATATATCCGTCAAAGAGGGCAAGATATATCCTCCGCACGGCGTCTACGCGGCCCTTTCATATATAGAGGGGGAGTGGCGCAGCGTCGCGCTCAACATCGGCAGCAACCCGACCTTTGACGACGGACGCCGCGCGCCGCGCTGCGAGGCGCACGTGATAGACTTTGACGACGGCCTATACGGCAGCCTAATGCGGCTCTTCATCATCGGACGTATCCGCGGCGAGAGAAAATTTGACGGAGCGGAAGAGCTTATCGGACAGATCGGCGCTGATGTGGAGGCCTGCACTAAGCTCTGCGCGAAATACGCCGCGGAAAAAGAGGCCGAACTCGGTAATTTTGCCTCGGTCTTTGACAGTATCGGGGCGCTAGCGTATCATAACTAAGTTATAAACAAAGTGATTATTTTGAGGAGGAAGATTTCCCTTGCTGAGAACTATGCGGAACTATACCAAAGTAATAATGATAATCGTGATACTATTCTTCGTGGCTTCATGCTTCGCGGGATACGGGCTCTACTCCCGTGGCAACAGGGGCGGCGGAGACGGAATGCGCGATTACCCCGTGGCGGAGGTCAACGGCAGGAAAGTTCTGCGTTCCGAGCTTGAAAAGGGCGCGGCGCAGATCTCCGAGCAGTACGGCAGCAACGTCAGCTCGGCGGACATCCCTCAGATCAGAAGGGCCGCTCTTGACGGCATTATCATTCAGGGCGAGCTGCAGAAGGAGATCTCCAACAGAAAGATAGACGTTCCCAGCGACGAGATAGACGCGGCCTACACCAGGGCGATGGACAGCTATCCCACGCGCGAGGAATTTATGGAATTTATCAAGCGCAGCGGGCTCACCGAAAAACAGATAAAAGAAGACATCAAAAAGCAGCTCCAGATGCAGAAGCTCATGGAGTCGCTTGAAAAAGATGTCGCGGTGGACGACAAAGAGGTCCGCGCCTTCTACGACACGGCGAAGAATTTCCTCTATAAGCAACCCGCGGGCGTGATGGTCAACATCGCCACCTTCAAGGACAAGGCGGCGGCCGAAGCGGCGCAGAAGGCGATCGCCGGCGGCGCGAAGTGGGATGCAGAGATAGAGAAATACAAAAACGACATCGAGATGGCAACCTCCTATGACAAACCGACGATCATAACCGACCAGATGCTGCAGCAGAAAGAGCTCTCCGTCCTCAAGGATTACCCGATGAATAAGGTCACTCCTGTTGAGAGCGCCGGAGAGAACCACAGCTACATCGCCATCAAACGCAGTAAATCAGCCGAGCGTGTGCTTCCCTTCGACGAAGTGAGCGGCGACGTTACGGCGGTGATCAAAAACCAGAAGATGCAGCAGGCTCAGCAGAAATTCTACGGAGAGCTGCTCTCCCGCGCGAATGTGAAGGTGCTGGACGCCTCCATCTTCCCCGAGGAAAAGCAGCCCGAGGCGGCCTCCTCCGACCAGACGGCGCCCGCGGCCTCCGAGGATAAGAAAGATTGACGCGAAAGCGGCAAACGGACAAAAGAGAAACATACTGAAATGGCCGGAGATGACTCCGGCCATTTTTGTATGCTTCGCTGGGTGATTTGGCCTTTTCGGCGCGTGCGCGCCGTTATATATTTTCAAGTATGAATTGTTAAGCGGCGGGAGGAGCCTTATTCGTGCCCGCCTTAAAACAGATAAAATATAAAATAGAGGTGTATTTGCCATGGTAACGGGAAAACTTATTGATTTACGGGGAAAGGCAGCTGTGGTCACGGGAGCGGCCGCGGGGATAGGAAAGGCCTCCGCGATGATGCTGGCGCGTTCCGGGGCCTCCGTCGCGCTGTTGGACAGAAATTATGACGCGGCGGCTCTCTCAGCCTCCGAGATCGCCTCGGAGTGCGGTGTACAGACAAAGGCCTACCGCTGTGACGTCCTCGCCGAGCTGGATAGTGAGGCCGTAATTGAAGAGGCGGCGAGGGATTTCGGCGCGATAAACATCCTCGTCAACAACGCTGGCGGCGGTGGAGGCGGCAGGGAAATATTTGACGGACTTACGGACGATTATCTCAATAAAATATTCGGCCTCAACGTCTACAGCATATTCAGGTTTTCACGCCTCTGCCTTCCCCATATGAAGCGCGCGGGATACGGTTCCATCATAAACATCAGCTCGATGGCGAGCGTCATGAGCAGCATGAACATGTCTGTCTACAGCGCCTCAAAGGCGGCTGTCAACGCGCTGACGCGCCAGATGGCGATCGACGTCGCCCCGGTCCGCGTGAATGCCGTCGCCCCCGGCGCGGTAAAGACCGAGGCGCTGGCTTCGGTGCTCACTGAGGAAATGGAACGCAAGATGCTGGCCTTGACGCCGCTGAACAGGCTTGGCACGCCAGAGGATATTGCTTCGGCTGTACTTTTCTTTGCCTCACCGATGTCATCCTGGGTGTCGGGGCAGACCCTGATTGTATCCGGCGGCGGCGCGCAGGTGCTGGAATGAGTATCACGGCAAAACAATAATTGTTTTATTATCGTACCCTTGTCAGATTTCACGCTCTTATATACACTGGGCTTAAATGATCTTGGCAAAGGGCTGATTTTATAATGGACATCGAAAAAGTACTGAGCCGCTTTGAGGAGCTGCTCTCGCAGGGCCGCGTTGACGAAGCCGGGCAGTATCTGGAAGAGACGGCAGCCGTTAGCGAAAGAGGCGGCGACGGCCTCGCGGAGGCCTCCTGCCGCAACGAACTGACGGGTTTTTGGCGTGTCTGCGGCCAAAGAGAAAAAAGTTACGCCTCCGCGGAAAGAGCCTTAGCCCTGCTTTCAGAGAATGGTCTTGCCGGAAGCATCGACTACGCGACGGTTCTGCTGAACTACGCCACCGCTAAATCCGCCTTCGGCGAGAGCGCGGAGGCGCTGCCGCTCTACAGGCGGGTGGAGGAGTGTTACCGGGAGCTGCTGCCGGCCTCCGACTACCGCCGCGCGAGCCTATACAACAATATGGCGCAGGCTCTGCTGCGGGACGGGAATACGAATGAGGCGGCGGAATATTTTGAAAAATCCCTGCGTCTGCTGGCGGAGATGACAGATGTCGATTCCGAGAGGGCGACCTGCAATACCAACATCGCCTTCTGTCTGCTCGCGGAGGGACGGCTCGACGAGGCGCAGAAGTCGCTTGAAGTGGCGGAAGAGGGCTTTCGCCTCCTGCCGGGCGATCCCCATTATGACGGCGCGCTCTCCTGCCGCGGGCGGCTGGAATATCTGCGCGGCAGGTACGAAGAGGCCGCCGAGGCCTACCGCCGGCTGGCAGACAATATTGAGGGGCGTTTTGGGCGCAATATAAACTACGCGGCGGCCTGCCGCAGCTGCGCCAAGGCCTTCGCCGCCGCGGGCCTCGCCGACGAGGCGGAGCGTTTCAGCCTGCTGGCTGAATTAGCCGGCAGATAGAGGAATATTGGAGGGGATCGGAATGCAGGGACTTGAACTATGCCGCCTGTTTTATCTACAGCATGGCGCGCCGCTGATCGAGAGCCGTCTCGGCGAAAGGTCGCGCCGCGTCGCCGTCGGGCTGGCGGGGCAGGGTTCGGACTGTCTCGGATTTGACGACGAACTCTCGCGTGACCACGACTTTGGCCCCGGCTTTTGCCTGTGGCTGACTGACGAGGACGACGAAGACTTCGGCGACGAGCTGCGGCGGTTATACGCGGAGCTGCCTAAGTTGTTCCTCGGATATGCCCGCAACGCCACGCCGCAGGGCGCGGATAGAGTCGGCGTGATGCGGATAAGCCGCTTTTACGCGCAATATACGGGCTGCCGGGGCATTCCATCCGGCGACGCCGCCTGGCTGCGTATCCCGGAACATCTGCTCGCCGCCGCCACCAGCGGCGAAATATTCCGCGACGAACTTGGGGAATTCAGCCGCGTCAGGAACGGCCTGCTGCCCTGTTACCCAGACGACGTGCGTCTGAAGAAGCTGGCGGCGCGAATCTTCGTTATGGCGCAGGCGGGACAATATAACTACGGCAGGATAATGAAACGCCGTGACGAGGTGGCGGCGGCGCTCGCTCTGAGCGAGTTCGTCAAAGCCGCCCTCTCCGCCGTGCACCTGCTGAACCGCAGCTATATGCCTTACTATAAATGGGCCTTCCGCAGCGCGCGCCGTCTGCCGCTGCTTCAGGAGGCGGTCTCCGGGCTTGAGGCCCTCTATTCGCCGGGAGCCGACCGCGAAGCGCTGATAGAATCTATCTGTGCCATGGTCAGCGGTCATCTGGAAAGAGAGGAGCTCTCCTCCGCGAAAGATACCTTCCTGGTCGCGCACGCGGAGGAGATAATGCGGCGTATAAAGAGCGATTATCTGAGAAATTTAGGCGTTATGGTGGGGTAGAAAAAATGGAAAAGCTGATCGACGAAATAATCGGACTTGAATGGTGTTTCTTTGACCGCGTGCGTAACGAGGGCGGTCGGGCCCCCTGCCAGGATGACTGGAAGACCTTCCGCATCATGCGCGGCAGCCAGTTCATGGCCTGGAACAGGCCGCTGCTGGAAAGCTGGCACGGGGACCTCTTACAGGCGCGGGAGCGGGGAGACAACCCGATGACGGAAAAATACGGCTACATGATGTGTATCGCCGACCCCGAGGCCAACCTCGAACTGGCGGCCAGTCTGCCGCCGGTCTCCGAAGAAAAAAAGGCGCTGAGCCGGAAGATCATCGGGCGGCTGGTGCCGCAGAACGCCGCCTTCCGCAGACGCTACCCGCTCCTCGCCGCCCACGCGCGTCCGCTGCGCACCGCGGACGAGAGCGGTGGCGATATGACCTCGATGGAGACCTACCAGCTGGGGGAGTTGTGGACCTATTCGCGGCGAACCCTGACGCTGCTTGATGAGCACCTGCGCGATTTAGAGGCGGCGGGGGTAAATTATCCCGAGCTGGTGATTCGCAACAGCCTTCTCCAGAGAGGGTTTTCCGGCCTTGAAGAGGCGGAGGCCTTCCTGGCAAAAAGACAGCGGGACGCTTAGGGATACCTTTTTTTGGCAGGAGCCATATAAGAGGCTGAGGAACAACGATAAAAAGTAAGAGAGAGAAGGGGACAGATATCCCCCTCCCTCTCTTCGTAGGGTCAAAGATTATCCGCCGCGGCCTCTGCGCTCAGCTGCGGATCTTTTTTATGCTGATGCCGGTTACCGCGTAGAAAATGGCGAACATAAAGCCCGTATAGTTCATGATCGCCCACGGCAGGTAATCGATAGTGGCTACGCCAAGAGTGGCGGCCATGTACGCGGCCCCTCCCGTCCAGGGGATGAGCGCCGTCACAACGGTCCCCGAGTCCTCCAGCGTGCGTGACAAGTTACAGGAAGCCAACCCTCTTGCCTTATATACGTCGCCGAAGAGCTCCGCCGTGACGATTATGGATAAGTACGAGACGCCGCCGATGACGCTCATCAGCAGGGAGGCCGCGACGGTGCTGCTGATGATGCCGGCGTCGGTCTTTACCTTTGTCTGCAGCTTTTCCAGCATTACCTCCAGGCAGCCTGTGCAGGATACGATGCCGCCAAAGACGAAGGCACAGTATGTTATAAGAAGTATCCCCATCATGCTGCTCATTCCGCCGCGGTTCAGCAGCCTGACCACCGCGGAGCTGGCGGCTGCCGCGTCGAAGCCGGCCTTATGCACCATATTGACGTTGAAGCCGTTGGCACAGGCGGTGCAGACGTCGTTGAAAGAAAAGCCCTGAATAAAGATCGCTAAAAGACAGGCCACTACGCTTGAGACGAACATAAGCGGCGCGGTCGGATACTTCATGGCGCTGCCGACCATGACGATCACCAGCGGCAGCAGCAGCAAAATATTCCAGTGATAAATTTGGTTGAACTGCGTCATCATTGTGGATACGAGCTCCGAGCTGACGGCCTCCTGGGAACTGTTGAAACCGGCGATCAAATATACCGCCATTCCCAGCAGGCTTGCCGGCACCGTCGTCCAGAGCATATGTCTGATATGCTCGTAGATATCGGTATTTGTGATTGCCGCCGCCAGCACGGTCGTATCCGACAGCGGGCTCAGCTTGTCGCCAAAATAAGCGCCGGCGACGACCGCTCCCGCGGTAATCGGCAGCGACATCTGCAGTGTGGCGGCGATACTCATAACCACGACTCCGATAGTCCCCACCGCGCCGTAAGAGGTTCCCGACAAAACCGATACGATCGCCGTGGCCAGAAAGGCGGACAAATATAGCACCCGCGTGTCGATGATCTGTATTCCGTAATAGATCATCATCGGCAGCGTGCCGGAGATCATCCACGAGCCGATTAGCATCCCCACCGATACCAGAACTAAAAGCGCGCCTGTGGACTGGCCGATCTTATCCGATATCGCTTTTTGCAGATCGGACCAGGTGTAGCCGAGGTAATAGGCGACGATCGCCGCCACCACGCTCGGCAGCAACAGGATGATGGGGATCGGTAATTTCAGTATCGGAAATCCTACCCCGACGAAAAACAGCATTGCGATCATTGGTAAAAGGGCGACAAACATAGTGGGACGGCGTATCTCTTTTGACGGATGACTCTTATTGGCCTCAGTCATGAGCCTATGAAACAAACTCTGTAAATAAAGAAATCGCCCAAAAAGGCCTTCTGTGATAAATTAAAATTACTTACAGGAGGCCTTTAAAATGGCAAAAGATAAGAAGATTACTCACAAAGTTCAGATGACAGACGGGAAAAGAGATATCATCAGATACCTACTTCAGGAATACGATATCAAATCTGCAAAGGATATCCAGGATGCGCTGAAAGATCTTCTGGGGGGTACGATTAAAGAGATGATGGAGACTGAGATGGACGAACATCTCGGTTATAAGAAATCTCAGCGTTCAGAAGGCAGCGACTACCGCAACGGATACAAACAAAAGCATGTAAACTCAAGTTTTGGAGAGTTTTGCATAGACGTTCCTCAGGACAGGGAATCCAGCTTCGATCCTAAGATAGTAAGAAAGCGACAAAAAGATATTTCCGAGATAGACCAGAAAATAATATCTATGTACGCTAAAGGAATGACTACCCGTCAGATATCGGCAACGATACAGGATATTTACGGGTTCGACGTTTCAGAAGGCTTCATATCGGATGTGACTGACAAGATAATGCCGCAGATCGAAGAATGGCAGAACAGGGCACTCTCCGAAGTCTATCCCATTGTTTTTATAGATGCGATTCATTATTCTGTCAGGGAAGATAACGCTGTAAAGAAGCTCGCAGCCTATGTAATACTTGGAATCAACAGCAACGGTATAAAAGAAGTGCTTTGTCTGCAGGTGGGAGAAAATGAAAGCGCCAAATACTGGCTGACAGTCCTGAATTCCCTGAAGAACCGTGGTGTAAAGGATATCTTCATTCTCTGTGCAGACGGCCTTAGCGGAATGCGCGAAGCAGTAGAAAGTGCGTTCCCGCAGACTGAATACCAGCGCTGCCTTATACATCAGGTCAGGAGCACTATGAAATATGTGGTTGAAAAAGACCGCAAAGAATTTGCCGCAGACCTAAAAACAATATATCAAGCTCCCGACGAGTCCCATGCGCTGGAAGCGAGGGAGCATGTTGCTGAGAAGTGGGGATTAAAATATGCAAATGCAGTGAAGGGGTGGGAGCGCAACTGGGATACGATCTCTCCGATATTTAAATTTTCTTGCCAGGTAAGAAAGGTCATTTACACGACAAACGCGATAGAAAGCCTTAATTCCACCTATCGCAGGCTCAACAGCCAAAGAAGCGTATTCCCCAGCGCAGGCGCCCTTCTGAAAGCCTTATATCTTGCTACTTTTGAAGCAACCAAGAAATGGAGTATGCCAGTTAGGAACTGGCGCAGTATCCTTGGTGAACTAGCTGTAATGTATGAAGGACGGATGCCTGAATAGGCTAAGAATAATAAAAAGCGGCCAGTGTTTGTATTGACACTGGCCACTTAATAGGTTGATAATTTTGTTATACAGGGATCGTTATTAGCCCTAGTTGTATTGGATTTCTCACAGAAGGTCCATATTTACAGAGTTTTTTTCACACGCCCTCAGTCATTTTATTCCCTCCTCAGGATTTATCAGGCTTGATGCGGATAACTAAAAAGACGCCCATATCTCTGGTACGGTGAGCTGAAAAAGGGCGCTCTTGCCGGCCGCTCAAAGCCATTTTTGCCAGTTGAACTCTTCCGGTTGGTTTACGGATGGAGCCATTGTCGTAATATCGTCATAACAGGCCAGCGGTATCGTATGACGGATGGCTCCGTGGCGGCATTCCAACGCGCAGACGCCGCAGTGGCTGCATTCGTCCTGGTAGGCGACGACCGGCCTTTTTTTATCGCCGTCCCAGCCTATCACGTCGTTCGGACAGTGCTTATAGCAGGCTCCGCAGTTCAGACACTTATCATAGATGATCTCCACGCTCATAAATAATTACGCCTCCTTTAACTCCGGCACCTCGCAGGTACCGATCGTCATCTCGCCGTCGTCGTCCCTCTCGATGACCACCCACTTCTCCCACGCGGGGTCGGTGTCGGGGTAATCCGTGCGATAGTGCACATAATTTGCCAGGTGGCGGAAGCGGGTCTCCTTTCGGTACATAGAAGCCCTGATATGCATCTCCGCGTAATCGATGATGCTTTTGGCCTCACAGCAGCGCATCAGTTCGTGAGGGCTGGCCGCAGTCAGCTTATCCGTAAAGTCCCTTCTGTAATCCAAAAGCTTTCCCAGCGCATATTCCATCATGTTCTCGCTCTTGAAATAACCGACGTCGTTTGTGACGAGCTCACGCACGGCCAGTTCCAGCTCTTTGGGATTGATGCCCTCTCTTCTGGCCAGGGGCGCGCATATCTCTTCCTCAAGTTGACGCAGATACGCCTCAGGCGCCTCGGGCTGCCCGATAGCGGAGGCATAGGCCGACGCCTCCTCCGCCGCGATATCCCCGGTGACGCTCGCTCCGACAATCGCCCGCGCGAAAGCGGTCGTAGCTCCAGCGGCGTAGAGTCCGGGAACGGAGGTCCTCAGCCTTTCGTCAACGAGCGGCCCTCCCATGACGCAGCAGGGGTCCAGCTTCATCGGTATAAGGTTCTTTCTTATATCAAGATTCCGCTGCTTAAACCATTGCTTTGTGATGGGATATTCGTTCGACATCTCCCTCTCATACATCTTCAAGGCATCTTCGGGTACGTCCCTTAAATCCCAGTAAAGCGGGCTGCAGCCTTCGATGATCTCCTTCTGCATAATGAAGCAGCGCATGATGCTCTCCTCCGGGGTGTTCAGCAGGACCTCCCCGTTGCGGTTGATGAGCTTGCCCATTTTATCGAACGGCTTGACCCCGACGATGCCGCCGCCGGCCCTGACGGTGACATAATCCCAGTAAAGGAACTCCATGTTGACCATCTTCGCCCCGGCACGATAGGCCATCGTCTCCGCGTCGCCGGTATTAGTCGGTGAAAAATAGGTATTGAAGGGGCCGTCCGGCGCGATATACTGCCTGGTCGTCTCTCCGGTGCAGAGTATCGTCGCCTTGGCGATAAAGGCCGTGAGCTCGCCGCTTCTCGTGTTAAGCCCCACCGCGCCGATCACGCGGCCGCCCTCCTTGATCAGCTCGACGCCCATAGTCCTTTCAAAAATCTTTGTCGTTGTTTTTTCAACGGCCTTTCCCAGCTTGACCTTGGTGTCCACCCCTCTGTATGAAATACAGCAGAAATGGCGTTCCGGGATACGCCAGATAAAATAACTTCCGTCGTCCTCCCTGAGGGGGACGCCGAACTCCTCCAGATCCTTCACGCGCTCATAGGCGTGTACGTCGACCGCCAAAGTCACATTGGGGTCCACCAGATCCTTCTTCGCGGACGCCGCGTATTCTCTGGCCTCCTCATAACTTATCGATTCGGGATGGACTCCGATAGACACATGGTCCATTCCGGGACCGACGCTCCCGCCGCGCCGCAGCGTCGCCTTATCAAGAAGGGCCACGCTCTTTCCCATCTTACTGGCCCTTATTGCGGCGAAACATCCGGCGATGCCGCCGCCAATGACCAGTATCTCAGTCTGTACTATTTTCATGACCGCACCCCTGTTATCGTAAAATTTTTAACAGCATTGGTTACTAAATCGTGATCTAAAGATGTCCTTTGCCTGATGCCACGATTATCCAATAGTTTTTTTTATAATTCCAACAACAATAAATGGTGATACCACAAAATAAATTTGTGGCGTAATGGAAAGGTTTTTACTCTTTGCCGGGGCGGCTTTTGCCGTATGCGCGGCGCGCTGCCGTCGGATATTCGGGCGGCGTCAGTTTCGTGAGGTATGATGTACGATAAAATCGATAAATCTGTCAGTGGCGCGACTTAAAGGCCTGCCCCTCCGGCGGACCAGTCCATATTTCCACACCATATCTTCGTCCGCGAGCGGTATCTTGAGGCAGTGCTCCATATCCATATCCCGCGTGATATATTCCATACAGACGAAGACACACATGTTCATCTTTACCATGCTCAGCAATATCCCGCTTTCACCGCTTTCGACGATAAATTCAGGCGTTAACCCGTGACGGCGGCAGCACTCCACGAGCTTATGATATACCTCATAATACTTGTTAAGAGAGACGAGCTTTTCGTTTCTTAAATCAGCAACGCTAACCGACCCTCTGCCTGCCAGCGGACTTTCCCTGTTGACCACGGCATAAATTTTTTCCTCACCGACGGGAATATATTCCATATCAGTAATATCATGGGGGCGGGGGCAGAGCGCAATGTCGGCCGTGCCGTTCAAGACGTTCTCAACGCAGGCGGTATCGGAGCTTTCTATGCCTTTTAACTCGATATCCCGGTTTGCCTCGCGGAACCGGAAGAGCATGTCGGGCGAACAGGCCTGTAGAACGCCAGGCGCCAGCCCCAGAAAAAGCGGTTCCCTGATCCTATCGAACCGGGCGCCTAGTTCCAGCGTCATTTCGTCAAAATTCCTCACCAGAGGGATAGACAGGTCGCGCAGAATATCTCCCGCCGCCGTAGGCACGATGCCGTTGGGCGTGCGCTCAAAGAGAGCGCGCCCCAACTCCCTTTCCAGCGTGATGATGGAGCTGCTCAAGGCCTGCTGGGAGAGGAAAAGATTTTCCGCCGTTTTTGTAAAACTTCCCGTTTCATACAAATCCAAAAAACGTTTCAGTTGTTTTATATCCATTCCGCATCACCGCCGGCGTCCTTGAACTTAAGAGATAGTCAGACTGCTCCTATTATAAGGCATCATAGTGAAAGGCAGGGCGGCGGGATAAATTATTTAACCACAGCTGTGGGCGAAAGCGGCGGCGCGAAACCATTTGCCGTTGCAGGGATAAAAAAAGACTGCCCCGCGCGGGGGCAGTCTCAATATATCGCGGCCTCTGCGCCGCCTGTAACAGAGGGTCGTCCGTCGGGATCGCGGGATTACATAAGCTCCAGCGCCGACTGCAGGACCAGACAGACCCCGGTGATTCCCGCCCAGCAGGAGGCTCCCAGAAGGATAGGCTTGCCGCCGTTCTTTATAAGTTTGACGATATTCGTATTCAGGCCGATGGCCGCCATCGCAAGGATGATAAAGAACTTACTCAGCTCCTTTACGGGGCCGAACGTGGAGGCCGAAACGCCATAGCTTACGGCCACGGTCGTTATGACGGAGGCGGCGATGAAGAAGAGGATAAAAAACGGGAATATCTGTTTCATGTCAACTTTGCCGCCGTAGCCCTCCTTTTCCTTGCGCGCATACGTAGTGGCTAAAATCAAAGTGATGGGGATGATGGCTAAGGTTCTCGTCAGCTTTACCGTCACGGCTTTATCCAGCGTAGCCGAGCCGAGATTCCACATACTGTCCCATGTCGCGGCCGTGGCCGTCACCGAAGATGTATCGTTGACCGCGGTACCCGCGAAGATGCCGAAAGGCTCTCCCGAAGCGATGTTAAAGCCGATCATCTGACCAAGTGCCGGGAATACGAGCGCGGCCACCACGTTAAAGAAGAAAATTACTGAGATCGCCTGCGCGACCTCCTCCTCGTCGGCGTCGATCACAGGCGCCGTGGCGGCGATCGCGGAGCCGCCGCAGATGGAGGAACCGACGCCGATCAGCATCGATATCTTCGAGGGAATGCGCATCGTCTTATGCAGCGCGTAAGCGACCAGCAGGGAGACCGATATCGTGCAGATAATGATCGGGAGCGACTGCCTGCCAGTCTGTAACACGACGTTGAGGTCCATTCCGAACCCCAGCAGGATTACGGCCCACTGCAGCACCTTCTTGGAGGTAAATTTGATGCCGGAATCGACCTTTGACTTATCCTTCAAAAATATCGTCAGCAGCATCCCCGCCAAAATAGCGATGACCGCGCCTCCGACGATGGGAAACATCTTTCCCAGAAACCAGGCCGGAGCGGCGATCGCAAAGCAAAGCATAATTCCGTATCCATTCTTTCTCACAAAGTCCATATTCATTAAACCCTCTTTCTTAATAATCAGCGGTAACGGGTGTATTATAAGCATGTTTTATTAAAACTCAAAATTATAAATATTGATGAAACAATAAATTTAAGTTATGATAAAAAGTGGAGAAATAGAAAGTTTCCGCCGATGGTGGGGATATTGGACAAAGACGATAAATCGTACCTCAAAGGCCGATTTCATCTAAGCGGGAACAGAGATAAACAGCGATTTAGCTTCTAAAGGCTGAACTGTGAATTACGGTTTAGCAAAGATTTTGGCTCCATCATTGAGGGAGCTGGCTCGGCGGTGTTTTTCCGCCGAGACTGAGGGAGAGTTGACCTTAGGTTCTCCCACGGCTTTTGCCGCAGACTCTGTATGGCGCGGTTCCCGCGCCATACAGAGCAACACTCCTTCCGTCTCGCCGCAAAAGCGGCGGCGATCCACCTTCCTCAGGGAGGAAGGCTTTAAAAAAACGCCGTTTATCATCGATAGGGTAAAAGCTAAACAGCAATTTATCTTTTTCCCTACCAGAGATAAATCGTAGTTTGACAAAATTAGGAGTTGTTTTGATGCTGGATTTTAGGATAAAGACATTTTTAAGCGTATGCAAATACATGAACCTCACCTACGCCGCGGAAGAGCTGCACATCACGCAGCCGGCTGTATCGCAGCAGATACGTTACCTGGAAAAACTATACGGCGTCAGGCTGCTGGTCCGAGAGGGGAAAAAAATAAAGCTGACCCCCGCGGGAGAGGTCCTTCTCTCGACGATGACGCTGCTGCGAAACGACGAGAACGCGATGATCAAGCGCATGCGGCAATACAACGAAAAGAAAAAGGCCCTGATATTCGGTGTGACCCTTACGATCGGCGAATATGTTATCGTTTCGCCTCTGGCGCAGTATCTTAAAAAACATCCCGAGACGGACATCCATATCAAATATGGCAACACCTCCCTGCTTTTGGAGCACCTTCGCGGCGGCGAGATTGACTTTGCGCTTGTGGAGGGCTATTTCAAATCGCACGACTACGACACGCTGCACTACCGGACGGAAAAATATATCCCTGTCTGCGCGGCGGGGCACCGCTTCATAAAAGATGTAAAAACGCTGAGCGACCTGCTGCCGGAAAGACTCCTAGTCAGGGAACAGGGCTCGGGAACGAGAGACATCCTGGAAAAAAACCTGGAGACCCGTAACCTATCCATCCCGGACTTCTCTCACCTCGTCGAAGTGGAAAACATGCACACTATCGTCAGTCTTCTGGTCCAGGACTGCGGCGTCGCCTTCTTATATCAGGCCGCGGTCCGCCAGGAAATAGAAAGCGGCCTGCTGCGGCAAATTCCCCTTGCGGACTTTGAAATGGAACATGACTTTACCTTCCTCTGGAACAAGGACAGCGTCTTCTCCGAATACTACGCGGACGTCTGCGGCGAATTGAAGACGTGCGAGTGATCGGCCGGTTTTGATAAAGATATGGCCGAAGCTGCTTGTATAATATAGATTATTAACGAGGAAGCGAGGAAGTCCCTATGACCAAACCTAGCGTAATATTGGGTAAACTTGATACTGCCTCTTTTGATATTATCAATAAAATGGCAGTTGTCCTCGTATTTATAACTTTGACAGCTGCTACTATTTATACGGGAAGCCTCGCAATGGGTATAATATTAACTCTTGTTGCCATGGCCGCTTTGGCGATAGCTGCGCCGATATTGGGAATCATTCTCTACGGAGCTTATACGATATTTAAGCTGATAAAACTCTAAATTTTTATCCATGCATCGCTTTTATTATTTTTACTGTCTCATCATATTATCACATCTGTACGCATGCATGGGAAGCTAAAAAGAATGTCCATGAGATCTTTATAACATTGTGAAGGAAGCAGAACCTATAGCAGATCCAAAACGGGGAGAGGGCGGTGCCGATGATAAGACCGATGGATAAAGCTGTGTTTAGCAATAATATCACCTCTTTTATTGACCGTCATACTGATGCACTTGTCATCATCACTTGCTGGACGTTGTGGGGGCTAGGCTGGTGGATGACCGGTAATGCCGCGGTCGGTTTATTCATGGTGCCCGTGCTCATTCTGTTTTTTGTAGTGGCGGCGACATTGTTAATATGCATAGCCGCCCCTCTGCTGATTGTGCTTTTCTATATTGCTGCAATAATCGCGGCACTGTTCCTATGTCTGTTCAAGAAAATCTAGCTGGCCTCTGCTTTACAGTCTCAACCGCTTCGCGATACGAACCCAGCAGCTCTTTTATTTCCATTACCTTGGAACAGGAAAAGTAAAGTAAGTGCGCTACTTCTGCGCAGATTCGTCGCGGTTTTCCCTGGCTGCGTTTCTTAACACGCGCGACAGCAGTATCTCTCTCTTAAGCTTTCTGAAAGAGAGATAAAACATTGTGACTGTGGTACAGACTGCGATCGTATCGGCGATAGGCTCCGCGAGAAGAACGGCGAAGACCTTATCTTCAAAGATGTTGGGCAGGATGTAGATCAGCGGTATCAGCAGAAAAACTTTCCGCAGCAGGGCGAGGAATAAAGACGTCCGACTGTTGCCCAGGGCGATAAATGTCTGCTGACAGGCTATCTGCGCTCCGAAGATAAGCGAGGCTGCCATGTAGACCCTTATGGAACGAACACAGTATTCCGTGAGGGCGGCGTCTTTGGTAAAGATGGTGATGAAGAGCATTGGCGTGAACATACAGAACGCCCAGATCAGGGCGGAGTAAACGAGACAGGCGCGGAGGAGCGTCCGGAAGGCGGCGCTGACCCGCTCAATGTTGCCTGCGCCGTAGTTAAAGCTGACTATGGGCTGCGCGCCCTGCGTCATGCCCTGCAGCGGGAACATCGAAAACTGCATCACGCTGCCCTGGATGGTCATAGCGCCTACGGCCAGATCTCCCCCGTATTTCAGTAAAGAGGTGTTGAAGCATATATTGAGGATGCTCTCGGTGGACTGCATGACGAAGGGGGCCGCGCCAAGCGCGAGCGCAGGTGCTAATATATCCCATCTGGGTTTCATATAGCGTCTTTTTATATTAAGGTAACTTCTGTCCGAGGTGAGGAAGAGCACCACCCAGGCAGCCGATATGCCCTGCGAGATGATCGTGGCCAGCGCCGCGCCCTGCACTCCCATATGGAGGCCGAACATAAGCAGCGGGTCGAGTATGATATTACATACCGCTCCGATCAGTACGGAAAGCATGCCGGTCCTCGCGTAGCCCTGCGTGTTGATGAAGGCGTTCAGTCCCAGAGAGAGCTGCACGAAGACTGTCCCCAGCGAATATATGCGCATGTAGCTCCAGCCATATTCTATCGTGGCTCTGCTTGCGCCGAACATAAGGAGTATCCGTTTACCGTAAAGCAGAAATATGACTGTCAGCAGGAAGGCCGCGATGAGCAGTGCCGTCGTACAGTTGCCGAGGATACGCTCAGCCGTGTCCTTGTCGCCTCGACCAAGCATGATTGAGGCCCGCGGCGCGCCGCCCATGCTGACCAGCGCGGCAAAGGCGGAGATCGCGGTGATAGCGGGGAAGGTGACCCCTACGCCGGTGAGCGCGTTCGCGCCAATGTCTGGCAGATGGCCGATGTACATGCGGTCCACCATGTTGTAAAGCACATTGATGATCTGGGCGGTGATCGCAGGCAGCGCGAGACGGAAGAGCAGATATCCGACGCTGCCTGTTCCCAGGTCAACTTTTTTTGCCGCCTCTTTCTCCATCTCGAATGACGCCGTTCCCTTCCACTGAGCCCTGCGAAAAACAAAAAAGGGCTTTCGAGAATAACCCGAAACCCCTTGTTACTGCTTAAAAATGGCGCGCCGGACAAGATTTGAACTCGTAACCTTCGGATCCGTAGTCCGATGCTCTATCCAGTTGAGCTACCGGCGCGTTTGGCGTTTTTATGGCGGTGAGGCAGGGATTTGAACCCTGGAGGGAGATTTATGTCCCCCTACCCGCTTAGCAGGCGAGCGCCTTCAGCCTAGCTCGGCCACCTCACCAACGAGAGATATTCTATTACGCATCCCCCCTTTTGTCAACGCCTTCGGTCTCTCTTTTATGTTAAAAAGTTATTTACAGTCTATTTTAATAATTGAACAATAGCCGTGCTGCGAAAGGAGCTATAGCTTTTCGCCCTCCGTCTTCGCGATGACGGTCGAGACGCACATGTCGCCGGTGACGTTGACGCAGGTCCTCGCCATGTCGAGCACCGCGTCGATGCCGGCGACGAGGGCCATACCCTCGATCGGCAGCCCGGCGGAGACAAGGACCATCGACAGCATTATCAGTCCGGCTCCCGGCACGCCCGCGGTACCGATGGAGGCGAGCGTCGCGGTCATGAGTATTCCAAGCTGCGCGCCGAAGCTGAGGTCGATGCCGAAGGCCTGGGCGACAAAGAGCGCGCAGATGCCCTCGTAGATGGCGGTGCCGTCCATGTTGATCGTCGCGCCGAGCGGCAGGACGAAGGCGGATACGTCTTCGCTGACTCCTAGGTTGTTCTGCACGTTGTTCATCGAGATAGGAAGCACGCCGGCGCTCGTTCTGGTGACGAATGCCGCGAGCATCGCCTCACGTACGCCTCTGAGGAACCAGAGTGGGCTCTTGTGGACGATGCCGGTAATTAGTCCGGAGTAGACGATGACCACCTGCAGGAAGCAGCCGAGGTATACGGCGAAGATTACCTTCGCGAATGGGGCGAGAACAGCGGGGCCATATTTAGCCGCGGTAACGGCGATGAGCGCGAAGATACCGTAAGGGGCGGTCTTCATGACGATCGCCGTGACTTTGAACATCACCTCGGCGAGAGACGAGTTGAACTCCAGGAAGGCCCGTCCCTTTTCACCGATGAGTGTTGCCGCGACGCCGAGGAAGAGCGCGAATACGATGACCTGGAGCATTACTCCCTCAACCAGCGCCTTCAGCGGGTTGGCGGGGAAGATGTTGAGGATGACGTTGAAAACAGTCTCCGGCTCTTTGGCCGCCGCCTTGGCCCCCTCGATCGCCATGCCGACACCGGGCTGAATAATGTTGCCAAGGACGAGTCCGATAGCTATCGCTACGACTGTTGTGCCTAGATAAAAGGCCACGGTCTTGACGCCGATGCGTCCGAGCACTTTGGGGTCTCCTATAGACGAGGCTCCCATTATCAGGCTGGAGAACACCAGCGGCACGATCAGCATCTTAAGCAGCGCGAGGAAGATATTTCCGACCAGCTGCAGCAGGGGGATCACGATGTCCGCGATGAACGGTGAGTTCGGAGCCATAGGTCCGATGATAAATCCTAGGATAAGGCCGATGATGAAGCCCACCCCAATTTTTGCGATAAGAGATAATTTCTTTTTCTCCTGCATAACATTCACTCCTTATGAGAATTAAGTTTGGTTTATAAGACAAATAAAGAACAGAGCGCTGCATGACTATTCTAGCATAATTATTGCCTCGTTGTTTATTTATAGAGGGCCAACTTGTCACGCTGATATATTTTTTA
Organism: Cloacibacillus porcorum; assembly: GCF_001701045.1. Classification (GTDB taxonomy): domain Bacteria; phylum Synergistota; class Synergistia; order Synergistales; family Synergistaceae; genus Cloacibacillus; species Cloacibacillus porcorum. Next base: position 1,417,280 of record NZ_CP016757.1, read on the forward strand.
TCGGAAAAAAGCCATGACTCTTTGATATAATTGCTGTTGTGGTTTCCGAATTCGCGTCTGCGCCGCAGCGCGCGAAACACAAGCTATAAGAAATTTGGTGAGCCGATGAATTTTTTGCTGCTTTTTAAATCAATGCCGCTGCCGTTACTCACGCTGATCCTGCCGTTTGCCGGCGCCGGCTGTTACGGGCTGCTGCTTTTATATAACAGGTTTTTCTCCCGGTGGACGGGGCGCGCACTGGTCCTGCCGAAGATATTGTACAAGCTGCCATTCCTCGTCCTGCTTGTTGCGGGGACTGTGCTTTCCAGCCTCGTATGGATGAACGTGAGCGGCTCTTACAGCCCGCTCTACGTATTTACGAATACCGGCTGGTCCAGCGTCCTCACCGGCGAGTCGGTTAAAAACGCACAGGCGGTGCTGCGGATTGACGCCTTCGGGGCGATCTCGGCGGCGCTTATGAGCTTTGTAGCGCTGACGGCGGGCATCAGGGCTCTCGCCGACCGCCAGAATGTGATAACGCCGCGCAAGGTGGTATTCTTCCTGCTGACCTGTACCGGCATCCAGGGGATATTCTATCTGAATAGTTTAATGCTGCTCTTTGTATTTTTGCTGCTTACACAGCTTGGCGTGACGGGGCTTTACAGCAACTTTGCCACTAAGAGGCGGGAGGACGGGGAGTCAGTCTTCTATTATGTCTCGCGCGTGCTGCTTTTGGCAATGTTTCTCGCCGGAGTCGTGATCCTGCGGGTGAAGTACGGCACTGGCAACATCAATATGATCGCCACGAGGATTGCCCCCGCGAACGATACGCTGTGGGCCTTTATATTTCTCGTCGTGCCGCTTCTTTATATCTTCGTAAAGCCGTCGCCCTATCTTCCAGACGCCTCGCGCAACTGTTTCTTTGGGATAAGGACGCAGGCTTCGCTCTTTGTCGCCTTCCGCGTCATCTTTTCCCTTTACGGACCTATGCAGGGGCTGCAGAAGGTTCCAATGCTCTTTATCCTGCTCGGCTTCGCCTCAGTCATGCTCGCGCTGGTCCTCTCCTGCGGCGCTAAGGACCCTGAGCGCTTTATGAACTCGATGGTCTTCTATATGAAGGGCATGATCCTGATATCCATCGGTATCGCAATGGACGGCACCTTCAGCGCGGAGCGCGCCGCGCTCTACGGCGTGAGCGCTATTGAAGCTATGATCTCGCTTTGGCTGGTCTTCCTGCCTATCTCCGCCGCGCTGGCGATAATAACGGTATTTCTAAAACAGAGATATGAGGAGCGTGAGCTCTGGCAGGAGGGGGCGCTGCTGAAACGTATTCCCTTCACCGCATTTTCCCTATTCATCGTCATCGCGATACTTGGCGGGCTGCCGCCCTTCATCGGCTACAGCGGCAAGCAGCTGCTGTTCCGTTCGGCGAACTTCATGAGTCCCCTCGTGCTTACGGCGCTCTTCCTCTTTACGGTGGCGATGCTGCTCACGGGGCTGCGTTTCCTTATCGCGCTGACGATCGGCAAGGTCTCTCAAAAACAGGATTTCAACTTCAGCGGCGAGGTGACGATCGCCTTTCCGCTCTTTTTGCTGCTGATGCTCTTTATCACGACGACGGTGCTGCCCGGTGAGCTCTTTGAGGAATCTGTGGCTCCCTCAGTCGAGTCGCTGATCAACCGCACGACTCCGGCCAACCTGTTCTCCGTGGAGGTAGACGAATAATGATGGCTTTCAGGATTTCAACGGGATTCTTTATCTGGGACGTATACAAATGGCTGCTGGTCTTTCTTCTCTCCGCGCTGGTCGCCTGGCTCGTCGTCAGTATTGCCGTAAAGCGCCGCGGCGGGAGGCTCTTCCCTGAACCGCGCCGTCGTGTGCAGGAGCAGGCCGCCGTCCTGCCCGTGGAGCGTTTCATCGCCGGTTTCAGCCGGGTATTCATCGAGCCGTGGGGTGAGCTTCCGTCATGCGGCCTCTTCGGGATCGCCGCGCTGACGATATTATTTGTGATTACGATATTTCTAGGGTGATTTTTAATGATAGATCTCTTTTCGATGGTTTTTAAGTATTTCAACGCCTGGCTGCTGATGGGGTTTGCGCTCGTCGCGGCGATCGTGACGGAGAAGCTCTATCTGCTGCTGGTCTCGGCCGTACAGAGAAAGCGCATGGGTGGGGTCCGCGTACCAAGGAGAGGGCTGCGCGCCATCTTCCGCCTGGAGATAGGGCTGCCGGAGACCGCCGCCGTCAATATCGCCCTTTACGGCCCATCGCTGGCGATAGCCTCGCTGATGACGGTCTGCGCTAGTCTGCCCTTCTGCACCTTTATCCCCATCATCGACAATGGCTCTGATCTCATCCAGCTCGTGCAGTTCCTGCTGCTCTCGGAGGTATTCGCGCTTATTTCGCTTTACGCGCTGGGAACGGGGACCGGTAACGAGGTCGCCCGCAGTGAGATGCGCAACATGCTGCGGCTGCTGGTGCCGCTCGTCGCCTGTTATGCCTCGCTGGCCTCCTTCTTTACGAAAAACGGCCTCGACAGCGACCCTTTCAGCCTCAACTCTTTTTCCATGACGGGACACTTTGCCTCTATGTCCGCCTGGGGGATCTGCGGCGTTCTGCTTCTGGTCTTCGTGATATTGAGCCAGATCCCACATCGCAGCGTCACTGCCGGCAGCGCGCTTTTTATTCATGGAGAGTCTCCGGAGTTTGAGGGCGCGCCGAGGGGGATGCTGCAGATATGGTCGGTCTTCCGGGCCTTCATCGTGATATCGATCGTCACCTATATACTCTTTCCCGCCGACATGATCGCCACGCTGAGCGAAGGACTCGGCATCTCGTGGCGGGGGCAGGCGCTGAACTTCGTCATCTTCTGGCTCGCGGTCGTCGCCTCGCGTCTTGTACTGGTTCCAGCCTGCTGGCTCATCGTGCAGGCGGCGGAGAGCAGGATACCGAAACCGTTCAGGGGAAGCCTGATCCCGATCCTGACGGTGGCGGCGATGATGCTGCTCTGGTACGAAGGCATACTTCTCTCACAGGAGGCCGCGTCGTTCTGATGAAAGAGGTGCTGATAATCTCCACCGGCGGCACCATCGTCTCAGTCGACCATGGAAATGGCGCGGTGCCGGATTCAGATGCCGCTCTCGGCATTCTTCAAAGGGGGGGGGAGTTCCTCCGCGAAAAAGGATATTCTTACAGTGTGGAGGTTGTTTTTGGCGAGGCAGGATGCGACAGCTCCGACATCTCTCCCGCTGAATGGCTGACGCTTACGCAGAGGGTAAACGAAGCGGTCCTGCGCGGGGTAAAAAAGATTCTCATAATCCATGGGACCGATACGATGGCCTATACCGCCGCCTGGCTTTCGCTCACAGCCGACCCGGACGCCGCGGTGGTGCTCACCGGCAGCCAGCGGACGCCTGGGGCTCCCGATTTTGACGGAGAATCCAACCTCCACGGAGCGGCAAGGCTTCTCTGCGGCGTGAAGCGCGGCGTATTCATCCACTTTGACGGCCGGGATTACGAGGGGGCCTTTGTACATAAGGAGGACGCCGAGGCGCTCTCCGCCTATGTATCTACCGGATACGGCGCACTGCCGCGAAACGGGATATACCGCGCCCTCGATGGTAAAGAGACTGAATGGCGCGCCGCCGCAGCAGGGCTGTCGCTTGTCACGCTGCATCCCGCGGTCCTGCCGCGCTTTGATCTTTGTAAGATACTTATCCTCGCTGGATACGGCGCGGGGAATATGCCGCAGAGGCTGCGCCTGCAGCTGGCGGAAAGTTTTCCGGAGGAAAGCCGCAGACCGCTCATCATCGCGGCCAGTTCGTGCGCCCGCGGCCGAAAAAACCCCGCCTTTTACGGCGGCGTCGGCATCGCGGAGCTGACAAAGGAAAGTTTTTCCGTTTTTAGTCAGGGAAGCTATTCCCTTGAGTTCCTGATTGCATTATCATATCTTTCATTATTAGTTTCACCGGAAGAGCCGGAAAAAATATTGCAGTTATATTTGGAAAAATTTTAATAGATAATTGGAGGCGGCCTAATGGCTTCAGAAAATAAGAATCAGAATTTTATCGAGGAGATAATAACTAAAGACCTTGAAAACGGTACGGTCAACGAGGTGGTCACGAGATTCCCACCGGAGCCTAACGGCTATCTCCACATCGGGCACGCGAAATCCATCTGCCTCAACTTTGGCATGGCCGCGCAGTTTGGCGGCAGGTGCAACCTTCGCTTTGACGACACAAACCCCGCGAAAGAGGAGACGGAGTATGTCGAGGCGATCATGGAGGACGTCAAATGGCTGGGTTTCGAGTGGGCTGAGCTGCGCTACGCCTCCGACTATTTTGAACAGTTTTATAAGTGGGCGCTCGACCTCATAAAGGCCGGCAAAGCCTATGTCGACGACCAGAACGCGGAGGAGATACGCGCCAACCGCGGCACGCTGACGAAGCCCGGATCCGACTCGCCTTACAGAGACCGCAGTGTGGGAGAGAACCTTGAACTCTTCGCAAAGATGACGGCGGGAGAATTTGAAGAGGGCAGCCACGTCCTGCGCGCGAAGATCGACATGGCGAGCAGCAACCTGAATCTGCGCGACCCCGTTATCTACCGCATTCTCAAACGCGAGCACCACCGTACGGGCGCTAAATGGTGCGTCTACCCGATGTACGACTTCGCTCACGGCTACGAGGACGCCATCGAGGGCGTCACCCATTCCATCTGCACCCTTGAATTCCAGGACCACCGGCCCCTCTACGACTGGTTCATCGCCAACGTGGACGTTCCGCATGTGCCGCACCAGTATGAATTTGCGCGTCTCAACCTCACCTACACGGTGATGAGCAAACGCAAGCTGCTTGAGCTTGTCTCTCTCGGTATCGTCGACGGCTGGGACGATCCGCGCATGCCGACGATTTCCGGCTTCCGCCGCCGCGGCTATACCGCCGCCTCTATTCGCCGCTTCTGCCGCGAAATCGGCGTCGCGAAGGCCGACAGCATGGTCGAGGTGGAGCTTCTGCAGCACTGCCTGCGCGAAGAGCTCAACAAGACGGCGCGGCGCGGCATGGCGGTGCTGAATCCGCTCAAGGTGGTGCTTGAAAACTGGCCCGAGGGCTTCGTTGACGAGCTGCCCGCCGAGAACAACCCCGAAGATCCCGAGGCCGGCAGTCGTAAGGTGAAGATCGGCAGAGAGGTCTACATCGAGCGCGAAGATTTCATGGAGGAGCCGGTGAAGGGCTTCTTCCGCCTGTCGCCCGGCAAAGAGGTGCGCCTCAAGCACGCCTACATCATCAAGTGCGGCGAGGTGATAAAGGACGCGGCGGGGAATGTCACGGAGCTGCGCTGCTCGGTCGATATGGAGAGCCGCGGCGGTGACGCCCCCGACGGACGCAAGATAAAAGGCACGCTCCACTGGGTGTGGGGCGGTGACGCCGTGAAGGCGAGAGTCAACCTCTATGGACACCTCTTTACGCTGCGCAACATGAACGACATGGAAGAGGGCAAAGACTATAAGGACTACCTTGACCCTCAGTCATGCGTGGTCATGGAAGAGGCCCTCGTGGAGCCTACGCTCGCGCAGGCCGCGCCGCTTGACAAGTTCCAGTTCCTGCGTCACGGCTACTTCTGCGCCGACAGCGCCACCATGCCTGAGCGCCCCGTCTTCAACCTCACCGTATCGCTGAAGGACTCCTGGGGTAAGGAGCAGAAGCGTTAGAGGCAGCTCTCCGCTCCTGCCGATAAAGAAATATCCGACAACAAAGAAGAGACGCCATTATGCAAGGCGTCTCTTCTTCGTATATCTATGCTGTATGCTTCCGTACCAGGTTATCCCATATGGTTTCCCCATAACTTCATGACCAGGTCCCGTATATCACCTTCGCCAAGGATATCCCGCTTATCCTTCGGTATAGATAAAAACTCCTGACATACGGCGTCGTCGATCTGGCGCGGAGTGAAGTCGAATCCCAGTTCGCGCAGAGCGCCGGCCCGCTCGCTCTCCTCTTTGGAGGCGATTTCAAGACATATCTCCCGCATCTGCCCGTCGTTCAGCAGCGCGTGTAAAAAAACATGAGCGTCCCACATCTATCCGGATTCCCTCCCCTGCGCGGTATTTTTATGTCTCACAGAGAGCGTCATTCCTATATATGGCATATTTTATCCTCCATAAAATCTTTTTGTGCCACATCTGACTGAAAATACAGTCTCAATCTAAACGGAGCGCCGGTATGGCCTGAAGCCTTCCGCCCATACCGGCGCAGTCTGTATCTTGTTTACCGGAAGAATTTCCTGATCCTGATGATAAACGGCAGCAGCAACGCCGCGCCCACATATACTCCTGAATTACAGCCACTTCCGCTTTTTCCATCCTCTTTTGACGGATCTTCGTTGGGGTTCTTTATCTCCACTATATATGATGCGTGGACCCCGGAGGCGTCGTTTGCGGCGGCGGTGATAATGGCAAGCCCGTATCCTCTGGCCGTCACACTGCCGTCCGAGGCGGCCTCCGCGACCTCTGGCTTGCTGCTGGACCACGAAAGGCTTTTCACGGTGGCGTTTTCCGGTTCGACCGCCGCCTCTATACTGAGCGTCTCGTTCAGTTTCAGGTTAAACGGTCCAGTATTAGAGAATGTGATTTTTTCCACCGGTACGGCCGGCCTTCTTACGGTGACCGTGTAGGAGGCGCTTTTACCGCTCTCGGAGTCCGTCACCGTTATTTCACAGCTTCCCTCCAGCAGGAAGGTAGTAAGCGTTCCATCTGCCGCGTCCACCGCGGCGATATCTTCCCTGGCGCTCCGCCATGAAAGTGACACATTGGCGGAGGAGGGTAAGACTGAGGGGGTGAGTCCTTCCGCTGTGGTCTCAGTACCCAGCTCAAGGGACGGAGGATCTCCCGCGTTGAGGAATACGATGCTATCCGCTTTGCCGCCCGCCTTTTTTACCACCGTGACGTCGCACGACGAGGTATAGGTATCACCGGCTTCTGTGGTTATTGAGGCCTCTATCACGGTTCTGCCGCCGGCGACTGCGGTCACCGTGCCGTCCGCCGCGACCTCCGCGATGTCGGTGCTCGTGGAGGACCAGACGACCTTTCCATAGGCACTGGAGGGGGAGAATTCCACCGAAAGAGGATATGTTTCTCCCTCGGTTATCTCCGCTGATACCGGCGTAACCCTGATGCCGTTCGGCACCGTGGCGTCGTACGAGCCGTCTTTGCCGCATGATATCGTTCCGCTCACATAATTTCCGTTTAGCAGGGGATTGGAGAAAGACAGCGAGCTGCCCTGCTTCACCATGATGTTGATCTTGTCGTTTCCCTGCGTTATCAGCTGCGGCGCGCCGGAGGAGTCCGCCGTCGAGGCGTCTATCATCGCCCCGTCGTAAAGAGAGACGAGAGCGCCCCGCGCCAGCAGAAGCGAATCAGAGACGGTCAGTATGCAATCCTGTACCAGCAGTGTGCCGCCCTCCTCCACGGAGAGGGAATACAAATCGGTGTCGCTATCCACCGTGAATACCTCGCCCCTCTTTATCACATAGGCGGAGGTGACGGTGAACGTCTTTTCCGCGCTGACGACATCCGAAGTACCGGCTGGGCAGAGCGTCAGCGTTATCGTGCACTCTCCGCGTCCTCCGTCTCCGCCTGAGAGGGCGGTCAAGATGCCGTTTTCATCCACGTCCGCAATATTCTTGTTGGATCTCTTCCATTCCGTCTTTGTGACCGTCGCTCCCGGAGGGGTGACGTCATAACTCAAAGCCAGCGACACCCTGTCGTTCGGTCCGGTTATCTTCAGATTTTCCGACGCGCCTGCGGGGAGTACGATATTGGCCCTGACCTTTGCGTCATAATTGTAGATGGCCTCTATATCCCAGCGTTCGCCCCATTTAAGATCGCGGCTTATGACATTGCCCTCCGCTCCGTTCAGTTTTAACTTATAATATTCGGGAATGTCAAAGGTCACTGAATAGAGCCCGTCCTTTTCCGGTGTGTAAGTATGGGAGCCGCTGCCGCTCTCCGCCAGGTCTCCCGAGGCGTCGCTGATGCTCCAGCGGGCGTCGGCGGGAGCGACGTCTCCCGATACGGTGATGTTTATAGCGGGGCTGTTGACCTCCCTCACGGCGAAGGCGAGGGAAAGATTATATACGCCGTCGTTTGCGCCGTCCTGCACCAGATAATAGTTTCTGTCGCGTACCGTATTATCGCCGTCGTTTTTGATATCCATCTTCGTGAGCCACTTGACGCCGCTCTTTTTGTCCGCGCCGATATCGCCGGAAACGCCTCCGGGATGGTCGAAGAGCAAAATCCGCGTCGACACCAGATAACAGTCGCCGGACTTGCTGACCTCCGCGTACTTAGCCGTATCTCCTCCGGCCGCGTCGCCGAGGCTGCGGGCGTGGAGATAATTTCCGCCGGCGTCTTCACTTACGACCACAAACAGCGGGACATTTCGCAGGAAACTCTCGGTGAGATTCCCCTCGTCGATATTGGCGCTAAGCTCCTGCGGGATATCGGCTGACGATATAGTGAAATTTGCCTCGATAGGCAGATAATCGCCGCTCGTGACCTCACTGCCGTGATTGTTTTTGAACGTCTCCGCCAGCATGCGCCAGAACTTGACGAAAATGCCGCCGTCGGAGCCTGTGTTATTCGATGCGGAGGTGTTTTTCAGCGCGATCAGCTTCACCCTGTCCTTTGAAGCCGGTTCGATATCCCAGTAACGGGCGATCGCCTCCGCGATATCGCCGCTGGCGGCAAACTCCGTCACTTCGATATCCATGCTGTCTGCGTGTATCGGCTTTATAGAGGAGAGTTTGTTTTCGTCAAAGCCCACCGGCAGGGTGCCATTATCCTTCATCGCCGTGAAGGCGTCATAGATGAGGAAATCCTCCAATGAATTTTCTTTGATATCCAGTACGCCGGAATGGTCGGCGTCCGTCCTGTTTTCCTCCGGCACGACGACGGGGCCGTCGTCAGCCACCCGCCAGAGATACTGCGAGCCGAAATCGGAGAGCGACCTTTTCAGCACGCCGGGTCCGCTGTAGGTAAAGCCGCCGTCGCTTGCGGAGGAGGCCGCCGCGTAGATATGTCCGCCGATTGGCGTGCCCTCGATGGCAAGCTCAGGATTGCCGGTCACTTTGCCTTTAACTACCAGCAGCTTGTCGTTAGGCAGAGTTATTTTGCCGCTTCCGGAAAGGTCCTTATTTGGCTGGGCGTCGTTTTTGAGGTGCAGCGAAGCTCCCTCCGCGACGTCCAGATAATCGCAGGTGAATGGTGTATAAGAGCTTTCAATAAATGTCATGTCGGCGGATTTTTCTATATAGATGTTGTCGCAGACGTAGGCGGTTATGATGCCGGAGATATTTTTTGCCGTCAGCGTTTTTTCGCCCGAGATCGCCGTGTTGGCGGGCGGGGTGGTGGGAGGGTTGGAAAGGGGCTGAAAATAACAAAGTCCGTTGACGACCGCGTCATCCAGTACCAGTGCCGCGCCGCCATTTACCTTCGCGCTTGACGTAGAGGTCTTCGCATAGCCGTATATATTTATTCTAGATGAAGATCCCTCTAATCTCTTGAAATTATTGCCTTGGAATTCAAGACGAACGCCGCCTGTATCGGCGGTTGAATTGTTTCCATAGACACGTCCGGAGGGAGAACATGTACTGCCGATATTTATATCCCCAGACGAAGAGATAAATATAGATGAGGCGGTGCCGTTGATATTGGCGTTAGAAGTGTCTCCATTTACATATCCGGACCCGTTGTATGACGTGATTGTACCGGACTCCATCGTCGTGGTCACATTGCCGCGAACCGCAGCGTCTGAAGAACCGGTGCTTACATATCCGGCGCCGTAGTATGACTTGATCGTACCGGATTTTATCGTTGTGCTCACGTTGCCTCCCGCCGCCGAAGGATTGCCGTCGAGATCGAATCCCACGGTAGCTTTGCTGTTGGCTACACTAGCTCGTCCCGCGGCGTAAAGGCCGTTCCATGTCCCGTCCGTACCATCAACAACCGTCGTTATGCTGCCGCCAACGATACAGCTTCTAGCAGCGTAACCGCCGGCGCCTGTGTAACCGCCGCCGACAAAAGACGCAAGTTTCGCGTTTTTTCCTATGTGTGTCTTGATATCGCCGCCGATAAAGATGGTACCGTCAAGAACATATCCGCCTGAGAAAAACCAGGAGCAGGAGAGCCCGTCGCCGATAGTTATTTTGAGGTCGTCGCTGATTTTTATAGAGGCTTCGCTGCTGCCTTTGGTCTGACCAGTTCCGTAGAAATAGCCGCTGCTGCTGGTCCCGTCAAGGTGAAAATCATTCCCAATATCAATGCGGATGTTTCTGACGTTCAATTTTCCCTTAACGTAGCCAGCTCCGCAAAAAGGATTTATTGTGGACATCCTGTCGCCTGCGGTAATAGATATATCTCCGGATATATTAACCGAGCTATTTTCATTGTATATGTTAACGCCAGTTATTCCGTAACAGGCAAAATCGTCGCCGATCTTTATCCTGACGTCGCCGCCGATATTTACAATGCCCTTTGATGATGACTTTTCGATGTCCGCACAGCCGATAATAGAGGAAGATTGATTAGGCTCCGGATCCAGCATGGAACAACCATTTCCGATATTGACATCGATGTCTCCGGATATATTTGCCTCGCCGCCGCCCGAGGATATTTTTACGCCGCCGTTGATTCTCGCGTTGTTGTGTTTACTTGCCGCGCCGTCGTGGAGATTGACCGTGATATTGCCGCCGATGTTGATTTTTCCGCCGTCGATAGTCTCTCCGCCGCCGACGACGCTGGTGACGTATGTCGTGCCGGTGGTTATTTTGTGAATATCCACCGTTATGTCGCCGGAGATCTCCCCCGTATGAGCCGGTCCATAGGCATAAGGGCCGCCGTTGATGCCGAATCCGAGGCTGTTGTCCACGCATCTGTTAATGTCCAGATGTACGTTCCCGATCACCCTTGATACCGCGCCGCCGTTTCTGTTCCAGTCGTCGCCGCTTATGCCAGTATACACATATCCGCCTCCGCGGATACCGTCTATGCGGTTTTTGTTTCTTGTATCGGCAAAATCAGCGCTTGCCACTTCGATGTCGATGTTTCCGATGATCTCCTGTACGGCGTCGCCGGAGGCCGCGGAATGGTATATATCAGGCCGTGAAACCATGCCGCCGCCGAAGATTCGGACAACGTCGGCGTTAGTCTCTCCGGCGAATGATTTTTTACCGGTCAGGATTTTTACGTCGCCGTACTCTCTGAAGGTTCCTACTGAGTTCACGACTTTGCCGCCGCCAAATATGCGGGGACTGCTGGATCGCATGTATCCGGACCGGTCGGTATCTCCGCCCTCAAGGTTGATTGTTACCGGTATCGGGTTTGTCTCCGTTCCGATGTTTGAGTTATAACCGCCGCCGAAGATATAACCAAGATTACCCGTCTCCGTGAGGCTAATTTTGATCGCCGAACTGCCCTCGGAGGTCATGTCGGCGGAGTCGCATCCGCCGTATATCACGGCGCTCTTTCCTTTGACCGTAATATCGATGTTTTCTCCGTCTTTTAGGATTAGGTCTCTAGCGTGGGAGCCGCCATATAGAGTGCCGTCGAAGTAGACTTTTTCACCGATCGTAATGGGGATGCCGTTGGCGTACATATTGAGCGATGCATCGCCGCTTGACGTGCTGATTTTGCAGTCGCCGGAGGCCGACTCGATTGAAAGTGATGTAAGTCCTCTGTCCGTTGGCAAGTTGATGTCGTTGCTGTCGGACATTAAACTATCCCCCGAAAGAATGACCGTCAGGTCGCCGATGTCGCCTGATGAAACTCTGTCAAGGTGTTTCATCGCGCCTCTGAATGTATCAAACGGGTCGCTGTCTGTTCCGGAACCTTTATCGTCGCTTCCGTCACCGCTGCCGGAATATTGCACGTAGACGGTGGTCTGAGTTGGAGTGGCTGCTGCGAAGCTATGCAGTAAGACTGATGAAGCTAAAATAAATAGTAGAAGCGGTAGGATTAAATAAACTTTGCTGTATCTTTCTGGGGGGGGGCAATTCGAGTTGATTTTTGTGGTGCGTCATGAGATTTAGCTAGACCAGGCATAATAAAACTCTCCTCTTTAAGTATTGGGGTATTTTATGAATCCAATAATACGCTCCTAAATTATCTTTTGCAAGTTTTGTGAAGGGTAAAAATAATGATAAAATTTTATTTTAATTGTTTGGTTTTCGCCGTCTTGTTTTTAGCCTTTTTTGCTCTACGAATAGTTTAGCTAAAAAGGCCGCATTTGCAGCGGCCTTTTATCCTGAGTTTTTATTTTTGTAAATCATCGGTGTGTATCTCAGACCATTACTCGTCTGTTCTTCTGCCACTGCGGTAAAGCCGAGTCTCCTATAAATGCCGACGGCGAAGGCCGAAGAATTTACGGTGATCGTCTCCGACGAGCTTCTGCTAAGGGCCGCCTCGAAGAGTTTTCTGCCGACGCCGCGCCGCTGGTGTTTGCCGTCGACGAAGAACAGCGTGACATGTTCTCCCTCATTGCCCATGGCGATCATGCCGGTGAGTTCGTCTCCCTCGTAAGAGCCGTACATTTCAAGGGCCTCTATCTTTTCTCTGTCCGCCAGAAAACGCCGGAATGTCTCGATGCCCTCTTTCGGGTAATCGTGGGCCTCGTACTGCATAAAGACATCCATCGCGAGCGCCAGCGCCCGTTCCCTTTCCGCGGGGAGAATCTTTTTTATAAGCATGGCCGCCGTCCTATTCGCCGAGGCCACGCAGATTCAGCTTTTCGGAGAGCAACTCCAGCGCCTTTATCCCCGCGACAGAGTTGCCCTTCGCGTTGAGGGCGGGGGAGAAGACCCCGATACCCATGCGTCCGGGAACGGAGACGAGGATGCCGCCGGAGACGCCGCTCTTGCCGGGCAGGCCGACGCGTACCGCGAACTCTCCCGATTCGTTGTATAGCCCGCATGCGCTCATAAGTCCGAGCACCGTGAAGACGGTCTCTTTCGTAAGGATCTTTTCTCCCGAGTGGATTGATATTCCGCCGGAGGCGATCATCGCGCCGATCTTCGCCAGGTCGCCGCTTGTGCAGCGCAGACTGCATAGGGTGAAGTAAAGGTCAAGGATCGCCTCGACGTTGCCATGCAGCAGCCCCATGCTCTTCATAAAAAAGGCCAGCGCCCTGTTCCGGTCGGCGCTTCGTTTTTCCGAGGCGAAGACCCGTTCGTCGAAGCCGTTTTCCCTGCCGGTGATACTCTTCATAAATGCGATGAGCCTGCAGGCGGACCCATCTTTATATGCCTTGTAGATGAGCGAGCATACCGCGATCGCTCCCGCGTTCATGAAGGGATTCGACGGCTTGGAGGAGGTCATCTCAATACGCATGAGCGAGTTGAATGAGTCGGCGCTCGCCTCCATGCCGACATGACGGAATACGTTGTCCCTGCCAAAGTTCTCTATCGCGAAGGATAAGGCAAGGATCTTGGAGATAGACTGCATGGTAAAAAACTGCCCGCTGTCGCCCGTCTCAATTAATGGAGAATCGATACCTTGGCAGCTCAGTGAAAATAGTTCCGCCGACATTAATGAAAGTTCTGGTATATAGTCTGCCACTTTTCCGTCAGCGGACATGACGCGGGATATATTTCCAATGTCGTTTAGAAGCTGTTCATTTAATAAATTATCTTGTTTTTTCATGGATAGCTCTCCTTGACCGTTTTTTATAGCTTAGGGTTCACTTATAGCACATACAAATAATGGCGATAATCGCTAGCCATAAATGGAGACATTTAGACAATTATGGCTGGCCCGATACTAGAATGCGATATCCTAATATGTCCTACGCCGTAGTGAATGGCATGTTGACACACATTGTAGCAAATGCATCCTGTGCCGTATAGCATTCGCCAAACCCGGCACTGGTGATAACAGAAGATAATAACCTATTTGTATCTGCATACGGAAAGCGCCGCAATTCACAGTCAAACCTCAGTCCATTAAAAAGTCAAATGGAAACATTAAAAAAGCGCGCTGTATATTTCTAAATATTCACGCTATGCTGTAACTGTAAATTTCATAAAGGACATATTCGTTTGTAATTTTTGGAATTTACCCACAATAAAACTGTTTTTTAATCATAGGTATGTGGCTGAATGAATCCGCAGCAGTATTTGAGTTGGTCAGAGCCCCCTGCTCAACTTATTGTTGTTTTATTGTCCGAAGGGAGAGGATAGATATCAGTTATCTAGCATAGATTACGGTCAGTGAATATTTAAATATGCAATTTTGTATAACAAGAAGCTAAATATTCCACAGATATTTTACTTGTGCTTATGGTAAGAGGGTGACGGTTATGATTTATGTCGATGATACAACAATAAGACAATGGCTTGAGAAACGAGCGAAAGATGAAGCGGATAGGGTTTTCTGCATTTATGAGGACGTACCTATCACATATGGTGAAATAGAGGAAAAAGTTAACCGGCTTGCAAATGGTTTTCTCGATCTTGGTTTCCGGCGCGGAGATCGTATCGCTATAATGATCCCCAATCACCCGGACTTTTTCTTTATGGTATTTGCCTGCGCAAAAGTTGGTTTGACATATATTCCCCTCAATACCAACCTCAAAGGTGCCAACCTCGACCTGCTGCTGCAGCTTTCTGACCCACGTGCTCTGCTCGTTGACGAAAGTTTTGCGGATATTATAGCGGAGAGTTTGAGGCGAGTCGGCTTGAATAATATCAAGTTTATCTTCACGCGCGGCAATGCCGATTTCTCTGAAACTGGTATTGCTCACCAACTACCTTTTTCTTCGGTAGGTGCGGATGCTGAAGCTACTCCTCCTATCGTTCCAGGCGCAGGACCTGAAGATGTGCTGGCGATCTCCTATACATCAGGAACCACTGGTGTACCTAAGGGAGTCTTATTGACAGATAGAATGTTGCGCACGTGTGCTAAAGGCGCGGCGATTGCCAATGAGGCTGGTCCTGGTGAAGTAATGCTGATGTGGGAGTCATTCTGCCATATTGGCGGCGTGCAGATGATATGTGTATGCTTGATCTATCTTTCCGTTATGGCTTTGCTTCCTCGTTTCAGCGCGTCGCGTTTCTGGGATCAGGCCCGACATTACAAAGCAACGCGTGTGCACTATCTGGGAAGTGTATTGCCGATCTTATTAAAACAGCCGCCAAGAGCCGATGATAAAAATCACTCGGTAAAAATCGCCTGGGGGGCAGGTGCTGCCCGTCAGGTTTGGAAAGAGTTTGAGGATCGTTTTGGTGTGCAGATTCATGAGGCATATGGCATGACCGAATGTTCCAGCCTGACGACGGTCTGTCTCGATGGCAAAATTGGTTCTATCGGTAAACCACTGCCTTACTTTGAGGTACGCATCATGGGAGATGACGGCAAAATCGTACCGGTAGGGAAACTTGGTGAGATTCAGGTTAGAGGCAAACAGTCAGGGCTCATTCTCAAAGGATACTTCCGAAATCCGGAAGCGACAAGTAAATGCCTACTTCCCGATGGTTGGTTTGCCACTGGTGATTTAGCTTACATGGACGAGGAGGGGTATATCTTTTTTAAGGGTAGGTCAAAAGATAGCCTTCGCATTAACGGAGAAAATGTTTCGGCCTGGGAAGTGGAGCGGGTCATCAATGAATATCCAGATATTGAGGAATGCGCCGTTATAGGCGTTCCCGGTGAATTGGGCGGGGATGATATGAAGGTATTCATAAAGTGTGTCTCTGGCAGGAACAGACCGAATCCCGCCGACATTGCCAAATGGTGTGAACCACGGATGGCTAAATATCAAATCCCACGTTATTACACGTTTATAGATTCGTTCGAAAAAACAGAAAGCCAACGAACAAAGAAAAATGGACTTTCACGCTCTACTGATGATAGTTGGGACCGATATGCAAAGTAATTGATTTTTGTTCGTTACTTTATATTCGCAAATTATATTCAAATTATATTAAGACTGACTATACGAAGTCAAGAGGAAAGTAACAAAAAAGAGTAAAAGAACTAGGAAAACATCGTACCTTGACAAAAGCATACAGAAATTGACCTCTTCCCAAGCCAGAAGTCAGAAACGAGAAGTAGTTTGTGATGGCATCCTAAATCAGGCAGCCATTGAAACGAATACCTCGTTTGTATAAAGCATGTGGAATATAACGCGTATGAGTTTTTTTGAAAGATGTCCCAAAGCGACAAAGTAATGTTTTCCCTGGGCAATCTTGTGCTCCATATAGTTTCGAAAGTCACGGCAGTGGATAGAACAGAGCCTTGCCGCCTGCATCAGAGACCAGCGCAGATATGTCGAACCGTGTTTGACCATAGGCGTGTTCGCCGCGTTGAACTTGCCGGATTGATATGTGGACGGGTCAAGTCCAGCGAAGGCCTGAAGCTGGTCAGGTTTTTTGAAGCGTCGTATATCGCCTATCTCCGCAAGTATGACGGCGGCGGTACGAAAGCCAATACCAGGAATCGTCAGCAGCGGCGTATTTATTTCAGCGACCATAGCCGCGATCTGTCTGTCCAAAAACGCGATCTGTCGTTTAAAGAAACGTATCTGCTCAATGACCTGAGAGAGTTCTAAAGAAAGAGCCTTGCTTGTTCTGGCAATAGAATTCTTCGCGAGCCTATGAAACAAACTCTGTAAATAAAGAAATCGCCCAAAAAGGCCTTCTGTGATAAATTAAAATTACTTACAGGAGGCCTTTAAAATGGCAAAAGATAAGAAGATTACTCACAAAGTTCAGATGACAGACGGGAAAAGAGATATCATCAGATACCTACTTCAGGAATACGATATCAAATCTGCAAAGGATATCCAGGATGCGCTGAAAGATCTTCTGGGGGGTACGATTAAAGAGATGATGGAGACTGAGATGGACGAACATCTCGGTTATAAGAAATCTCAGCGTTCAGAAGGCAGCGACTACCGCAACGGATACAAACAAAAGCATGTAAACTCAAGTTTTGGAGAGTTTTGCATAGACGTTCCTCAGGACAGGGAATCCAGCTTCGATCCTAAGATAGTAAGAAAGCGACAAAAAGATATTTCCGAGATAGACCAGAAAATAATATCTATGTACGCTAAAGGAATGACTACCCGTCAGATATCGGCAACGATACAGGATATTTACGGGTTCGACGTTTCAGAAGGCTTCATATCGGATGTGACTGACAAGATAATGCCGCAGATCGAAGAATGGCAGAACAGGGCACTCTCCGAAGTCTATCCCATTGTTTTTATAGATGCGATTCATTATTCTGTCAGGGAAGATAACGCTGTAAAGAAGCTCGCAGCCTATGTAATACTTGGAATCAACAGCAACGGTATAAAAGAAGTGCTTTGTCTGCAGGTGGGAGAAAATGAAAGCGCCAAATACTGGCTGACAGTCCTGAATTCCCTGAAGAACCGTGGTGTAAAGGATATCTTCATTCTCTGTGCAGACGGCCTTAGCGGAATGCGCGAAGCAGTAGAAAGTGCGTTCCCGCAGACTGAATACCAGCGCTGCCTTATACATCAGGTCAGGAGCACTATGAAATATGTGGTTGAAAAAGACCGCAAAGAATTTGCCGCAGACCTAAAAACAATATATCAAGCTCCCGACGAGTCCCATGCGCTGGAAGCGAGGGAGCATGTTGCTGAGAAGTGGGGATTAAAATATGCAAATGCAGTGAAGGGGTGGGAGCGCAACTGGGATACGATCTCTCCGATATTTAAATTTTCTTGCCAGGTAAGAAAGGTCATTTACACGACAAACGCGATAGAAAGCCTTAATTCCACCTATCGCAGGCTCAACAGCCAAAGAAGCGTATTCCCCAGCGCAGGCGCCCTTCTGAAAGCCTTATATCTTGCTACTTTTGAAGCAACCAAGAAATGGAGTATGCCAGTTAGGAACTGGCGCAGTATCCTTGGTGAACTAGCTGTAATGTATGAAGGACGGATGCCTGAATAGGCTAAGAATAATAAAAAGCGGCCAGTGTTTGTATTGACACTGGCCACTTAATAGGTTGATAATTTTGTTATACAGGGATCGTTATTAGCCCTAGTTGTATTGGATTTCTCACAGAAGGTCCATATTTACAGAGTTTTTTTCACACGCCCTTCTTCGCCATTGATTTTATTGCCTCAGCCTTTTCTCTCCCATACCTGCCCTTTGATGCGTAACGCAGGATATTTGTCAGCCGGTCGATGCGACACGCGGCAATCATATCCGCCCCCGGCAGTTCTGCCATAAGCGCCAGTGTAGACGCCTGCCCCGTTCTGAGCCCTAAAGAGGGCAGTTCTGGAAAAAGCAAGTCGACCATTCTGGACATGGAAACCTTTGATCTGCTGCAAATGGCAACTAGCCTGTGCCTGTGGCGTGTAAGAGACTTTAGCTCCTGAATCTGGTAAGATACAGTGACAGGACTTGAGACTTCTGACATCAGTATCCCCGCGATACATTTTGCGTCGGCCTTGTCTGTTTTTGTTCTGCGCAGTGAAATTGCCTGTCGATAAAGCTTCACGCGCAAAGGGTTGAACACCACGGGTTGAAATCCGCTGGAACGGAGGAAAGCCACAAGGTTTGCGCTGTAATGTCCGGTAGCTTCAAGTCCTGTCCTTATCTGAGAAGAGTCTGCGCTCTTTCCGGAAACAGCCGAAATGGCGGCAATGAGCTTTGAAAAACCTTCCTTGTCGTTCGAAAAGGAGAAAGACTCCCGCAGAC
The DNA here is from genome assembly GCF_001701045.1 of Cloacibacillus porcorum. Taxonomy (GTDB): domain Bacteria; phylum Synergistota; class Synergistia; order Synergistales; family Synergistaceae; genus Cloacibacillus; species Cloacibacillus porcorum. The sequence continues at coordinate 1,435,979 of NZ_CP016757.1, forward strand.
ACGTGCCAGAATCGCCAAGAATGCAGCAGTCATGCTTATCCTTGGCAACATCAATACCAACATAAATCAAGACCATCCCCACTTTCAAAAAGAAACAGCACGCTGGGAAACCACATACTTTTTACCAACGGATCCTCGTTATATATAAACCGTCGAAGCGGTATCTGACTAATCACCGGTCAAGTAAAAAGCTGTGGCTGGAGCCTTTAGGAAACCGTCTATGCGGTAGGAGGTTATACCAGCCCACAGCGTCTGTATGTTTTGTACAAGAACAATACTATGAAACGTGCTCTTGAACAACTAACTTATTATACGAGGAGGTAATGCTATGAGTTCTGTAATTATCTATGAGAAGAGGGACAAAGTTGCCTATATCACAATTAATCGTCCCGAAGTGTATAATGCACTCAATAACGAAACGAAGCATGAACTATTCCTGGCGATTAAGGATTATTCAAAAGACGATTCCCTGCGCTGCGCGGTATTGACAGGCGCAGGCAAAAATGCCTTTTGCGCCGGCCAAGACTTCAACGAAAGCCACGATATCAAGCCCGACAAAGCTAAGGAATGGATTGACTCATTCCTGCCATTCTATGATGAAATCAGAGGGCTTGAGAAACCGATAGTCTGTGTGGTTAACGGCGCGTGTGCCGGATCAGGTTTCCAGCTTCCTTTGCTTTGCGACATTCGCATTGCGACGCCAAATGCGCGTTTTGGTATGACGGAGATCGACGCAGGATTCCCCACAATCACCGGCAGCAGTCTCCTGTGGACAAACCTTGGAAAGAGCCTTACTGTAGATCTGTCTTTGACCGGACGTCTGATGAGTGCAGAGGAAGCTCTGCATCATGGTTTGATCTCAAAGATTATTCCTTGGGAAAAACTGGACGAAGAGGTTGCGGCGTATTGTGAAATGCTTTGCTCTAAGCCGCCGACGGCGATTCGCACGATGAAGAAGTGGTTCAATATGATTGAAGAGCCGCAGTATCGCGCCAGCTTCTATTACGCGGCGGAGGCTCATTTCCGTGGCTATGCATCGGGTGAACCTAAGATTTGGCAGGAACGCTTTATGGCTAAGCATAAGGCAAGAAAAGAGGCAAAGAGTAAAGATTGATGTCTGTTTATTTGTGTGAAGCCTTGTTATAACGGGCGGTATCTGTTATAGGTTGGGTATTTGCCCTTTTGTTGGCGGTTGTCATCGCTTGATGCAATGGCAGCCGCCTTTATGAGAGTTAGCCTAAATAACATGATGACTATTTTTTAAAAAAGGGTGACGGATTAATGGGTAAACCTTTGGATGGTATATTGGTAGTAGATTTTACGATATATTTCGCCGGCCCGTCTGCCGGAAAAATTTTAGCAGACTGGGGGGCAAATGTCATAAAGGTTGAGCCGTTAGAGGGAGAACCTGGGCGTTATTCAGGTGCGGTTATGGGATTGAGGGCGGACGATGGTTCCAACCCATATTGGGAGCTGTTAAACGGGGGAAAACGCACGATATCAATAAATATGAAGAGCACTGATGGACAAAAAATCATGGACCGCCTACTAGCGCGGGCTAATATTTTTATTTCTAACTGCCGGCTGCAGGCGTTATCTCGTCTAGGATTGGAATATGAAACAATGTCGGTCAAGCATCCTCACATTATCTGGGGTCACATATGCGGATATGGGCATAACGGAGATGAGTCTGGGAAACCTGGATTTGACGCTGCCGCATTTTGGTCTCGTTCTGGAGCGCTCTTGGATGTGGCGGATAAAGACGGCAATCCGCTGACTAATCCGTTTGCAATGGGGGATATAGCTACCGGCTGTTCACTTGCGGGCGGTGTTGCCGCCTGCCTTTATAAACAAGCGATGTCTGGACGGGGAGAAAAGGTGGTAACGTCGCTTTATGCGACAGGTATTTGGCATTCCGCATGTTTAGTCCAGTCAACATGGCATGGCGATGAATGGCCTAAAAGCCGCAGGCAGCCATTTAGCCCTCTGTACAACTCATTCCGCTGTAAAGACGGCAGGTGGCTGTATATATCTATTATGGAATATAAGCGTTACTTTAGTGTTCTTTGCCGTGTCGTTGGCAGGCCGGAGTTAATCGTTGATCCACGTTTTAACAATGAGCCGGTGCTGCGAGAACATTGTGCTGTTTTTACGAAAATACTGGATGAGGCTTTTATGGAAAAAGATTATGCGGAATGGGATCGTTTATTGATAGAGGCGGACATCGTACATGATCGTATCGGTCATTTCAAAGATGTGGCAAGTGATCCGCAGGCGTTAGCGAACAATTATGTCTACTTTACACATGACAGGGAAGGTACGGATGAATTGATCCCCGCAACCCCTGTGCAATTTGGCGAGTGGAACATGGAGCATAAGAACGCTCCACTGATGGGCGAAAATACAGATGAAATAATGACAGAACTAGGCTATTGCCAGGAGGATGTTGAGCATTTTAAAAAAGGCGGCGCTATTCGTTAGCCATTGCATATAAAAACTCTTACATTTCAGAGAGATTATTTGTCAGTCTGTACCTGTGTTGTCTTTTGTTTTTTCACAACCATTTCAGCACATTCTATAAAGGATTTTGTGGCAGGGGAAGCATCTGACAACAAAGGTACAGCCATTCCCAATGTGCGGTAACAATGCGGTGATAGTTCCCTTAAAACTACTCCGTCCTTTTCGTTTTCGGCAATTAGTCCAGGTACCAAGCAAACCCCCAAGTTTTGCCGCGCCATGCTTATCAGTGAATAATCAAAATTGGTGGTATAGACAACCCTTGGGGTTATCTGGGTTAGAATTTTTTCCACATCTAAATCTCGGCCCGTGGGGGCGACAAAATGTAGTATTGGAGCATTGTTGAGCATTTTAATCGGCAGTGGGTCGTACTCAGCCAACTGGTTTTCTGGCGACATTGCAGCATAAATAGGATCTTGCAGCAGTTCAATAAAATCATAGCTATGGTAATCCTGCTGACTTAAAAACGCGACGTCAATAGTGCCTTCATCAAGACATTTTTCCATATCGCTGCAATTGCCTTTCATTAGCGAGATGTCTATATTCGGATGTTGTTTGAGAAATTCTTTTAAAATCTCCGGCAGATAAAATAAAGTTACGCTTGTATAACTGCCTATGCGGATACTGCCCTGCGTCAGACCCTTAACCTGCATTATTTTGTGATTCATTTGATGATTAATATCTACTAAATCTGTAAAAAATTGTATCAACTGTTCTCCTTCTGGTGTCAGGGAGACGCCCGAATGACAACGTTTTAGCAGACGGAAGCCAACCTCTTTTTCTATCCCGTTTATAATGTGAGTTATTCCTGATTGAGTATAACCTAAGGATTCTGCAGCTTTCGTCAGGTTATTATGTTCTATAACTTTTAAAAATACCTGCAGCTTATTGATATCCATAAAAATCTCTCCTTATAAAAATCCTTTTCTTATTTTATACAAAAATTCATAAAATGTTCATGAAAGAATGTAATGGAAAGATTAACAAATATAATTATCATTATAAGTGAGTGCGTGCTAATATTTGTTCAGATAATTCAGCCACATTAATGAAGTAAATATGTATATTTATATTTTTGCTAAACTTCACAAATCATTAAATTGCTACCTATGATTTTGAGTTCGCATGGCGAAGGGGCTCGCCGATTCGAACTGCACAAAAAAACAGTATTGTGCTGTACTTGTGTAGTACCGCTGTTTTGTTTTTTGTACCGCATATTCAGAAAACAAAAAAGGAGAATATAAAAATGGCTGAAAACAGAACATTCCGTAAACCTACATTAGCCGAAGCCGTCATTGTTGTACTGGCACTTTTTCTTCCGATCACTATAGGAAATATAATATTTGGCTACAATATTATTTTAATGTTGCTGGTCGCGGGCTCCCTAGCCTCTTTAATGGCCATGCGCATTGGCTGGCGATGGAAAGAAATTGAAACTTCCATCATAAAGCATTTGGACGGAGCCATGCCTTGTGTGTTCATACTGTTTATGATTGGTGTCGTAGTCGCATCGTTTATTTTTGCCGGCTCCATACCGATGCTTATCTACTATGGAATGCACATGGTAAACCCTAAATTCCTGATACTCTGCTCGCTGTTGATTTGTTCCGTGTTGTCCGTAGCAACAGGTTCGTCTTGGACTTCTGCCGGTACTGCTGGTGTCGCTCTGATGGGTATTGCCATGGGGCTCGAAGTTCCGCTTTCTCCCGTTCTTGGAGCTATCGTTGCCGGTGCAGTCATTGGTGACAAATTATCCCCTCTTTCCGATACTACGAATCTTGCCGCGATGGCCACCGGTGTTTATCTTTATGACCATATCAGAAGCATGCTGTGGACGACTGTTCCGGCTTTTATAGTTGCCGCAGTCATTTATACAGTCTATGGTTTAACCAGTATTTCCGGAGGTTCTCTAGAGTCTGAGAATGTTACGATTATGCTGCGGCAGATGGATCAAATATATAATTGGAATATACTTTTGATGATTCCGTTTGTCATTATGATCGGCGGAGCTCTTTTGAAATATCCCGCAGTTCCCTGTATGTTCGGGGCGTCACTGGTAGCCATTGTTTTGGGAGTCTATGTACAGGGGTTTAGTTTTGCTGACGGCGTTAATTGCCTGATGTCTGGTTTCAAGGTAAGTATGGCCACATCTTCAGGCATAGACATGGAAGCTATTTCTCCCGCTGTTTTAAAGCTTCTACATCGCGGTGGTTTAAACAGCATGTTCTTTACAATTTGTATTGTCATCAGCGCATATACCTATACTGGAATCGCTCAGGGCGCAGGCTATTTTGATATATTGCTGGAACACCTTGTCGGTAAAAAGGCATCACAGGGTATGACCGTTCTTATAGCGGTTATTTCAGGAATATTTCTGACGATTTTTGGCGGTATCAGTTACATTCCGATCATTATGCTTGGCACGTTATTTAAAAAGCCGTTCCTGCGTCACAATCTTGACCTCAGCAACTTATCGCGTACCTGCGAAGATACTGGTACGATGTTCATTGCCTGTGTTCCTTGGGCGTCCTCAGGGGTTTATTATCACGGAGTCTTTGGTGTCAGCGTGCTTACCTTTGCTCCCTGGATTATAATTTCTTTCATTTGTCCGGTTCTTGCCGTCATTTACGGGTACACTGGCTTTGGGATGAAAAAGATATCGCCAGAGGAGGCAAAGCGTCAGTTGGCTGCATTAGAAGCAGAGGATTCCGTTATCGCGTAGGAGGTTTGTGAACGTTATGGATGCTAAGATTTAATTAAATTAGCAGTATTTTAGGTGATGTAAAACAATTACATTTGTAGGAAATACCGTTAGTTTTATTTATACCGACTAGAAGGCGCGGGCAAACTTTTGCCCGCGCCTTCTTCGCATTACGCGTATGCTTAAACCAGGCCGTAAAATTCCAGCCGTTTTTTCGTCTCTTCTTTTCCGAGCTGGCTTGCTACCTCGAAGACTCCAGGGCTGACCTTGCGCCCTGTGAGGGCCCAGCGCATTGGCGTCGCGGACTCTTTCATCGAACTTTCGTTGGCGGCGAAGATCGTCTGAGCCTGTTCGTGGAGGTGTTCGGGGGTGCCGTCTCCCCACGCCGCAAGCAGTTCGCCGTAGATTTTTTTGAGCTTCGGACGCAGCTCTTCTTTGATGTCGCCGCCGTCGTAACGCTCCTGCACTTTGGCGAAGTCGAGGAAGTAGTCGCTGTATTCAGCAACCTGTATTGTCGTCTGGCCGCGTCCGCCCATCGTCTTGAGCGAGGCGGCGAGGTAGCCGTCGCCGAATTTGTCCACGGGCAGCCCCATCTGTATCCAGAACGGGCGTATGACTTCAAGCAGTTTTTCCGGAGCCATGCGCTTCATCTGTTCCTGGTTTATGTGGTTGAGTTTGTCGATGTCAAGCACCGCGGGTTTTCTCGTGACGTTTTTGATGTCGAAGAGCTCCACCGCCTCGGCGCGGGAGAATATCTCCTCGCCGCTTCTCGGCGACCAGCCGAGCAGCGCGAGGAAGTTGAATACGCCGTCGGGGAGGTAGCCCAGATCGTTGTATTCAAATACGGAGGTCGCGCCCTGGCGCTTCGAGAGTTTTTTCTTGTCTTTGCCAAGTATCATTGGCAGGTGCGCGAATCCCGGCCTCTCAAAGCCGAGGGCGTCGTAGATTAGGAGCTGTTTCGGTGTGTTGATGACGTGGTCCTCGCCGCGGATGACCATGTTTATCCCCATCGTGTAGTCGTCGATGACGACGGCGTAATTGTAGGTCGGCATGCCGTCGCGCTTCATAATGACGATATCTTTTATGGTGCCGTCCTGATTGACGGAGGCGTTTTCACTCTCGACGTCGATGTCGCCGTAGACTTCGTCGTGGAAGTGGATGTGTTTGCCCGGCAAAACTTTGAAGAAGACCGCGCCGTCCTGTTCGTAGGCCTTGCCCTCGTCGAGGAGCTGCTGCGTGTATTTTTTATAAAGGTGCATACGCTCTGACTGGCGGTAAGGGCCGTAATCGCCGCCCTTGTCGGGGCCTTCGTCCCAATCCAGCCCCATCCAGCGCATGCCGTCGAGGATGCTCTGTTCGTATTCTTTTGTCGAACGCTCCAGGTCGGTATCCTCGATGCGAAGCACGAAGGCGCCGCCAGTCCGGCGCGCGAGCAGCCAGTTGAAGAGCGCGGTGTGAGCTCCGCCGATGTGGAGCGATCCCGTCGGGCTCGGTGCGAATCTTACTCTTACCTTATCGGTCATTTATTATTTCCTCCCCTGAATTTTTACATATTCTATGTGGCGATAACAGAAACGATTCCTTTAAAATAGTCTTTGGAGTATTATAGACGAACCGCACTGGCGGCGTATAGACTCATTGCCACAAGTGAATATTATATCCTAAAGACTGCGAGGATGGGTTATGAAAAAACAAATGCTATTGATAGACGGACACGGGCTCGCGTATCGGGGCTTTTACGCGCTGCCGGAAAATCTCGCGGCGGCGGACGGAACGCCGACGAACGCCATCCTTGGGTTTATGAATATGTTGATGAAGGCGCTCGAGGAGTGGCCCTCCGAAGGGCTGGGAATATTTTTTGACGCGAAGGGACCGACGAAGCGCCACGAGCTGTTTGAAAATTATAAGGAAGGACGCAAACCGACGCCCGATTCTTTCAAGGTGCAGCTGCCGCTTATTGTGGAGCTCTGCGCCGGGATGGGGCTGCCGGTCTTCATGCGCGAGGGGGTAGAGGCGGACGACTGCATCGTCTCCACGGCGGAGACCGGCGCGCGCGACGGATGGGGCGTGAAGATACTCTCAGCTGATAAGGATCTCTTTCAGGCGATAAACGGTGATATAGCGGTGATCCGCCCCTCGCGCGGCGTGACGGACTTTAACCTTTATGACGAGGAGAGTTTCAGGGAGAAGTACGGATTTGAACCTATGCTGATGGCCGACTATCTCGCGCTGGTGGGCGACGCGGTGGATAACATCCCCGGTGTTCCCGGCATCGGCGACAAGACGGCGAAGGAGCTGGTCGGTAAGTTCGGCGCGCTGGAGGGGATTTATGAAAATCTCGATTCGGTGGCCAAGGCGCGCCGCGGCAGGCTTGAAGAGCATCGGGAGCTGGCCTTCCGCAGCCGCGAGCTGATCGTTCCGCAGCCGACGGCGCCGGTGCCTTTCGCGGAGCTGGCGGTGGGGGAGCCGCGGATGGAGGAGCTTCTGCCCTTATGCCGCCGTCTGGGGCTGAAAAAGCTGTTGGAACGTTTCGCTGACGGCACGGAGCCTGCTGCCGGCGAGGAGGCGCAGAGTGTCATGACCCGGGAGATAAAGGCTGTTGATGTTTCGCTAGATGAGCTGCTTGCCTCGGATGATCTTGCGATAGCGCCGGCGGTGATTTTGCTCGGCGGTTTCGCCCTCGCCGACAGGGAGGGACGGACGGCTAACCTTGACCTTTCCTCTGCCGAAGATGTCGAAAAGTTCAGCGGCTGGTCTGAGCATGGGACGCTCACCCTCTATGGCTGCCGGACGCTGATGTCTCTCTCCCCGGAGCTGCCGCTGCCGCCATTTGAGAGGATACGCGACCTTGAGATCGCCAATTATCTGCTTCATCCCGACCGCGGCGGCTTAAAGGGCATCGCGCGCGCCATCGGCGGAGATCTGCCGGAGGACCGTGAGCTGGCGCTGCGTCTCTTCGACCTGTATGAATTTTTTGAGCCCGATATAAAGAGGTACGGTCTGGATAAGGTGATGCTGGAGATCGACCTGCCGCTCTCCAGAACGCTCGCCAAGATGTACCGCACGGGGATACACGCGGACGCCGAGATGCTTGCCGCAGTGGAGGATGAGCTTTCGCACAACATCGCCGCCGCGGAGGCGGATATCGAAAACTATGTCGGCGAGAGGATAAATCTTTCGTCTCCGAAGCAGGTGAGCCAGCTTCTCTTTGAGCGGCTGATGCTGCCGCCGATAAAGAAGAACCACAGGGGCTATTCTACCGACGCTTATGTGCTCGAGGAGCTTTCCAAGCTGCCCGAGCCGCTCTGTGTCGTACCGCAGAAGATAATAAACTACCGCGAGGAGTCTAAGGTGCAGACGGGGTTTGTGCAGCCCTTCCTGAAGCTGAGCCGCGAGGGCGGCGGCCTCATCCATTCAACCTTCGACCACCTGGCTACCGGCACGGGCCGTCTTGCCAGCAAGGACCCCAACGTTCAAAATATGCCGGTCTTCGGCGACTGGGCAGACCGCTTCCGCGCCTGCTTCACGCCGCGCGACGGGGAATCTGTTTTTGTCGCGGCGGACTATTCTCAGATCGAGCTGCGTGTTCTGGCGGACCTGACCGGTGAGGAGAAGCTTATTCAGGCCTTCCACGACGGTCATGATGTTCACCTTGAGACGGCCTCATGGGTCTTTGGACTGCCCTCCGGCGATATCACCCCCGAGCAGCGCCGTTTCGCTAAGGTGGTAAATTTTGGCCTGATTTACGGCATGAGCGCCTTTGGCCTCGCGCAGAGGCTGGGTATTCCGCGCAACGTGGCGGCGCAGATGGTGGACAAATATTTCAGCGTGCTGCCGAAGGTGCAGAAGTATATGAGTGACAGCGTCTCGGAGGCGAAGGAGCGTGGTTACACGATGTCGCATTTTGGGCGGATACGGCCGCTCTCCGAGGTGGCGACCATCGATGGACGCGGCAATAATCCTATTAACCGCGTGGCGGTGAATACCCCGCTTCAGAGCACTGCGGCCGACATCGCCAAGGTCGCCCTCTTTCGCTTCGACGAGGTGTTGGAGAGGGAATTCCCCACGGCGAAGACTGTACTTCAGATACACGACTCCATCATCTGCGAGTGCCGCCGGGACGAAGCCGAGGCGGTGGAGAAGCTGCTGGTAAAGACAATGGAGGCCGTCGATATCCTCAAGGTGCCGCTCAAAGCGGAGCCGAAGCGGGGGCTCTCGCTGAAGGAAGTCTAGCCATTTGGACTATATCTGAGCGACCTGCGGGTTTATCGTTCCGCATATGCGGCGGGATGGCGGTTCCCTGCCGTTCTGCCGCTTAAAAGTATCTTATTGACGAAAGAGGGAATATAGGATGTTTGTACTGGACAGTCAGATCGCATCGGAGGAGCTTGACAACGGTGTTGTGAGAAAGATCAAAGGTTACATTGACGATCTCATGCTTGTCGAGCTTACCTGGAAGGCGGGGCAGGAGGGCGTTCTGCACCATCATCCGCACCGTCAGTGCGATTATGTGGTGAAGGGGCGTTTCGAGGTAACCCTTGGCGGCGAAAAGAGGGCGCTCGGACCGGGGGACTGTTTTTATGTCAAGGCCGATGTCCCGCACGGCGTTAAAGCGCTTGAGGACGGCGGCGTATTGCTGGATATCTTCACGCCGATGCGTGAAGACTTTATAAAGTAGTAAGAGGGCCTTTATATTATGCAGAATTTTACCTATTACGCGCCGACGAAGATCGTCTTCGGCAAAGAGACGGAGAAAGAAACCGGCGCGCTGATCCGTGAACAGGGATGCGAACGGGCGCTCATCGTATACGGCGGCGGCAGCGTAAAGCGCAGCGGGCTGCAGGAGCGCATCTCCGCCTCGCTTGAGGATGCCGGAGTCTCCCATGTAGAGCTGGGGGGCGTCGTTCCTAATCCGCGCCTTTCAAAGGTCCGCGAGGGAATAGAGCTCTGCCGCCGTGAGAAAGCCGACTTTTTGCTCTCCGTGGGAGGCGGCAGCGTTATCGATACCGCGAAGGCGATCAGTTACGGCGTTCCGTATGCGGGAGACGTGTGGGATTTCTTCGCGGGTAAGGCCGCAGCGCAGGCTGCCCTGCCGATGGGCTGCGTGCTGACGATTGCCGCCGCGGGCAGCGAGATGAGCAATTCAAGCGTCATCACGAACGAGGAGAACGGACTTAAGCGCGGATACCGGAGCGACCTCTCGCGGCAGCGTTTCGCGGTGCTGAACCCCGAGCTCACATACACGCTGCCGCCATACCAGACGGCGAACGGCGCCGTCGATATCATGATGCATACGATGGAGCGCTACTTTACCTCCGAATGCGACCTTCTCTTAACCGACGCGCTTGGCGAGGGGCTGATGCGCACGGTGATGGAGTGCGCTCGCACGCTGCGCGATGATCCCGCGAATTACGCCGCCCGCGCCAACATGATGTGGGCCTCCAGCCTTTCGCACAACGGGCTGACGGGCTGCGGTTCGGTCGAGGACTGGGCCTCTCATCAGCTGCAGCACGAGCTTGGCGGAATGTTCGACTGTTCGCACGGCGCTGGACTCGCGGCGGTATGGCCCTCATGGGCGCGTTATGTGATAGATGCCGATTACACGCTGTTCGCCCGCTTTGCCGTGAAGGTGATGGGGGTCGTTCCCACAGCGGACGAGCGGGAGACGGCGGAGCGTGGCGTCGCCGCCGCTGAGTGCTTCTTCCGCTCGATAGGTATGCCGACAAATATTCGAGAGCTGGGTTACGAACTCAGCGAGGCACAGATCGCGGAGCTCGCCGAAAAGTGTACCAACGGCAGAACGCGCACAGTCGGCGGCTTAAAAAAGCTGGATTACGGCGACATCGTAAAAATTTACGAGGGCGCGCGCGGCTGAGGACAGTGTTTTTTCGTAACGCGCTTATAATCAGGTAAATGAAATAAAAAAACTTGCGTCTGCCGGCAATCTGGCATATAATACATTGCTGTATGTTAGACGTACTTGAACATCTGGAGGTGCAATAAATGAAGAAGGACATCCACCCGAAATACGAAACCTGCAAGGTCACCTGCGCCTGTGGCAATACATTTGAGACTAAGTCCACCGTGGGCGATATGAGAGTTTCGGTCTGCAGCGCATGCCATCCTTTCTACACTGGCAAGAAGGGCCGCGTCATCGAAGCGGGACGTCTTGAGAAGTTCCGTCAGAAGTATGCCGGCGTGAATTACGGACAGAAGAACGTCAGCGAGACCGCCGAATAGCTTTTCGATTTAAGAGGGGGGCGCTTAGGCGAACCCCTCTTTTGTTTAGCCGAAAAGGGGCGGCCCGTGTTATTTTAGTCTGCGGGAGGAACTGTCCCCGGCAGTCGTATCTGTGAAGTTTCGTATCTCCCGGTTTTACATGCCATGAGCGGCCGGCATCCGACCGATATATAAGCGACTTGTACGAAATACAAGATTTTGATGTTTCGCTCTTTATCGGCTGGTCCAAATGCCCGTATTTCTAAGTGTATTATATTTATGTGAGATGAAACGATAAGGAACGTCTTTTTATTTCGCGTTTGCGAGTGAAATTTCGCCTTAATAATAGTGACAATAACAGAGGAGTGGTGCCGGAATGAGCGTTTTTGTGAAACTTATCGCCGCTACGCCCGAGGCGGACAGAGTAGTCGCCGCCGCGGCGAAGATATGCTACAGCCCGTCGGGCGCGGCCGAGATATTTGACGGCCTCGATACGGCAAAGACCGCTTCGTTTTTAAAGATGCTGCGCGAGGCGGGACATCTCTCTCCCTTTGAACACGCCTCCTTTACCTTCGCGGCGGAGGGGCTGAGCCGCGTGGCGACGCACCAGCTTGTGCGCCACAGGATGGCCAGTTATTCCCAGCAGAGCCAGCGTTATGTGGGGATGACCGGCAACGACTGCATCGTGCCGCCCACGGTCAAGTCGGACCCGCGCGCCCTCGCCCTATTCAGGGAACAGACGGAATCGGCCCAGCGTACCTACGACGAGCTGGTCGCCCTCGGCATCCCGAAGGAGGACGCGCGTTTTATCTTGCCGCACGGCGCGGAGACGCGTATCGTGCTGACGATGAACGCGCGCGAGCTGCACCATTTCTTCGCGCTCCGCCTCTGCCGCCGGGCCCAATGGGAGATACGCGAGCTGGCCAGAGAGATGCTGCGCGCGGTACGCGCCGCCGCTCCCGTGCTCTTTGCCGCGGCCGGTCCCTCCTGTGTCACCGAAGGTTCGTGCCATGAGGCGCATTCCTGCGGGCAGCCCTATAAAGATATAGAGGATATGCTCTCGCAATGAGAACAGCCGCACTGCTTCATGTGACGCTCTCGGCGTTCATGGAGCTGCCTCCCAAAAGAATACCGGTAGGCGGACAGGCCGTCATTGAGGGCGTGCTCATGAAGGGCCCCGAACACTGGGGGCTTGCCGTCAGGGAGCCAGGAGGGGCTATCTGCCTGAAATCATGGCTTGGTTCGGATTGGCTGAAGGGCGGTTTTTGGAAATGGCCAGTCGTCCGCGGTTTTGCCACGATGGTGGAGATGATGCGGATCGGCATGCGCGCCCTTTCCCTCTCCGCTGATATCAGCCTCGGAGAAGAGGAAAAGATTTCCCCCTGGGAGATGGTGCTTTCGGTTGGGGCCGCGCTGCTTGGCGTCGTGGGAATATTCCTTGCGCTGCCGATGTTTATATCCGAATATATCACCTCTCATTTCGCGCTCTCCCACTTTGGCAAAAATATCGTCGAGGGGTGCCTGCGTGGCGTGATATTTGTCGGCTACGTGGCGGCGATCTCCATGTGGAAGGATATCGCCCGCGTCTTTGAATATCACGGCGCGGAGCACAAGACGATCAACGCCTATGAGCATGACGCGCCGCTGACGCCGGAGAGCGTGGCGCACTATTCGCGCATCCACAGACGCTGCGGAACCTCCTTCCTTTTGGTCGTAATCGTCGTGAGCATCATCGTCTTTTCCCTCATCGGCGGCGGCTCCGTGCTTTGGCGCGTGGGCAGTCGCGTAGTGCTGCTGCCGCTAGTGATCGGACTCTCCTATGAGTTTATCCGCGGCGCCTCAAATTCGGAGACCTGGGGAAAATACTGTATAATGCCAGCGCTTTCGCTCCAATATATAACGACGCGCGAGCCATCGGCGGATCAGCTGGAGGTCGCGATAGCCGCGCTTGACGTGGCGCTTGATCCCGATAAGGGGAACTCTGATTGATGGTAAATGGCAGGCAGAAATAAAAAGTTAGCTCCGCTGTCAGATGTACCGGATGCTAAATAGGCAGGGGCTGCCTATGACGCAGAGAGGGCATATGATCAGCGGCTCATCTTACAGCAGGTGGTGCAGAATATGGAACTGATAGATAAACTTAAAGAGATAGAGGCCAGTTATCGGGAGCTGGAACAGAAGATGGCCGATCCCGAGGTGGCCAACGATCCTCAGGAGATGCAGCAGCTCGGCAAAAAGCATGTCGACCTCGCGCCGATCGTCGACGCCTTTTCCAAGTATGAGGCCGTGCTTCAGGGTATCGAGGACGCCAAAGAGATGATCAACGGCGACGACGAGGAGATGCGCGAACTGGCGAAGGAGGAACTCTCCGAGCTTGAGGCGCGCGTTCCCGAACTTGAAAAGGAGATCCGCGTGCTGCTCCTGCCGAAGGACATCAATGACGACAAGAGCGTTATCATTGAAATACGCGGCGGCGCCGGCGGCGAAGAGGCGGCCCTCTTCTCGGCGAACCTCTTCCGCATGTACACGCGCTTTGCCGAACGCCAGCGCTGGAAGACGGAGATCATCTCCGGAAGTGAGACCGGTATCGGCGGATACAAGGAAATAGTCTTCCGCGTAGATGGAACCGGCGCCTTCAGCATGCTGAAGTTTGAGAGCGGCGTCCACCGCGTTCAGCGCGTACCGGAGACGGAGGCCAGCGGACGCATCCACACCTCGACGGCAACTGTCGCGGTACTGCCGGAGGCGGCAGACGTAGACGTAGAGGTCCGCACGGAGGATCTTAAGATCGACACCTACCGCTCCAGCGGCGCGGGCGGGCAGCATGTCAACATGACGGACTCCGCGGTGCGCATTACCCACCTTCCCTCCGGGATCGTCGTCACCTGTCAGGACGAACGCTCACAGATAAAGAACCGCGCGAAGGCGATGCAGTTTCTGCGCACCAAGCTTTACGACGCCGAACTTCAGCGGCAGAACGCCGAGATGGCGGCTGAACGCAAAGGGCAGGTGGGGACCGGCGACCGCGCGGAGCGTATCCGTACCTATAATTTCCCGCAGAACCGCCTTTCGGACCACCGGATAAACCTCACTCTCTACAAGCTTGACCAGATACTTGACGGTGATCTCTATGAGCTCATCAGCATGTTGTCCGAGGCTGACCAGGCGGAGAAGATGAAACTTCTCTCGGTATAAAATATTGAAGCTGCAGGAGCTCCGCCGCCGCTGCCGCGAGACGCTCGTCCTTTCGTCGGCGGCCCGGCCGGAATACTCGGCGGACCTCATTATCTCCCGGCGTCTTGGCCTCGGCCGGGCTGAACTTCTATACAAGGACGACGAAATCCCAGCGCAGGCCTGTGAGGGGATTTTCTCTATGACAGCCAAACGCGCGAGGGGCGTGCCTCTGTCCTACGTGCTCCACGAAGCGGAATTTTACGGCTACCGCTTCAAGGTAGGGCGCGGCGTTCTCATTCCGCGCCCGGAGACGGAGCTGCTCGTCGAAGCGGCGCTTGAATACTTTCCCTCGGGCCGCGCGGCCTCTTTTGCCGACTGGTGCACGGGCAGCGGCTGTATTGCCCTATCACTGCTGCTGGAGAATGAGTCGCTTACTGGTATCGGCGTGGACAAGAGCCCGCAGGCGCTTCGCTGGGCTACGATCAACAGAGGGTTTCACCGCCTCGAAAAGCGCCTTGTCCTGCTGCGCAACGCCGAACCCGCGGAGGCGCCCGTCGGCGAGGGCAGCCTTGATTTCATAATCTCCAATCCGCCGTATATACCGGAGGCGGAAATGGCGGGGCTGATGCCGGAGGTGCGCGACTATGAGCCGCACATGGCCCTTGACGGCGGGGCTGGCGGCCTATTTCTCTACCGGAAATTTTTTGAGTCGTTTCCCCGTTTACTGAAAAGCGGCGGACTGCTGCTGCTGGAGACGGCGGGTGAGGCGCAGATTTGTGCGCTAGAGGATATGGCACCAAGTGAATTTGTTCTCATGAATAAAATTTTAGATTATAATGGAATAATTCGTCATATTATATGGCGTAAAAGATAAAATTTAATATAATCATATCTATAAGAAAACTTATAAAGAATAATATTCTTTGAGGAAGGATGTTAATCATGGAAAAGAGAGAACTTGTAATAATCGGAGCCGGCCCTGCGGGTCTTGCGGCGGCGGTATACGGACGCCGCGCCGGACTTGACACGCTTATCCTTGAAAAGGGTATTCCCGGCGGTCAGATCAACATCACGGACGAAATTGAAAACTGGCCCGGAACGATCCACTCGACAGGCTCCGAACTCGGCGAAACATTCCGCAAGCACGCGGAGCACTTCAAGGCCGAATTCAGAAGCTGCACGGTACAGAAGATAGATCTCAGAGACGGCAGCAAGTTTGTCGTCACCGACAGCGGCGAGATCGAGGCCGAGGCGATCATCCTCGCCACCGGCGCCAGCTTCAGGAAGCTTGGATGCCCCGGCGAAGCCGAATTCACCGGCGCGGGCGTCAGCTACTGCGCGGTCTGCGACGCGGCCTTCTTTGAGGGCGAGACGATCGCCGTCGTCGGCGGCGGCAACGTGGCCGTCGAAGAGGCCGGTTACCTCACACGCTTTGCCGATAAGGTCTACATCATCCACCGCCGTGACGAGTGGAGAGCCGACCGCCTTGCCATCGAGCAGGCGCTCGCGAACCCGAAGATCGTCCCCGTCTGGAATTCCGTCGTCGAGTCGATAGAGGGCGAGGGTGTTGTGGAGAAGCTCGTGCTTAAGAACGTCAAGACCGGCGAGATCTCGGATCTCCCCGTCGCCGGCTGCTTCGTATTTGTCGGCACGGAGCCGAACGTCGCCTACCTCCAGCCCGAGAGCTCGGTCGTCAAGCAGACCCGCGGCGGCTGGATCGATACCAATGACAAGATGGAGACCTCCGTCGAGGGTATCTTCGCCGCGGGCGACATCCGTGACAAGTACCTCCGTCAGGTTGTAACCGCCGCCGGCGATGGCGCGGTGGCAGCGATGGCCGCCTACTCATACATCACCGAGCAGCTTCACCTCCGCTCAGTGCTCATCGACCCCGAAGAGGTGATCGCCCTCTTTACCTCCAGCATCGACCAGGATCAAGTCAAGCTGCAGGTCGAAGCCGAAAAATACGCGAAGGAGAGCGGCAAGCAGATCGCCTTCATCGACGGCTACCGTAACGGCAAGATGGTGGAAAAGCTCGGAATCGCGAAGCTCCCGACGATCGTCGAGATGAAAAAGGGCACGATGGTTCGCTCCGCGGAGCCCACAACGGTAGAGGACATCAAAAAGTTTATCGCGTAAGATCACGCGAAAATAACTTTAATCAAAAACAGCGGGAGGCGTCATTGGCGTTCTCCCGTTATTTTTATCTTCTAATTTGTGGATTGGTCACCTTCGCCGCGTGTTAAGAGTCATTCCGTCATCATCCTGATGATCTCTTTATCGGTCTCATACATCCCGACCCTGCCGATATTTTTAATCGTATTTTCAACGCCTTTGAGGATAACCCCGTCGCCGCCTGAATCACGAATTTAAAATCCGTATAAAGAGCGGAGTTAAACAACCGCGGGCGAAAACGAACCGCCCTTTTTTCGGTATAATAATAGAGAACGCTCTCGCAGCGAAACGTACATGGAAAAGGGAGGGGCGACTGATGATGAAAAAGACGATGCTGGTGTTAATGTTGATTGTGTTACTTTTACCGGCTGTGGCCGCGCACGCGGCCGCGTCGCCGGAGCCCAGTGATAAAACGATAAAGCGTGAATTGAAGATCGGACGCAAGGGGTCGGAGGCGATCGAGAAACAGGTGCCGCGCGTCCTTGACCCGGCGGCGGAGGCGAAGCTTGCAATGATCGCCGCGAGGCTAACGCCGTTCCTTCAGCGCGACCTTGATTACAACGTGCGCATCATTGAGATGAAGGAGCCCAACGCCTTCTCATTGCCAGGCGGCATGACCTATTTCACGACCGGCATGCTTGAATTCCTGAAGAGCGAGGACGAGATCGCGGCGGTCATGTGTCACGAATTTATCCACGCCGACCGCGCTCACGGGATCGTACAGGCGAAGCGCAACAACAGGCTCACGCTGCTGACGATCGCGGGGCTGGTTGCCGCGACGCAGGCGGGCGACTCCGGCGCGGGGGTCGCGGCGATGGCGAGCGGACTGCAGACGGCTCTGATGAACAGCTACAGTATCGAGCTGGAGAAGGAGGCCGACGCGAGGGGGATAGACGTCCTCTATAAGGCGGGCTATAATCCCGCGGCGATGCTGACGATGATGGAGCGCATGAAGGTGGAAAAGCTAAAGCGCGCCCAATATCAGCTTGGAATATTCCAGACGCACCCTGAGGAGGAAGAGCGCGTCGATGCGGCTCTTCAGTACCTGCGCGATAAGGGCATCGAGATACAGCGCAAGGATGTGGTGCAGTCATTGAAGATCAAGACCGATACCGTCTCCGGCGACGTGCGTCTCTATGTGGACGACGCCGTGCTTCTCTCCGCTCCGGCTACTGATGAGTCGTCCAGGCTTTTTACGGAGCTTGGCGAGCGTTTGGACAGTACCCTCGAGCTTGAGCTTGCACCCTACGACATAAAGATACTTGGTGAAAAGGGAGAGCAGTCTCTGGTGATAAGACGCAAGACGATCCTCACGGATAGCGAACTGCTTCCGGGAATGCCGCCGCTTGCCGAACTTCGCGACCGCATAAACGACGCGCTCAACAAGTCGCGCCGGGGAAATATGCTGACGGATTATTTTCAGTAGGGGTCAAGAGCGGTTTTTTCCTGTAGAATGTGTAAGGATTGATCGAGGAGGGGAAACATGTATATTTCACTATACCGCAGATATAGGCCCCAGACATTTTCCGACATGGTCGGACAGAGCGCGGCCGTCGGCGTATTGCTGGAATCCCTGCGCGAGGGATCGCTTGGACACGCCTATCTTTTTTCGGGGCCGCGCGGCTGCGGCAAGACCTCTGCCGCGCGCCTTGTAGCTAAGTCGCTTGACTGTCTGAACCGCGGCGAGGACTGCGAACCCTGCGGCGTATGCGAGAACTGCCGCGCCATCGCCGCCGGCGAACATCTTGACGTTATAGAGATTGACGGAGCCTCAAACCGCGGGATAGGGGAGATTCGCGACCTTAAGAGCCATGTGAGCCTCAAGGCGCTCTCCGCATCATACAAGGTCTACATTATAGACGAGGTTCATATGCTTACGGACGCCGCCTTCAACGCGCTGCTGAAGACGCTGGAGGAGCCGCCCGCGAACGTCGTATTTCTTCTGGCGACGACCGAGCCCCACAAGGTGCCGGTCACTATACGCTCGCGCTGCCAGCACATACCCTTTCACCGGATAACTATCGCCGACACCGTTAGCCGCCTTAAGCACGTCTGCTCTCAGGAGAATATCGAGGCCGACGAGGAGGGTATCTGGGAGATCGCCCGCCAGGCCGACGGAGCCCTGCGCGACGCGCTGTCGCTCACGGAGCAGGCCGTGGCTCTTGGCCGCGGAAAGCTTTCTTTGGAGAGCGTCCGCGAGCTGACGAGCGGGAGCAGCCGCGCCGAGCTGGAAAAGTGGGTGACGATGCTGCGCACCGATCCGCAGGGAGCGGCGGCGGCTCTGCATTCGATAATGGCGAGGGGCATCTCTTCGGAGCGGCTCTGCGAGGCGCTCTTTGTGCTTTTTCGGGACCTGTGGCTCTTCTGCCTGTGGAAAGATAAGGCTCTGGAGGCGCTTGAAACTTCAAGCGCGGAGCGTGATTATCTCGCCGCGGAGGCTCAGCATTGGGACAAGGATAAACTGCAGGCGGCCTGCATGCTGTGCAGCCGTCTTCTGCCGCGCACGCATTACGGGATGAAGGGAGATATATTCAGCGGCCTGATATTTATGGAGCTGCAGAATATACTGGCGGGAAACGTCCAGCCTGCGCCGCCTTCCCGCGCCAGGGAGCCGGAGCGTGCCGCGGCGCCGCAGCCGGCGGCACGTCCGCCGCGCGAGGAATTTTCACCAGCGCCGCCGCGTGAGAAGCGTATGCCGGAGCCTCTTCCGCCAGTGGACGATTTCTGGATGCCGCCGGAGGAGGAACTGCCGCCTGTACGGCAGGAGCGATCGGCCCCGAGGAGAGTTCAGGAACCGGCTCCGCTCTTTGCGGCGCAGCCCGACATGATCTTCGGAAATGACGCGCCCGCCGCTTTTGACGTCGCGGGACTGTGCGCCAGACTTGGAGATAACGAATTTTCGCGGCTGGTGGGGAATCTTTCCTCCGACTGGCTGCCGATCGCCGCCGCGCTGCTGAACGCGGAGCTTTCGCGCCGCGACGGCACTCTGGAGGTGGCCTTTGAGCGGCAGATGCCGGCGAAGAACTTCCTCTCGATCCCGCATAACCGCAAGACGCTTACCTGCGCCGCGGCGAAGCTGTGGGGAATCGAGAGTGGGGAGGCTCAACCCCAGCCGCAGCATGTAAGCGAGCCGGACGAACCGGCTCCCGAAAAACCGTCCGCCGCCGCAGGGGAGGCAGAAGAGAACGAGCCGACCGCGGCGCAGTCTCTCACCTCACACGTGCTGAGACTGGCGGGAGCGGAGGTGCTCTATGTTAAGAGCGTCCACGCGAATGAAGATGAATCTGAGGGAAATGAATAAATATGGATAAGCCTTTCGTACACCTTCACGTACATAGTGAATATAGTCTGCTCGACGGGGCCAATAAGTGTTCCGACCTCGCGGCGACGACGCGCAGCATGGGGATGGATTCCGTCGCGCTGACGGACCACGGTGTGATGTTCGGCTGCGTGGAATTTTATAATAAGTGCAACGATGCAGGTGTGAAGCCGATACTTGGCTGTGAGGTCTACGTGGACCCCAACGGTCATACCTGCCGCGAGGGAAAGAACCAGAACCACCTGATACTGCTCGCCGAGAATGAAGAGGGTTATTATAACCTCACCAAACTTGTTTCGATCGCCAACACCGACGGCTTTTACTATAAGCCGCGAATCGACCATGAACTGCTAGCGCGGTACAGCAAGGGGCTGATCTGCGCCTCTGCCTGTCTCGGCGGCGAGATACCGCAGTTTATCATACAGAACAATATCGATGCCGCCTACGAGCGCGCTCAGCTTTATCTGGACATTATGGGCAAGGGCAATTTCTTTCTGGAGATACAGTCGAACATCATCCCCGAGCAGGCCATTGTAAACAAGACGCTCGTCGAGATGTCCAAAAAGCTCGATATACCGCTCATCGCCACGAACGACGCGCACTATCTGAAACGCGAGGACGCCGAGTGGCACGACATCCTGCTCTGCGTGCAGACTGGCAGCATCGTCACCGATGAGAAGCGTTACCGCTTTACGGGCAGCGACTATTATTTCCGTTCGCCGGAGGAGATGTGGCAGATATTCGGCGGCGAACTGCCCGATTCGCTGATCAATACGCAGCGGATAGCCGATCGCTGCGAGGTCAAGCTCAAGACCGGCCATTACTACCTGCCGGAGTTTCCGCTGCCGCCAGGAGAGACGCTCTCGACGCACCTGCGCAAGCTGGCCGCCGAGGGGCTTCGCCGCAGGCTGAAGACGGAGGAGCCGCCTCAGGAGTATCTGGACCGTCTTGAATACGAGCTTGGCATCATAGAACAGATGGATTTCCCCGGTTATTTCTGCATCGTCTCCGACATCATTGTGGCGGCCAAGGCCCGCGACATCCCGATCGGCCCCGGCCGCGGATCGGCGGCGGGATCGCTCGTCGCCTATTCACTGGGGATAACCGACCTCGACCCGATAAGGTACAATCTGCTCTTTGAGCGTTTTCTCAACCCGGAACGCATAAGCATGCCCGATATCGATACCGACGTCTCCGACAAGGGACGTGAAGAGCTGATCGCCTATATTGTCGAAAAGTACGGCACGGACCACGTCTCGCAGATCATAACCTTCGGACGGATGAAGAGCCGCGGCGCGATTAAAGACGTCGGCCGCGCGCTGAATATCCCAATCGTCGAGGTGAACGCGATAGCGAAGCTGATCCCCGCGATGCCGACGCCGGAGATAAAGGATATCAAGGGAGCGCTTGAACATGTGCCCGACCTCAAGGCGGCCTACGACGGCAAGCCGGAGATAAAGAAGCTCGTCGATACGGCGATGCACATAGAGGGGCTTGCGCGCCACTGTTCGCAGCACGCCGCCGGCGTGGTCATCACGCCGAAGCCGACGAGCGACATGGTGCCGGTGCGTAAATTCGGCGAAAACCAGGTTGCGACGCAGTATTCGATGGAGCCGGTCGAGAAGCTGGGGCTGGTAAAGATGGACTTCCTCGGCCTCCGCACCCTCTCGGTGCTTGACGGTGCGGTGAAGAATATCGAAGCAAACGGTAAGGGTAAGATTGATCTCAACGAAATACCGATAGACGATGCCAAGACCTACGACATGCTGCAGCGGGGGGATACGCTCGGGGTATTCCAGCTTGAATCCTCCGGCATGACGGCGCTGGTGCGCCGTCTGCGGCCTGACTGCTTCGAGGATATGATCGCGCTCGTCGCGCTCTACCGCCCCGGTCCGCTGGAGAGCGGCATGGTCGACACCTACGTCAAATGCAAACACGGCGAAGATACGGTGCACTATCTGCATCCGAAGCTCGAACCCTACATGAAGGACACCTACGGAGTCATCCTCTACCAGGAGCAGGTCATGCAGAGCGCGCAGGCGCTCGCGGGCTATACGCTCGGAGAGGCGGACCTGCTGCGCCGCGCGATGGGTAAGAAGAAAAAAGAGGTCATGGAGAAGGAGCGCGTAAAGTTTGTCGACGGAGCCGTGAAGAACGGCGTCGACGCCTCCAACGCGGGCAACATCTTTGACATCATCGAAAAGTTCGCCGGCTACGGCTTCAATAAATCGCACAGCGCCGCCTACGGGCTCATCGCCTACTGGACAGCCTGGCTCAAGGCGAACTACGGGCCTGAATATCTCGCCTCCTATCTTTCGAGCCTTATCGGATCGAAGATGGAGGTTCTCGGCCAGTACATCCGCAGCGTAAGGGACGCCGGATATCCGGTCCTTCCCCCGGACATAAACGAATCGCGCGAGGACTTCACCGTCGTCGGAGAGGTCATCAGGCTGGGGCTTTCGGCGATCGCGAAGGTTGGCGACGCGGCCGTTGCGAACATCATTGAGAGCCGCAAAAAGGCGGGTAATTTTACCTCCTTCTGGGACTTCCTCACAAAGATAGACACGCGGCAGGTCAACAAGGGCGTTATCGAAAATCTCATCAAGTCGGGGGCCTTCGACAGTCTCGAACCAAACCGCGCGCGGCTTCTGGCCGCGGTGCCGCAGTTTGTCGACCAGGCTTCACGTCAGGCGCAGAACACGAACCAGGCCTCGCTCTTTGGAGAAGAGGACGAGGAATACCTCATGCCGGAGATGCCGGAGGTCGAGGATTTCAGCGAACGCCAGAAGCTTGACCTTGAGAAGGAGAGTATGGGGCTCTATATTTCAGGTCACCCCTTTGACCATTACGAGGAGCAGGTCTCGCCCTATATCACCTGTCCGATAAGCGAACTGGGCCGCTGGCAGTCCCACCAGCCTGCGGTGACCGCGGGGCTTCTCTCGAGCGTCGCGGAAAAGTTCAGCAAGACTTCGGGCAATCCGTACGGCACCGCCGTCTTTGAAGATAACAACGGCACCGTCGACGTGCTGATTTTCGGCAGCCGCTGGCCGCAGTTCAAACCGATATTACAGGTGGGCTCGCTCTACTTCCTGAAGGGCAAGCCGCGCGAGGACCGCGGAATATCCATAATGGCCGATGACATCTTCACGGAGGACGAGTATAAGGACAAGCTGGAGCGCCGCGCGATCGTGACGGTCGAGTGCGACGGACTCTCCGATAAATTTTACGAGGGGATGTTCCGGGTACTGACGAAGCACCCCGGAAAGAGCGAGATCATCCTCAAACTGGTTGGCTCCGAAGAGACTACCGTCTCGCTTATAAAGCGGATAAAGATAAACGTGACTAAGGAGTTAAAAGAAGAGCTGACCGAGTATTCAAACGGATTGGTAAGCTGCATTTGATCAAGGGAATGCGGCTATAGGCGGCGGCTGTTCCTGCTGAGGCGGCCTGCTGCCGGATAAGAAAAGAGGAGAGAGTGAGATGGCTGAGAACGGACAGACGGTAGGGGAATATATCGCTGTGAAGGCGCTGGAAAACGGGGTCACCGTCACCGGCGTTACCCGCGGCGCGGAAAATAGATTTCTTCACACTGAAAAGCTGGAAGAGGGCGAGGTTTGGATCGCCCAGTTCACGGAACATATCTCGGCGATGAAGATACGCGGCCACGCAAAGGTGATAACGGCGCACGGAGAGATAGAGAGCGGAAAGAACTAAGGAAGGTAAGGCAAATGGATAAGATGGAACGCAAGGTAAAAATAGTATGCACGATCGGCCCCGCCTGTTGGGAATACGATACCCTTTTCAAGGTGGCGGAGGCCGGAATGAATGTCGCGCGCCTCAACTTCAGCCACGGCGATTATGACTCGCACGAGCGGACTCTGAACAACGTCCGTGCCGTGGAGCAGGAGCGTCAGACGCCGATCGCCGTGCTGCTCGACACCAAAGGCCCCGAGATACGCACGGGGGAGCTGCCCGGACACGGCAAGGTGACGCTGAAGGCCGACGATCTCTTTACCCTATTCTTTGACAAGCGGGAGGGGGACGAGCACGGCGTATATGTCGACTACCCGCCGCTTGCCAATGAGGTGAAGAGGGGACAGTCTATCTTCATCGACGACGGGGCGATAAATCTTGAGGTCGAGGAGACGACGCCGGAGGGCGTCGTCTGCCGTGTAATCGTCGGGGGCGAGCTTGGCGAGCGCAAGGGCATCAATGTTCCGGGAGCCGACCTCTCCGTTCCGACGCTTACGGAGAAAGACGTCGCTGACCTTCGCTGGGGCGCGGCCCATGATGTAGATTATGTGGCGGTCTCTTTTGTCCGCAACAAGGAGGACATTATCGAAGTGCGCCGCATCCTTGAGGGCGCGGGCGCGAACGCGAAGATAATCGCGAAGATGGAGACAAGGCAGTCGGTGGAAAATATCGACGAGATACTCTCGGTCGTCGACGGCATGATGGTGGCGCGCGGAGACCTCGGCGTTGAGATGAATACTGAGGATGTGCCGATGGTCCAGAAGGAGATCATCGAGAAGTGCCGCGTGCAGGGCAAGCCCGTGATCGTCGCGACCCAGATGCTTGATTCGATGATACGCAACCCGCGCCCGACGCGCGCCGAGGCGAGCGACGTGGCTAACGCGGTGATCGACGGAGCGGACGCCGTCATGCTCTCCGGCGAAACGGCGGGAGGAAGGTATCCCGTCGAGGCGGTTGAGACGATGCAGCGGATAATCATCCGCACCGAGAAGGATACCGAGCTCTGGCGCAGAAAGCCGCGCACGATCCCGCAGGTCTGCGAGACGGCTGACGCCGTGAGCCACGCGGCGCGCGACATCGCGAAGGAGGTCAGCGCGGCGGCGATAGTGTCGCTGACTTCGAGCGGCGGCACCGCGCGGATGGTGAGCAAGTACCGTCCTCCCTGTCCGATAATCGCAATGACGCCCTCGCTTTCCACTTGGCGGCAGCTCTCCCTTATTTGGGGCGTAACACCCTGCATCTGCCCGATAACCACGGAACTTGAGAAGTCGGTCGAGAACGCCATATCGCTGATAAAGAGGGAATCTCTGGTCGAGAGCGGAGACAATATCGTCATCACCTCAGGCGTACCTCTCGGCGAACCGGGAAGTACGAACATGCTGAACGTCCTGCGGATCGGGAACGTCATCGGCAAGGGGATGTCGCTCGTCCGTAAACGGCTGACGGCGCCGGTCTGTCGGGCGGAGACGCCGGAAGAGGCGATCGCGAAGATCAGCGAGGACAAGATTCTGGTAATAAAGAAGAGCACAAAGGAGTATATCCCCGCGCTGGAAGCGGCGGGAGCGATAATCACGGAAGAAAACGGCCTTACATCCCATGCCGGCGTCATATCGCTGAACAGGGGCGTTCCCTGTATCACGGGAGTCTCCGGCATCATGGACCAGGTGGAGGACGGCATGATCATAACTGTGGATGGGATACCCGGATTGGTCTATATGGGAAGGGCCTACTGATGGCCCGTATCGGGACTCACGTCTCGGTAGCCGGCGGACTGGACAAAGCCTTTGCGCGCGCGGACGCCCTGGGCTGCGAGTCGATGCAGATATTCACCCGCAGCCAGCGCCAGTGGCAGAGCAAGCCGGTATCTCTCCAGGAGGCGGAGGATTTCTATCGCGCCTGGCAGGGGTCCTCTGTTGAGACCGTCGTCTCCCACGCCTCGTACCTGATAAATATCGCCTCCTCGGACGCGGAGATGCTCGCCAAAAGCAGGCGGGCCCTGCGCGAGGAGGCGGAGCGGTGCCACCAGCTGGGAATAACGGATATCGTGCTCCATCCCGGATTTGCGAAAGAGGCGACTACGGAGGAGGCGATCGGCGGCATAGTCGATTCGCTGCTCTGGCTCTTTGAAGATACGCAGGGCTATAAGGTGCGCGTTCTGCTTGAGACGATGGCGGGCCAGGGCACGGTGATCGGCGCCGATTTTGCCCATTTCGCGCGGATCGGTGAGATGATGAACTGGCATCCCCGCCTCGCCTTTTGTGTGGATACCTGCCACGTATTCGCGGCGGGCTACGATCTTCGCTCCGCGGAGGCCTACGAGCGGTTTATCTCGATTGTAGACAAGCACATCGGGACCGATAACGTCCTCTGCTGGCACCTCAACGACAGCAAGGCCGCGAAGGGGACGCATATTGACCGCCATGCTCATCTGGGCGAGGGCGAGATCGGTCTGCATCCATTCGCTCTGCTGATGAACGACGACCGTTTTGAGAATATCCCGACCATTCTTGAGACGCCCAAAGAGGGCGTCGGTGACGTCGGCAATCTCGCTTTTCTGCGAAAGGTTCGCGGCGAATGAGCGCGTTGGCGAATATGGCCCGTATGTTAATAGAACGTCATTGTAAAATTTGCGCTATAATTTATAACAGATAAACGAAAAGGGGTGAGCCCTTGGCTTTTTTTGACCTGCGTTGGCAGGATTTTCTTGATATCCTGATAGTAGCCTTTTTGATTTACAGGGTCCTTATGCTGTTGGTCGGTACGCGCGCGATGCAGCTTCTGCGCGGAGTGCTCATCATCGGCTTTATCGGGGCGGTGGCGAATATCCTTGAGCTGCGCAGCCTCTCATGGATCATCGGGAAGATGCTCGGCGCCTTTATCATCGTTGTGCCGGTACTCTTTCAGCCGGAGCTGCGCCACATGCTGGAGGAGCTCGGCAAGGGCCATCTCTGGAAGGTGGGCAGGAATGAAGAGGACATCGACCTGCGCGCCGAACAGCTCTCAAAGGCGCTGACCTACTGCAAATCCCAGCGCATCGGCGCGCTCTGCGTGCTCCAGCGCGATACGAGCCTTAAAGAGGTATGGCGCACCGCCGTCATGCTCAAGGCCGACATCACGGAGGAGCTGCTTATCTCTATATTCTGGCCCGGCACGCCGCTCCACGACGGCGCGGTGGTGATGGACCAGCAGAGTATCGTCGCAGCAGGCTGCTACCTGCCGCTGACGGAGAAGACGGATATTTCCCGGTGGTACGGCACGCGCCACCGCGCGGCGCTCGGCGTCACCGAGATGTCGGACGCGATTGCCCTTGTCGTTTCGGAGGAGCGCGGGGAGATAACCGCCGCCGTCGCGGGCCACTTCTCCAAGCCTCTCAGCGAGGCGCAGCTGAAGAAGATATGCAACCATTATTTCAGCTTTGAAAGCAAAGAGAGCAACTTTATGGACCGTCTGCGGGAAGAGATACAGCAGCAGTGGGCGGGAGGCGATAAAAATGTCTGATAGAAGAAGAATGATTGAGGCGTATATAATCAGGAAGCTGCGGGCCGTTAACGAGCGGCTTGTGACCCTGAGCGATAAATTCGACTACAAGGGAGAGTCCGTCTTTCAGTCGAAGATATTCCTCGTCGGCGTATCGATCTTTATCTCCGTCCTGCTGTGGGCCTTTGTCGCCCTTGACGGAAACTCGGACGCGGCGCGTACCGTAAGCGCCGATATCAAATACATTAACCTTCCGCGGGGCTTTTCTATTTACGCTCCGACGAGGAAGGTCGAACTGCGCATCGTCGGTAAGATAAATATGCTATCCAGCGTGCAGGCCTCGGACATTGTCGCCGAGGTGGATCTCGCGAATCTGCAGGCGGGAAAATATAATCTGCCGATCCGGCTTGAGGCGCCGTCCTTCGCGCGCATCCGCAGCTGGCAGCCCTCGGTGGCGGAGGTGGAGATCTACCGGCATGTCGAACGTACCCTCACCATTACCCCCAAGACGGAGGGAACCGCTCCCGAGGGGATGGTCGTAAGTTCGGTGAAGCTTGATCCTGACAGCGCCGTGATCAGCGGTCCTGAGAACGAGGTGCTAGCCGTGCAGGGCTTGGAGGCGGTGGTGCCGCTTGACAAGCTGGATGCCGACGGCAAGATGAGGGCCCAGGTCGTCTTCAAGACCGCGGCGGAAACGTCCCCCGCGGTGCCGGTACAGCAGAGCCGCAGGCTCTCAGTCTCACCGACGGAGACTAACGCCGTCGTCGCCTTTGAGAACGAGATAGTCGGTGAAAGGATACCCGTCAAGGTCTCTGTCGTTGGACAGCCCCAGGAGGGGCTGCAGGTGGAGTCGATAAAGGTGATTCCCGACAGCGTCTCTATCCGCGGCAGAAGCACCGCGGTCAAAAAGATGCAGTCGCTGGTGCTGCCGCCGGTTGACATCTCGGGACTTGACCAGAACATCCAGCTCATGATACCGATGCAGCCGGCGGAGATTGACCCAGACGTTGAGATAACCGGTACCGACCGCGCGCGGGTAGAGATACGCCTTTCGAAGAAGATGGGTGTCAAGACCTTTACGAATGTGCCGCTCATCGTCGAGGGAGCCGAGCCCGGCAAAGAATGGAAGGTCTCCCCGCACAGCGTCAGCGTAACGATCGAGGGTCCGCAGATCGCGATCGATACGCTTGGAGGTTCCTCCGTCGCCCCCTGCGAACTCTACATCGACGTCTCGAATATCGTCTCGAAGCAGATGGAGCTGCCGGTGCTTGTAAAGAATCTTAAAAAGGATTTTCAGGTGGTGCAGATAGAGCCGGAACAGATACTGGCGACTGTTGTCGACGAACAGTAACGGTTAACCTGCTGCCGTAACGGTATAAACGCCGTGGTCATGTGCCGTACGCGGTCTTCGATGGCTGGCGTGCCGGTTGGAAATGTCAGTCCGAGTTCCGAGACAGGCGGCGGGTATGCCGTCTGTGGATGGATAGAAGGGGCTTGGCAGCGGAAATGTTTGATTTTCTGCCTGCCCTGCTGTGTGGCCGGAGAATTTTTGCTCTTAGTTTGCGAGCGGCGTAACGGATGGCTGGTTTTTTGAAAAATTCGCGGATCGATTGATTATAAGTTTTTTATTTCGCATATAAATTTTCACATAACTTTCAGAGGGGAGTTTTTACACAAGATGCCAGAGGGGAAAAAAAGACAATTTTTCGGAACAGACGGTGTCCGAGATATTGCGAACAGCGGCATGATGCGGCCTGAGCCGGCGATGAGGCTGGGAGCCGCCTACACGCTCTTTTTGAAGAGACAGGGTGTTGAACATCCCGTGATCGCTGTGGGCCGCGACACGCGCCGCTCCGGCGAGATGCTGCAGTCGGCCCTGATGTCGGGGATCGCCTCGGCTGGCGGCAGCGCCGCCGACCTCGGCGTGATTCCGACGCCTGGAGTCAGCAGTGTGGCCGCCCGCAATAAATTCGACGGCGGCGCGGTCATCAGCGCCTCACACAATCCCGCCGAATACAACGGTATAAAATTCCTCGACGGGAACGGTTTCAAACTTACCGACGACGACGAAGCAGATATCGAGGAGCTCTTCCTCAATGAAAAACACCTTCGCTTCGCTGCGCCCACGGAGATTGGCGGCGTCAGCGACGGTTCCGAGTACCGCGAGCAGTATGCGGGGCTTCTGAAAGAGGTCATTAAAGAGATAGAGGACACCTCCTATCCGATCGTGATCGACGCGGCGAACGGAGCGGCCTCGGCCTTCGTCGAACCGCTCTTCTCCGGCTGGCGCGGCGGCGTTACCTTCATTGGCAACAACCCGGACGGCGTCAACATCAACAGGGAGGTTGGCGTGACCCACATCGGTACGCTCGCCTCCGAGGTGATAAGGCGCGGCGCCTCGCTCGGTATCGCCTATGACGGAGACACCGACCGGGTGCTGCTATGCGACAGCCGTGGCCGCACCCTTGATGGAGATATCATGCTCTGGGTCATCGGCCGCTGGCTGGCGAAGCGCGGCATGCTCGGCGCGGGGGTGACGGCGACGGTGATGTCAAACATGGTGCTTGAAGACCTCCTTGCGGAGGAGGGGATCAAGGTATTCCGCTGTCCCGTCGGCGACCGCTACGTCTTGGATACGATGAGGCGCGAGGGCGGACGTATCGGCGGCGAGCAGTCGGGCCACATTATCGCTCTGGAATATGCCAATACGGGAGACGGGCTATGCTCGGGCATCCTCTTCCTCAAAGCAGTTACGGAGCTTGGGGAGGATATCTCCACGCTGGCCGACCGTTTTGAGCGCTACCCGCAGGTGCTCCGCAATATGAAGGTCGACGATAAGGAGAGGATAATGAGCAGCTCCGAGGTGGCCGCCGCCGCCGCTGAGGCGGAGAGGCTTCTCGCCGGCAGAGGGCGGATGCTGCTGCGTCCCTCCGGCACCGAACCCCTGATAAGGATATTTGCCGAATCGCGCGACGCGGAGTTGATGAACAGCGCCGCCGACATCATGGAGGCGGCGATAAAAAAGGCGGTTGCCAGCCATGGCTAAGACCATGGAATATACTCCGGTCCGCAGGGCGGTATTCCCCGTAGCCGGTTTGGGGACGCGCTTCCTTCCCGCGACGAAGGATGTTCCGAAGGAGATGATGCCGCTCGTAGACCGGCCCCTCATTCACCACGGGGTCGACGAGGCCGTCGCCTCCGGCTGTACGGAGATCATATTTGTTACGGGACAGGGCAAGGAGAGCATCCGGCGCTACTTTGATCCCTCCCATGAGCTCGTCTCCTTGCTGCGTGAGCGCGGAAAGGGCGAGCTAGCGGAGGTCGTGGAAAATATTCACGGCCTTGCCAAGTTTCACTACGCCTTCCAGGAAAAACCGCTTGGTCTTGGTCACGCGGTGCTCTGCGCGGAGGAGTTTTGTAAAGACGAATATTTCGGGCTTTTGCTGCCGGACGACGTGATGATCGCGCATCCTACGGTGCTCTCACAGCTTGAGGCCGTGAGAAAAAAATATAACTCCTCCGTCCTCTGCGTCGAAAAGGTCGCGGAGAGCGAAGTCTCCCGCTACGGCGTCGTCGATGCCGAAGAGGTGGAGCCGGGAATCTACCGTGTGAAGGGGCTTGTCGAAAAGCCTAAACGCGAAGATGCCCCCTCGAACCTCGCGATCATGGGGCGTTACCTGCTGTCGCCCGCCATCTTCTCTCATCTGAAAAATCTCAAGCGCGGCGCGGGCGGGGAATACCAGCTCACCGACGCCATCTCGTCGCTGCTCGGTGAGGAGCCGGTTTACGCGGCGCTCTATGAGGGGAAACGCCTCGACTGCGGCGTCAAAGAGGGCTGGATAAAGGCGACGGTGGTCAAGGCGCTTGACGACCCCGAACTTAGGGAGATAGTGCTCGCCGCGGTGCGCGAGAGCGGTCTCATATAACGGCCGTCATAACGCCAATAAAAAATGAGCGGGACTCCCCGCTCATTTTTTATTGGCGTGTCTGCCGTTACTTCTGTATCTCTTTTGTGAATGGATAATAGATACGCAGCTCGGTGATACCTTTGAGGCCATTGTCGCTGCGTCCGTCGACCTCTTTCAGCCGCTGCCACTTTCCGTTGTCATAGCGCGCGAGCACTAGCGATTTCCTGCCGTAGGTAGACCATGAGTCCCAAAGTTTTTCGCCGGTGGCGGGGCCGGAGACCAGTCCCTTTTTAAAGAGCGGCGGCGTGCCGCCCATCATCGACTTCCCGTCGGCGGGGCCGATGACGAGCCACTGCGTCATGTTCCAGACATTCTGCATCTCCTTTGACTTAAGCGCGTGGTCCCAGGGGATGATCTGGAAGCCGCCCGTTTTGCCGCGCGGCGTCGTCGAGACGTCGATCACGCCGCTGTGATTGGCGCGGATCGCACCAGTGCGCTGGAAGAGCGTTCCCTCAAAGCGTCCCGTGCCGCCCAGCGGCCTGATGACGCGCCCAAGCAGCTCATAGCCGCCGCGGCTCCAGGCGATTACCCGTCCGCCCGGACGGTTTTCGATATTAACCATATAGGGCAAGGCGTCGTCTTCGTTTGCGATGATGATCAGCATATCCTTGGCCTTCGGCAGGTTGCCCGCGGAGAGCGGAGCCTCGCTGCCGTCCGGCCTGCGCACAAAGACGGCTGAGCCTACGGGCGGAGCCCAGGCGCCGAAGAGGCTCTCTCCGGCCTTCGAAGAGATCACGACGGAGGCTCCGGGACCGGCGGCGGGAGCTATCGTCTCCTGTGGGATGACGCTCATCGTGCGCCCCTTATCCTTTTCTACGGAGACGAGCATGTGTATCGCGTTTACGGCGGAGGCGCAGACGGTCCCCGGAGTGCTCCAGGCGCTGGCCGTATAGCTGGGCCAGCGGGTCTTGGTAGGCAGGGCCGTTACCGTCCCCACCTCGCGTGTTGTGCCGTCCGCGGTCGTCACCGACACCGAAGCGCCCTTTTCCATAGGTATCCTGATCTCGAATAATTTCTTTTCCGCGGCTTCGGAGCAGCGCGGCAGCGCCAGCACGGCGGCGCAGAACAACAGCATCAGGCAAATAGCACTCTTATTGAATCTCATTATTCTCACCTCATACTTTATATAACATTAAAAGCTGGCGATATCAAGTTAAAAGGCGCTTAAAAGTTGACCGGCATGGGGAAGAACCATATCGACCATATATTGCCGATGAAGTGGAAAAGCGCCGGAGGGAAGAGGTTTTTGTAGCGGTATTTGAGCCATCCCATGATCAGCCCCGGGAAAAATGTGCAGAGGGATATCCAGTAGGGAGCGACGATCAGGTGGATCGGAGCGAACACCAGATTGGTTATCACGATAGCCGCAAATGGGTGGAAATGCCGCTCCAAAACGGGCTGAAGCCAGCCGCGGAAAAATGTCTCCTCTATTATCGCAGCGGTGAGTCCCGAAGCGCCCATGTTCAGCACGGTCCAGAGGCCGCGTTTACGCGGCAGCGCCTCCCAGGGCCAGTTCATCGCGACGACTGTGAGCGCCAGCAATATAAATGCAGACACGGCAAGTGTCTGCATAAAATCTTTCGCGCGGAACTCCCAGCGTAAGCCATACTCGTCGGGGTCCTCTTTTCTGTACCAGCACCATCCGTATGGCCAGTAGAGCAGGAATACTCCCGCGCAGAAGGATATGAACGTACTCATGAATGAAAAATTATATCTTCAGGCAATCGGTGCATAGTCCGTAGAAAAATATTTCCGTGCGTTCAATCTGCGCGATATTTTCACGTACCGATGAGGCCGACTTAAATATTTCGTCTTCGTCCACCGGAATGTCGAAGAGCTTACCACATTTGCGGCAGAGAAAGTGTCCGTGCGTCGTAGTTGTCGGGTCAAAATATACCCTCTTATCGTCGATGCTGAGTATTTTTATGAGTCCGGCATCCGCGAGAAGCTGCGCGGTGCTGTAAAGCGTGGCGACGGACATCGTAGAATATTCGGCAGAGAGCTCACGGTAGAGAGTGTCGGCAGAGGGATGGTCGGTGCGGCCCTCCAACTGCTGTAAGATCGCGATACGCTGTGCCGTTATCTTGGCGCCTCTCTCCCTAAGAACTGCTATTCCATCGTCTACGGTCCACATTTTATCCATTCCTCCAAAAATTGTATTTTTAAATCATTTCAATTTCATTTCAATTATTATAAATCATAACTATTGATTTGTGTACAGCAAATTGCTCTTGTATGAATATTTTCATCTTGACAGCTTTTATTTGCATGTTATACTCCACGCGGATTGTGTATTTTGTACGATGTAAAACTAAATAATTGATTTCGTGGTCTTAGGGAATCCGGTGAAAAGCCGGAACGGCCCATGCCACTGTAATCGGGACGAAACCGCATTTACGCCATTGCTCGGAGAGTACGTTGCTGGGTGAAAAGGCGCGGGAGTAGAGTGAACGAGAGTTGGGAGACCTGCCGCGAAGGTCAGCAATGGCTTTAATGCGGCAGCGGCCGAAGGTGCGGTATATCTGTGCGCGGGAGACGGTGTCATGTCTCCCGCGTATATTTGTAGGTTGATAATTTTGTTATACAGGGATCGTTATTAGCCCTAGTTGTATTGGATTTCTCACAGAAGGTCCCTATTTACAGAGTTTTCTTCACACGCCCCCGCTTTTCCCCCTCGATTCTAGATATATCAAAGGATATCTCTTCAAAGGGCCGCCGCTGCATGCGGTGGGGCAGTGCGAACTTAGCCGCCTCCATCACATCCGCGCGCGTAGCCTCTCTGCGTCCGTCACAGGCCGCAGCGGTCATTGCCGTCTTAAGCATGGTGATGTTGGCGCGATGGCCGTCCACCTCAAGCTCAATGCAGATATTGGCGATGCAGCGCAGTATTTCCCGCGAGTAGCGGCACTCGCGCAGGATCGATCTCGCCCTGAGAATGCGTTCGCGTAGATCTCTCTGCCTCGGTTCATACTCCTTGAAAAAACCTTCCGGATCGTTTTCATATTTGAGACGGTTTTCCAACACCTTCATGCGCCTCTCCGTGTTGTGTTCGCCGGAGAGGGTCAATGGCGTCCGGCTTGTTTTTACTTACTGCCCGGAATTATTCCGGGATTCTGTCCTCGAAGTATACGTAGAGCTGGGCGAGTGCCCGTACGGCGGTGGACTTTGCCGTCCCTTTCTCGCCGCGTATAAGGACTCCGCCGAGAGACGGGTTGACTACGTTGAGGATCAGAGCCTTTTTCATATCCTCCTGTCCGACGATGGCGGTAAAATAGTATTCGGCCTTTTGATTGTTCACAGATACCCCTCTTTCAGATAAAACAAAGGGGCCTCCAAGATGGAGGCCCCGGATTTCACAACCTACAGGGTGCGTACGCGCCGGTAACGGCGGTATTTTTCGCACGAACCACGATCCCTCCACAAAATCGCGCTGTGAAACAGACGATCGGTCTCCTGACTTAAAGCTTCAGTCCTACTTCGCCGCCTTCCCGGTGTCCCGGTGGCCGATGGCGTTTCGTAGCTTTTACAGTAGTGTGAGCTGCTCCGGATTCTCACCGGATTCCCTTACTGGGCGCTTACCGTCTGTTTTATATCACTAACTATTTATTCTTACAGCAAGAACCGCCTTTTGTCAACAAAACCCGCGTCAGCCGAGTTCGCGTATTTTTTTGTTTTTTAATATTTCCCCGCGAATTACTATACTCTGGTGAAGAAGATTATCTGATGACTGAGATTTGACGTTGAGATATAAAGCATGGAAGGCCAGCCTCTTAAAAATCGTACGAGGCTGGCGTCAATTAATTACCTATGCTAAATTCAGCGATGAGCGTTGCTGTGCTCATTATCACTTATTTGTTCAGACGCGCCTTCTCAAGAAGAGCGGCATCAGTGCCAGAAGAGCTATCGCTCCCCAGTCGCCGTTACATCCGCCGCCACCGCCGCCGTCTCCCAACGGAGTGTCCGGTTCGACCGGCGTAATGGTTCCCGTCGGGCTTACCGCTGTATAAGCGGAGATATTGCCGCTGAGGGCGTTGCTTCCGAACTCGGTCCAGTTTGCACCGTCGTAGCGCCAGAGGCTGTAGCCGACGCCTGCCCAAAGATAATTTGTACTCTCGTCATATGCCAGTCCCAGGCGATAGCCGTAATCACCTGTGAAATCCCTCAGCAGCTTACCGATATCGCCTTTACTCAGCTTTTCCAGCGTCGTCTCATAGATGCGGATGCTGTATCCGGCGGTGTAGTCCTCGCCCGAAGTCCATTTGGCGGCCTGTATATATACCTTGTCTCCGACGAAGACCACGGCGTCAAACATATGCTTAAAGGTTGGGTCGACAACGTTCATCTCTCCCGCGGTTATGAGGCTGGTGACCTCCATAGTATTGAGGTCAGCCATCTCTATGCATGATTCGGGATTCCATTCGTCTCCAAACTTCTGTACACCGCCCAGCGTGGCGACGTACAACCTGCCCTCTTTCTGGGAATACGCGCCCGGTGTGAAGCCGTCGAGATTTTTGCCCTTCATCTCAACACGCGCCAGTTCGTTGAGCTCGGAGTCAAGCTTTACAAGCTGATTGAGCCGGTATGATCCCGATGTCGTGTTCCAGGGGTCGTTGCTGCCGGTAAAGATCGCGTACAAATTCCCGTTATAGGCGTTTAAGGCTTCCCCGTGTCCGTTATACTTCGAATCATTATGGTAATATTCGTATTTTTTATCCTGTTTATAGACGTCATTGGCTGTACTTACGCGGCTGACGATAGGGATATCGTAGGCTGTGGCGTAGAGGCTGCCTCCCATCTCCACCATCATTCTGGTATTATGGAGAGTGGTGGTAGCCTCGCGCAGCGGGGCTTTCCATGACGACTGCTGTGTCCACTGAGATTGTTCCCCGGGATTGTAAATGGAGATAACGTCGGTACCGTTTCCCGTGTAGAGCGTTATCGCGATCCTGAAATTACCGTCGGCGTTTTTAAAAGGGTATATCCCCTGTCCCGAGTTACCCCCCATGTTGCTGACGAGCGGTGAAACGGGATCTCCGGCGCCCTGGATGATTCCCAGCGCCGTATTGGAGTATCCATTGTCCTGCCTGGTAAAGAGCAGATCCGCCTGTGCCGGCAGCGATGCGGCCAACAGGCTGAGGGCGAGCATCAGCATGATAAATTTTCTGCGCATGTGTATTTCCTCCTCTTCTTTCTTTATATAATGCAATTTGTCGTTCTAGAAGGTCCAGATCAGAGAGGCGTAAAAGGCCCTTCCCTGTATCGGATACCACAGAGTCCTCTCCGGCCCGTTGCCGGTGGCGAAGAGCATTACGTCGGGTCCGGCGTTGAAAACGTCGTCCACGCCGAAGACCAGCTTGAGGTCGTCGCGTAACTGCCAGCGCATGCCGAGCCCGAAGGTCGTCAGATTATCCCAGCCGACCTCGCCCTGCATGTCGTAATAATTCTTCCCGATGTGGTGCAGCTCCGCGAAGATAGTACCCCTGTCGTCCTTCAATATCTTCCGGCTCACCCGCAGCAGCCCCTCCCACTCGGGACGGTTCGGCAGCGGGTCGTCATACATATATCCCGAAGTCTTATTCTTGGGATCCATCCATGTAGCGGAGATATAGAGGTCCCACTTGTCACGTTTCACCGTCGCTTCAAGTTCAACTCCCGATATCTCCGCGTTTCCGATATTCACATATTGTGCGTATCTTGGATTGACCATCAGATAATCTATGAGGTTGTTCGATTTGCGGTAAAAATAGGTGAGCTCCGCTTTGACGCTGGCCTTGGAGAGCTCTCCCTCCCAGGCAATCCCCACGTCGTACTGCGTGCCGTCTTCCCACTTCAGCCCCTCGTTGGGGATGATGAAAGCGCCGTCGCCGTAAAGCTCGTAAAGATTGGGGGCGCGGTTATAGGTGCCGCCCGTGACCTTTGCCGTCCAGCCTTGGCCAAATTTCTTGGTCAGCGCCGCCCCCCAGGAAAACTCCGTGACCCCTTCGGCGGTGTTCCAGCGTATGATAGGCGTGAGCCAGAGATCCCCGGTCCGGTTGAGGCTGATCGTGTCCTGTATCTGCCCGTTCCATGAATTGCGCGTATGACGCTCCCGTCCGCCGAAATTCTTCACGATATCTCCCGTCGTATGGAGCTCCTCGTTATAATAATTCCAGAGAAATTCGACGAGATGATTCTCCCCGAGTGGCAGCGAGCCGTCGACGGCGGCGCCGAAGCGCTTTGTCTCATACCGGTTATGCTGCTCGCCCCAGCCGCCGATCGTGTCTGAGGGATCGTCATAATCCTTAGTCTGATGCAAATACTCGAGCCTCAGGCCATAATCGAGATCGCCCATCCTGCCGCGTCGCGTCACGACCGTATTCCACTGGTCCGTCACCTGCGTCGCCCCGCGCACGCTGTCCGGCTTGTCCGCCCCTGGGGCAGAATAGGGCAGCTCGCGGTCGTTGCGCTTCCAGCCGCCCTCCACCTGCCACCTCTCACTGTTCCACTTGAGCAGGACGTTTGAATTCTTATAGCCGTTATTCTGCCTCTCCGCCTTATAATCGTCGTCTGGAGTATAGGGAGTATTATTATCATTCCAATACTCGAAATCGCCGTCCGTGCGGTCGAAATTGACGGAGGCCATCAGCGCGCCCTCTCCCAGCGGCGTATTATAAGAGAGCCCGCCCGTGAGGCGTCCGAAAGAGCCGAGGCCGGCGGTCACCGAGCCGCCGGCCCTCTCGGGTTTTTGGGTGATAATATTGATGACGCCGCCCATAGAGGCGCCGCCGAAGCGCGCGGGGATATAACCGCGGTAGACCTCGATCCTCTCGACATTCTCCACGGGAATAGTGGAAAGATCGACGGCGGCCTCGCTGCCGAGATTCATCAGCACGCCGTCGACATAGACGGAGACCTGTGAAGAGCTGCTGCCGCGCACGGAGGCGGTAGTATAGGCGCCGCGCCCCTTCGTTTCGATAATATGCAGCCCCGGCACCTGCTTGAGCAGTTCTGGGAGAGTCTTCTGCTCTCCCTTCATCTCCTGCGGTTTGATGACGGTGACGCTGCCGGGTGAAAGGAGCAGCTTATCCTCCACTTCGGCGTCGGTGGTGATCTTCTCCTCCGGCAGCCCTACGGTGTCATCCGCCGCGGCCGCCACTCCCGCGCCAAGGCACAGACACAGCGCTGCGATAAAAAGGTATTTTTTCATCTCTTCAGCCTTTCAGTCATAAGGCCGCCTCCGGCTCAAAAACAAGCCGGAGGGGCTATGATTTGCTCCAAATTATTTTAGGGATTTTTTCTTTAAGGTACGCGAAACAACTGGAATTGCCGCCAGCAGGATAATTCCCGCGTATCCGGCGCCGTTACAGCCGCCGCCGGATGAGCCGCCAGTAGGGGCAGGAGAGCCTTCCGCAAGCTTGACGACGGCAATGGGATCGATGATGCTGCGGTCCGCCGGATCCATATCGAAATTGCTGTTGTCCTGGATATAGAGCACCAGTTTGTATGGCTGCGCCGGGTCTATCTTATCCGTCGGCGCCATCATCTTATCGTCCATAGTCTGCAGCGTGAAGCGCTTGTTGCCAAAGGCATCCTGATCCTCTGCGTAGGCAAAGAATTCGCCGGTACCATCGGGGCGTGTCTTGACGAGCGCGACCTTCTGCGGGGTGTCGGCCATGAGACGGTCTCCGCTGATAATTATGCCGGCGGCCGCGATCTTGCCCGCAGCGCTTACCTCAACAGAGAATAACGGCAGAGGAATTATCGCCGACACTTTAAGATTGTCTCTATCCTCCGCGTCTTTAACCGCCGCGCTCACCTTTTCGCTATTAAGATAAAGGATTCCGTTTGAACCGACCCTGAAGGCAGAGACGTCGATACCGACTGCGGCGGCGATATCTTCTATGACCGCGCTCGTTGCTCCTATGGGTTTCACTGGGTCGACATAATTGGGAACCGCATTGCCGGTTGGAATAAATCCAGATATCTCAACATCTGTCGCAGGAGCTCCGACTACCGTTATTGAGTCTGAAAATTTACCGTCAGCGGTCGTTGCCGTAAAGGTGTAGGCGTAATCCTTTTTATGCCCGGAGCGGAGGAGTATCGAAAGATTACCGTTTCCGGCATTTTTCATGATGACATCTTCCGACGATGCAGCTCCGCTGACAGCGGAGAGCGTCCAGACGACATCGCCGGCATCGGCGTCCGAAGGTCTTACAGAGGCTCCCAGAACCCGGGTCTCGCCCTCTTTCCACGCAGTGTTTGAACCGTAGGCCGTAATTCCCTCCACGGGAATCGCACTTGACGCGATTTTAAGAACGCCTTGAACAGAGGCCGCTGTCTCAAAGTTGGAGATATAGGGATCGGACGAGCCCGTGTGGCCCAGCAGACCTGAAACGTCGGCGGATATGGAGGCAAAGATATTCTTCGTCTCAGCGTGATCCTTTGCCTTCACGGTGAGCGTCGGCGTACCTTCTCCCTTTACAACCTCAAGCTTTGACGTATCAACGCTCCACGTATATTTGAGAGACGAGGCGTCGGCCGTAAGCGGGTATGCGGTGATATGGATATCGCGCGTTTCGCCGCTTTTGATGGTTTTAAGGTCATTGGTATCCATAATGACTGCCGTCACCGGAAGCTTGGCTGGGTCGGTGATGCGTCCTGTTATTCCGCTGCCGCCCCACGCGTATTCAGGCTGTTCCCTGTTTTGATAGAGCCAGTAGCAATTCTGGTAACCAAAACCAAAATTGCCAACTACGCCTCCGACATTTCCGGGAGAGGCAGAAACCTTTTGGGCGGCAGAGACGTTATCAGCGGTTATGATACTATTAAAACCACCGAAGATGCCGCCCGCGTCCATCCCGGCGACTATTGAGGGGCTAAGCGCTACGTTATTCCGCACTTTTCCTTTGTACCAATGAGAGAATCCCACAATGCCGCCCGCGTACGAGAAAGATGCCGGCGTGGAAAAGACGCTTCCCAAAACTACGTTGTTACGGATAATGGCATAAGGGTTTTCGCTCGTCATATCATCGCCTTGCGGTCCGCCGTTGAGTCCCGCGATGCCGCCCGCGTAGCCCCTCTTGGAGCTCGTGGCCCGCACTTCGACGTCGGTGACGCAGTTCTCGATGAGTCCGTCCGCCCAGCCGGCAATGCCGCCCACGCCTTCGCACTCGGAGGCATTGACCTTTCCTTTCACGACAAGGTTTCTTATCTTACCGTCGATGGAAATATAGCCGAAAAGGCCTGCCGCCTCTGTCTGTTTTGAGTTATACAGCGGAACGTTTTCGCATGTTTCTATCTTCAGTCCGGAGATCGTATGGCCGCCGCCGTTGAAGCTGCCGTCGAAGCCCTCGTATTCTCTGGTCTGTGTCCATCCTGATGTTGTTGTATAGCTCAGATACCACCCTATAGGCGCCCATTCCCTGTCTTCAAGGTTTATGTCGCGTGTCAGGAGAATGTGTTTGTCCTTAAGGCTCACCTTTGTGACCCCCCATTGGCCGGAGGGAACATTGACCATCTTCGCTAGGCCAGCCAGCTCTTCGGGAGTGGAGATCAGAAATGGATTATCCACGCTCCCGCGCTCATTCTTATAATCGTCATACCATGAAGTATCGGGCGTCCACGAATCCGACGCGGCCATCACCGAACCTGCGGACAGAATAATGATGAGCAGGGCCACCGCCGCGAGCGCGAAATGACGGCTGATTTTTTTAAGGGTATTATTCATGATTATTGCCTCCGTTCAAGGTGATCCGTTTTTTTAAAACGGCGGCAAGCGGAACAGCCACAAAGAGCGAAAGCCAGCCCCAGGCGCCTCCGTTGCAGCCGCCGGAACTGTGCGAACCGCCGTTAGGGGCTTTTTCCTTCGCCGCGTTGATGATGACGTCAGCTGAAAGTTCCGACCCGTCCACCGTATAGGCGGAAAGCAGATACTGAGCCCCCGGCACGTATTTGAGCAGGGTCGCCTTCAACTGTTTCGAACTGCCGACGTGCGTTAATTCTATGTCGTCGACCGCCGCCGCGTCGCCCGAGGTTACCTTAAGGTCCCAGCGTAAAACGGGATATGACACCTCTTCCTCTGGCAAGAGAGAGGCCGTTATGACCTTTGAATCGCCGGCGTCCGCCAGCGTGACAGACTCCGCGTCAAGCGCGAGAGAGGTGAGCATCACCTTGGTGACAGCGGCGTATGTCTTTGCCGTCCATGAATTTTCACCGAGAAAACCATTTGCCGAGGCCAGAATGTCTGTGGTACCCGCTTTGACGCCCCTGACCAGCGCGCTTTCTCTGACAGCGAAAACTATCGAAGCGACGGCGCTATCGGCCGTTCCCCATGACCAGGCGAGGCCATTCGTTTTTCCGGCGACAGACGGGAAACACATCACCCTCTGAGAATAGCTTTTGTTCTCCAAAATCCGTACCGTAGGCTGAGATAGGAGCGAAACGGGCATTAGCTCGGCGGCGTCGGCTACTTTCGTTACGCTGTAATTAAGCCTGTTATCGGGAATTACGGTTTGGGCCACATAGTCGTTTAAGGGAAGTCCCTCGCCCGCCAGCCACTCACATTGATACATCTTAGTATTGACAACATCCGGGATGAATCCGACTAAACTTCCCGCGTGGCCTGAGGCGGCGTCGATTTTCATTGTTGACGAACAGTGCTCTATATTGAGATCCATGTTATTATCTTTGACACCGACAATGCCGCCGGCGTTCACAAAGGCGTCTCCAGCCGCCGACGACCTGATCTTTATGCTTCCCTGCGCCGAACATCCCACTATTGCCTGCCATTGAACGACTCCGGCTATCCCGCCGGCGTTATTCATATATTTGGCGCTGTTGATGTTCACCGTGGGATACTGTCCGCCGATGACGTCAATGTCGCATGAGACGGCGCAATTCGTGAGAGCGGCCCCCGTGCCGGTGGTGCCGGCAATGCCCCCCGCGCTGACTGGGCCCACGGCCTCGGCGTTCTTTATCGAGCCGCTAAAAAAGCAGTTTTCTATCGGTTGGGCGGCATTTCCACAGAGGCCGCCCAAGCAGGTAACGGTAGTGTTTTTGTCGTTTCCCGAGTTATCGGTGGTTATATACGCCTCGGCGCTGCAGTTGCGAAGCACCATGGCGCCA
Source organism: Cloacibacillus porcorum (assembly GCF_001701045.1). Lineage (GTDB taxonomy): Bacteria > Synergistota > Synergistia > Synergistales > Synergistaceae > Cloacibacillus > Cloacibacillus porcorum. The sequence goes on from NZ_CP016757.1 coordinate 1,478,385, forward strand.
TATCCGGCTATCGCACCGACATCTCCGTCGCCGTACCCCTTGACGCTGCCTTTAAAGGAACAGTTTTCTATCGAGCTGGTCGCGGCTGTTCCCTGTGCCCAGCCGGCGATGCCGCCGACGCTGTAACCCAGATAGTCTCTTCCCGCGATGGTTTCCGGAGCGACGGAGACATTTCCCGCGACGTTGAGGTTCCTGATATTTAAGGTGAGACCACCGTTGAGTTTGCCGAAGAATCCGATATAATCTCCGCCCGGCTCTCCGCATTTGACGGCGCCGAGGCCGCCTACGGTGTATCCCTGACCGTCAAACAATCCGGAGAATGTTTTTCCCGTTATTCCGATACCCGTCCACACCTTGCCGCTCAAGTCGATATCAGCGCCAATGCGCACGGTTTTGCCGGCAAAATTTTGCGTCCCGTCGTTGACGAGTTTCGCCAGTCCCGCGAGCTCCTCCGCCCTATTAATTGTAAAACTGACGTCGGCGGAGTTTGCCTCGTACCAACTGACGTCGGCGGACTCTATCCAATCGGCCGCCCGCGCGCTGCCGGACGACAATAGAGATACAGCCGCTATCAGCGGTAAAATAAACAAAAAAACTTTTCTTGACATTTTTCATTCTCCTCTTTTTATTTACTATGGAGCGGCGCCGTCTATATCCGAACCGGCACCGGCTCCGATAGATTACTGCCTGAACTTCTTTTTTGGGGCACGCATAAACAGGGGGATCACAGCCAACAGCATTATTCCGACAGCGCCAGCGTTGCATCCGCCGGACGAGCCTCCGGAGGGCGCCGGTGTCTCTTTCGCGAGCTTGACGACGGCAATGGGATCGATGATGCTGCGGTCCTCCGGATCCATATCGAAATTGCTGTTGTCCTGGATATAGAGCACCAGTTTGTATGGCTGCGCCGGGTCTATCTTATCCGTCGGCGCCATCGTCTTATCGTCCATAGTCTGCAACGTGAAGCGCTTGTTGCCGAAGGCATCCTGATCCTCCGCGTAGGCGAAGAATTCTCCGGTACCGTCGGGGCGTGTCTTGACAAGCTTGACCTCCTGCGGGGTGTAGGCTAGGAGCGCGTCTCCGCTGATGACGAGCGCCGTCACCGCTAGTTTGCCGGCCTGTGAGGTGGTCATCCTGAGAATCGGCAGCGGCTTGATCTGTGTCACCTCCACCTTGTCCAGCGAGGCGGCGTAGTCGACCGCGGCGCCGAGCACGGCGGAGTTCAGGTATACGATGCCCTTTGAATTGGTCCTGAAAACGGAGATGTCGACACCGCAGGCCGCCGCAATATCAACGAGCATATCCGAGGTCGCGCCGACGGCCTTAAGAGCTTCCGCGTAGGTCGGAACGACGGCTCCGAGGGGGATGACGCCGGAGATGTCCACATCCGTGACCGGCGCACCCGTAAGTGTGATGGAATCTTTGAGGCCGCCGTCCTTCGCCGTTACCGTAAAGGTGTATCCGTAGGCCTTCTCATGCCCCTTTCTCAGCGTGACTTCAAGCGTCCCGTCGTCTTTCTGGTTCAGTATCACGTCATCGGAGAGCGCTTCGCCGGAGAGCGCCGTAAGCGCCCATGTTACGCTCGTGTCGTCCGCGTCGGAGGGAACGACCGCGACGCCCAGGCTTCTCGTTTCGCCCTCCTTAATATCCGAGGCGTCTCCGTAAGCAATCACGGATTCCACGGGGATACTTGCCGAGGCTACCTTTAAGGTCGCCTCCAGCGTCACCGAGGTGTCAAAGTTCGATATATACCTGTCCTTCGGCTGTCCGGAACCAGCGTCCGTATAGCCGAGAAGGCCTTTTACATCCGCGGAGAGCGCGGCATAGGATATATCTTCCGCCGCGGCGAGAGCTTTGACCCTGATTGTGTTCGTGCCCTGTCCACTTACTATCTGAAGTTTCGTCCCGTCCACGTGCCACGTATATTTGAGCCCGGAGGCATCGGCCTGCGTCGGGTAGGAGACGATATGTATCTCGCGTTCGTCGCCCGGCTTTATCGTGCCAAAGTCAGCGGCGTCGAATATCGCAGCGGCCACGGGCAGCTTGTTTTCATCCGTCACTCTGCCGTACTCATAATGCCCCATGGACGCGTTGCCGTTCAGGGGCTGATCATCCGTCATCTTCAGCCAGTAGCAGTTCTGGTAGTCGTATCCGTAGGCGCCGACGATGCCGGAGGCGTCAGCGGCTTTTACCTTCGCGGCCACGGAGACCGAGTTTGCCGTAATGTTGCTGTTGAAGCCGCCGAAAATACCGCCAGCGTCCATGCTGGCGATTATCGACTTGCAAAGAGCGACGCAGTTGCGCACCTCGCCGTGGTACCAGCTTGAGAAGCCGACGATACCGCCAGCGTAGGAGTAGCTGATTGGCGTGGAGCTTACATTACCGAAGACGACACAGTTGCGGATCATCGCCTTGATCCCGTCTGTCACGGGGCCGGAGCCGTCGCCCTTCGGATTGCCGTTGAGTCCGGCGATGCCTCCGGCGTAGCCCCTCTTGGAGCTGGTGGCGAAGACGGAGACATCGGTGGCGCAGTTCTCGATGACGCCGTCGGCCCAGCCGGCTATACCGCCTACGTCCTCGCATTTTGAGGCGTTGACGCTTCCCTTGACTGCCAGGTTCTTTACAGTGCCCTCGTTGTCAAGGTAACCGAATAGCCCCGCCGTTTCGCTCTGAACGCTGTTATGCACGTAGAGATTTTCACAGGTTACGATCGAAAGGCCAGATATCGTATGGCCGCCGCCGTCGAAGGTGCCGTCAAAACCCTTGTAGTTCGGTATCTTGTTAAAGCCGCTCGTAACGATTTTATAGTCGATCTTCCACCCTATCGGCGCCCATTCCTTGCTCTGAAGGTCGATGTTGCGCGTAAGCAGTATATATTTACCCTTAAACAATACGCTGGGATTTAGCCAGTCGCCGACCTTGTTGGTCAGCTGCGCGAGCCCGGCCAGCTCCTCGGGCGTCGAGATGAGGAAGGGTTTTTCCTTTGTGCCGCGCGTCGTCTTGTAGTCGTCATACCACTTAGTGTCGACCGTCCACGAGTCGGCGAACGACATCGCGGCGAATATGAAGATCAGCAGGAACGCCGCCAGCGGCGCGGCGATTGCGCGTCTCATCGCGGAGAATGTTTTTTCGTTCATCTTTCGCACCTCCTATCCGCGGCGGCTGTGCCTGCCGCGCGTCGTCATAAACGCCGCCGGCAGCGCCAGCAGAAGCGCGAGGGATCCCACCGCCGAGCAGCCGCCCGAGCTTTCCGCCGCCGGGTCCGCCTTGGCCGTGACGGTCAAATAGGCCGATAGGTCTGTTCCGTCAACGGCTTTCGACGTAAGCTTATACTGAGCTCCTTCAACGAAATTCACGAGTGTTACCTTTACCCTGCGCGTAGATTCGATGTAAGTGATCTCAAGGTCGTCGTTCGTGGCAGCGTCGCCGGAGACCACTTCGTAGCTCCATTTCAGTTCCGGATATGATGCGCCGCTTTCGGGAGTGATGGAGGCCGTCACCTCTTCGCTCGCGCCGGCGCTGTTGAGGATCATCTCTTCAGCGCTGAGCACAAGCTTTCGCAGCGAAGAGAGCACGCTCAGCACCACCGCCTTCAGCGACCATGAATTTCCGCCGGGAAAGCCGGAGGCGCTGAGATAAAGTTCAGCAGTGCCGCTTTTTCTGCCCCTTATCACGGCCGTATTGCCGGAGGAGGAGGCCACCTTGAGGGCGGATTTATTCGAGGTCCCCCAGGAAAACCCTAGTTCGCTCATGTTGCCGCAGCTGGTTGGGAAGACGAGAGCCTTTACTGTTGTGGGAATGTTTTCCGTAATTTTGTAAATAGGCGGCAATATCGCGGAGGCCGCGCGGAGGTTTTTCGCTTCGGTCACCTTGAGAGCTTGTTCGTCGGTGACGCCGTCGATATCGCCCACAGCCTTTTCCGCCTGGCCTACGCCGCCGAGCCATTCGCACCCCGTGAAAATGCCGATTGTTTTTCCACGCCCAACCATTCCTCCGGTCATCGCTGATGACGCTGAGATGGAAATGGCGGACGAACAGTATTCAAATGATATTATATCGGCATAACCCGCTACGCCGCCGATAAAAAGGCTCTTGCCCTCTGGAGTGGACGCCGTTATCGTGCCCTCTCCGGTGCAGGCGGTGATCGTGTTCCAGCCCCATAGGTTTCCCGCAACTCCGCCAATCTGGGCGTTTTGCGCGGTCTTTATATTCATATCACAGAAGCTCGCGCAGTTTGTCATCGAGCCGACGGTATGTATCAGCCCCGCCACGCCGCCGACATATGACGTACCGCTGGCCGAGGGAGCTGTGAGGACAATCGAACCGGTAAATCCGCAGTTTTCGACGCCGCGCCCGGCTTCCCCCACTACACCTCCGACATACGCGTTGCTGGTTAGGGTAATGTCAGCTGACACATAGCAATTAAGGAATCCACACCAGCTTATACTGGCTATCCCTCCGACATACCCTGGGGCGTCGGACGAGATCTTTCCGGTAAAGGAGCAGTTTTCAATCGTTTTGTTGATTGTTCCATTGGCGGTACTCTGCGTAGCGCCCAGCAGTCCGCCGATGTAGAAGTCAACGGCTCCGGCGTCTTTATCTGCCTGGGAGGGGCGTATATTTCCCTCGATATGCAGGTTTTTAAAGGCGGGATAGACAGCTTCGCAATAGCCAAAAAGACCAATATAACCAATATATGGAGTACCATATACAATTTCTGGAGATTTAATCTCGCAGAGTCCCTTCACCGTGTGTCCGCATCCGTCGAAAGTACCGCGAAAACAATGCAGAAGCTGGAAGCCTGTTCTGGTGCTGTGCCCGATGGCCGTCCACACCCTGCCGGAGAGGTCTATATCTTTCCCTAGCTTTACCGTCTTGCCCTCGAACATCTCCGTTCCGTCGTTGACGAGCTTCGCCAGTCCCGCGAGCTCCTCCGCCCTATTGATTGTAAAACTGACGTCGGCGGAGTTTGTCTCGTACCAACTGACGTCGGCGGACTCTATCCAATCGGCCGCCCGCGCGCTGCCGGACGATAATAGAAATGCTGCCATAAGCGCCAGACAGGTCATTATCTTTCTTTTACGCATCGTTATTCCCTCTTCCTCGTATTACCGTCCTTCTTGTCCTATTTTCCGAGAATCAGCGGACACAAGGTCAGGTAAACACGGGAGAAATAACGCAATGTTCTTTTTCGTATGATGGCAATAGCATTTTTTTCAGCTCCTTTCCATATAAAAGCAGCGATTTATCTCTGCTTTCAGCGGAGCCGGAAAACCTTACAAAAAGAGGGAGAGAGCGTTTGATGATGCAAAACGACTCTCTCCCTTAAAAATATATACGACATCAGTTTCGCATATAAAAATACATGCGGAAGATCGCCGTTCTGCGCCCGCTGCGCGTCGCTAACTCCGAATCTCCGGTAGGTCTTCTGGCTCTCGTTCATCCTACTTTGCGAAGGCGTTGATGCCCGCTTTCACATAAACGGCTTAAAAACTCTCACAACAAACAGTTCCGCCGTTTCCCGCGTCTTCTCACCTTTCGGCAATGACATAATGCGGTTTCGTCCCGATTACAGCAGCAGGGGCTGCCCCGGCATATACCGGATTCCCTAGCTCCGCAGATCCTGAAATTTGGTAATTAGTCAAATGTATTTAAAAGTTATCTTTTTTAGCTGCCCCCAATCTATTTTATTCCGTCCGTGTTGACCGCTTCCGAAAAAATTCCACGCAAAAATTAGGCTGACGACGCATAAACGCTAAGCCTAAGGGGATGTCCTATGTTCCAGCCAGCTAGATTTTTCCGTCCGCCCATGAGATGTGCGGAATACCCGACTAATTGCCGATATAGAAGGCTGGCATTGTTTTGCGGTATTTTTGCTATATTGATATATGTAGAGATACTGGCGGTATGGCTTTGGCGGAACAGAAAAGACAAAAAGATATGCCAAGATTCAGTCCGCGGCGGTACTAAAAATGTATGAAAGACAGAGATTAGTGCATAGATAACATGTAGACTATAAATACGGGGGGGGGGGTACTATATAACATGTAGCGTGATAAAATAGACTTTGAGTTATCTTCTATCGGCATTTTAGCTACCTCCCCGTTAAAAATATCGGCAAGAGCTCCCAGCTCTTGTATGGAACAAATATTCAATTTTTTCTCAGTTCTCAGTATTAACAACAACTGTGTTGCGAGTATAATCGGAGGAGCGGTTTCTGTCAAGGATAACGCATTCGCCTGGTTGGCGATGAAAACACCTCCTATGCACTTTGCTGTCATAAGCCCCATTATTTTTCATAACGGCACTAAAAACACTTTTTAGGCTTGCGGATTTACGTAATTTAACGTTATAATGTCCGTTGCACATAATGGGGTGTAGCCAAGCGGCCTAAGGCATCGGACTTTGACTCCGACATCGATGGTTCGAGTCCATCCACCCCAGCCATGTTATGTATAAAAGCTGGTCATATCATCTAAAACGTGTTTTTGAAGGGAGCCGGAAAAGTGAATCAGCCAAAAAAACCGTTTGGGGTTCTGCTCTTGGCTGCGGGAAAAGGCACGCGGATGCGCAGTAAAACTCCCAAAGTCCTACATCTGATGCTTGAAGAACCTATCCTCTATTATCCTCTAAGATCGGCGCAGGATGCCGGCTTTGGGGATATTGCCGTTATGGTGGGTTTCGAGGGTGAGTTGGTGGAGAGCTGGACGAGAGACAACTTTCCCGGTGCTGAGATAATATGGCAGCGTGAACAGAGGGGGACCGGGCACGCGGCTAAGCTGGCCCAGGAGTGGTGGCAAAATTTTGAGAACGTGATGGTCCTCGCCGGCGACGCGCCGCTGATAAAACCGGAGACGCTCTCCTTCTTTGCCGAACGCCACGCGGCGGGCGGCAACGCCTGCAGCTTCCTGAGCTTTGACCTTGAAGATCCCACCGGATACGGCCGCGTCCTCCGCGAAGATGGAAAGGTGCGCGTCGTAGAGCATAAGGATGCCACGGAGCGGCAGCGGGAGGTAAAAGAGGTCAACAGCGGCATGTATATCTTCGATACCGCGGCGCTCGCCGGCGTGATAGACAAGATATCGTGCGCCAACGCGCAGGGGGAATATTATCTGCCGGATGCGCTTGCTCTGATAGAATCGCGCGGCGGCCGGGTCGAGGCCGTGAAGGCCGACCATGCCGAAGAGTTCCTCGGAATAAACGACCAGATGCAGCTGGCGGCGGCGGCGCGGATAATGCGCGACCGTATCGTCAGCGGTTTTATGATAAACAACGGGCTGCAGTGCATGGACCCCGCGAGCCTGTGGATCGGCCCAAAGGTAAAGATTGGGCATGACGTAGTCATCCACCCCTCGGTGCAGCTGTGGGGAGAGACGGTCATCGAAGACGAAGCCTTTATCGGCAGCTTCACTGTGCTGCGTAATTCGGTGGTGCATGCAAAGGCGAACCTCAAGGGGTCTGTACGCCTTAACGATTCAACGATTGGGCCGAGGGCATCGGCAGGTCCATTCGCCTTTATGCGCGAGCACGGCGAACTGCTGGAGAACGCTCATATGGGCCGCTTTGTCGAGATAAAGAAGAGCCGCGTCGGCGTCGGTTCAAAGGTGCCGCATCTGTCGTATATCGGCGATGCCGAGATTGGCGATGATACCAATATCGGCGCGGGGACGATCACCTGCAACTATGACGGCGAGAAGAAAAATCCGACGAAGATCGGCCGCGGCTGCTTCATCGGCAGCGATACGATGCTCGTCGCTCCCGTTACCCTGGGTGACGACGTTTCTACCGGGGCCGGCTCGGTGATCACCAACGACATACCGGACGGCGCGCTCGGCGTGGGGCGGGCGAGGCAGTCAAACATTGAGGGCTGGAGCCGCCGTCGTCGGGGCAAAGGTAAAAAGTAAGTTATCAATTTTAATATATTATTCTTCACGGAATTATATTAAGGAGGAAAATGAAATGTCCGCAGGATTACGAGAGGTAAAAATATTTTCGGGCAGCGCAGATCCGCAGTTCGCGGAAAATATCTGCATGAATCTCGGCGTACCTCTTTCCGCATCAAAGTTGTTCAGATTTTCCGACGGTGAGATCGGCGTCTCCATCGAGGAGAGCGTGCGCGGCGCAGACGTATACGTCGTTCAGCCAACCTGCGAGCCGGCCAACGAGCACCTTATCGAGCTGCTCATCATCGTGGACGCGCTCAAGAGAGCTTCGGCCTATCACGTCAACCTTGTCATGCCCTACTTCGGTTATGCGCGTCAGGACAGAAAGACCCGTTCACGCGAGCCGATCACGGCGAAGCTGATCGCCAACCTGCTGGAGAAGGCCGGCGCCGACCGTGTGATCGCGGCGGACCTCCACGCGGGACAGATACAGGGATTCTTCGATATTCCCGTCGACCATCTGACAGGCATTCCCCTCCTTGCCTCATACTTCCGCCGCATCCTTGCGAAGGAGATCGAGCATGACCTTGTGACCGTCGTCTCTCCCGACATTGGCGGCGTTGTGCGCGCGAGGAAGTTCGCGGAGCAGCTTAACAACGCCGACCTTGCCATAGTCGACAAGCGCCGTTCGCACGAAGTCGCGAACCAGTGCGAAGTTATGGAGATCATCGGCAATATCGACGGCCGTACCTGCATCCTCGTAGACGACATCGTAGACACCGCCGGTACGATCGTGAAGGCCGCGGAGGCTCTCAAAGAACGCGGCGCGAAGGCGGTTTACGCCTGCGCAACCCACGGAGTCCTTTCTGGACCGGCGATCGACAGGATTAAGGGTTCCGTGATCGAGGAGATGGTCCTGACGGATACGATCCCGCTCAAAGAGGAGAAGCAGACGGCAAAGATTACTGTGCTTTCGATAGCCCCCCTCTTCGCCGAGGCGCTGAGAAGGATCCATTCGGAGCATTCCGTAAGCATTCTCTTCCGTTAAGCGCGGAGTGAGATATAATTTTAGAAAAACATAAGTGTAAAAAATACTGAGGAGGAAACACCCATGGCTAAGAATCAGACAGTAAAACTCGACTTCACGAAAAGAGAGGTCACCGGAACGGGAGCCTGCCGCAAAATCCGTTCAAAGAACCTTATCCCCGTAGTGCTCTACGGTCCTGACTACAAGAACGGCCTTGCCGGCACCGTATCGGTGAGAGCCATTGCGCCGGTGGCAAACAGCGGCCATAGAGAGACGACGCTCATCGAGCTTGCGATCAGCGACGGCACGACGGCCTCCGCGCTTATCCGTGACGTGCAGCGCCATCCGCTTACGCGCCAGATCCGTCACATCGACCTCTATCAGGTCCTTAAGGGACATAAGCTGAAGGTCGAGATCCCCGTCCGCATCGCCAACGCCGATACGGCGAAGGGCGTCAAAGAGGGCGGACTCCTTACGCACAGCACGCGTCTCGTGCTCGTCGAAGTGCAGCCCAGCGATATCCCTGAAGAGATCGTCGTCGACGCGAAGGATCTTGAAATGGGCGCCGAAGTATTCGTGAAGGATCTCGCCGTTCCCGAGGGCGTCACCGTGCTGACGGACCCCGAGATTCTCGTGCTTCACATCTCGGCTCTCAGATCATCGGACGATGAAGAAGTTGAGGGCGAAGAGGAGAGCAAGGAAGTCGAAGTCGTTGCCAAGGGCAAGGCGGCCAAGGAAGAGGAATAATAGCTTTACCGACTATATATGCAGTGAGTGCGGCAACTTGGCGTCGGCCCCCGGCGGATGTCAAGTTGCGCCGCTGTCTTATGCCTGTGCTCCGGACGGAGGATATTGTGGTTTTTCGTTAAAGACGCTTAGTAGATGTTACGCGTCTTTTGTTTTATTTATGGGATGATTGATCATGAAACTTATCGTTGGCCTGGGAAACCCGGGATATGAATATGTATGGACGCGCCATAACGCCGGATGGACGATCGTCGATTCCTTTGTGGCGAGGCTGGGGCTGCGGGAGCCGCAGATAAAATTCCGTGGGGCCTATTGGGGGCCCGTGCTCTGCTGCGGCGAGCGAGTCTCCTTTCTTGAGCCCCACACCTACATGAACCTGAGCGGCCTCTCCGTCGGCGAGGCCGCGCGCTACCAGAATCTGGAGCCCGAGGACATTCTCGTGATATCCGACGACGCCGCGCTGCCTTTCGGGCGTATACGTATGCGCAAAAGCGGCTCGGCGGGCGGCCAGAACGGGCTGAAATCAATCATTGGCGCGCTAGGGACTCTCGATGTGCCGCGCCTGCGCGTTGGCATCGGCTCTCCCGAGGGCCGGATGGACCTAAAAGATTGGGTGCTTGGCAAGATACCGCAGGAACAGCGCCGGGAGTGGCACAAGATCGAAGACGCCGCCTGGGAGGCGCTGGTGCTCTGGCTCTCCGGCGACGCAGACAGGGCGATGTCGAAGGCGAACGGCTTCCGGTTAAATGACGGAGAATAAAGATCTCTGCCAGGGGAGCTCCCTGGCGGCGCTGGACGAGGATCTGTGGCTCCGCAACAGGGGAGTGCATCTCGCCTCAAAGGGGGCGATGCGCCCCTGGGTCTGCCGTGATATAAAACAGCCCCTGCTCGTATTGCTGCCGGACGCGCGCCAGGCGCGCGACTTTGCGGCGGACGCCGAGGAGCTCGGAGTTCTTGAAAATGTGAAGATACTGCCGGAGATGATACTCGCCGAGGATGATTTGAAGAGCGAGGCTCAGAGGATCGTGCGCGGCGACATCCTGGAAAATTTCCGATACAAGGGCGGCGTTCTCGCCGCCACCCCCGCCTCCCTGATGGCGCCGTTTTCGACCGGCGGGGACTATATGGAGCTGGAGTGCGGCAGGGAGGCCGGCCGCAGCCGTCTTATAGACTGGCTCGCGCAGAAGGGCTACGAGCGGAGCGACCTTGTCTGGACCCCCGGGCAGTTCGCCGTCCGCGGCAGCATCGTAGATATCTTCAGCCCCTCGGACATGTATCCCGTCCGCGTGGAATTTTTCGACGACGAGGTGGAGAGTCTCCGCTTCTTTGTCCCCGAGACGCAAAAGAGCCTGCGCACCATCCGCAAAAGCTCGGTGCAGAGTCTTGTTTCAAAGTCCGACAACCGACTGGAAAACTATTTCCCCGAGGATATGCGGATACTCTTCTTTGATCCGCACGGGCTCGATACGACCGCGGAGAACGCCGTCTGGCTCTGGCAGAGCCTCGACCGCGAAGATACCGTACCCTGGGAGGCCTGGGAGAAGCTCTGCGCCGGTTTCACCGCCCACAGGCGGCTGCGCATCCTGCCGGACGTAAAAAACTGCGCCGCGCGTATGGCGGTCATGCAGTTTCCCAACTTCCGCGGCAAACTTAAAGAGGTAGAACTCTACTGCCTTTCAATGATCAAAGACGGTTACCGGATAAAGGTCGTCTCGGAGGCGGAACGCAACCTCCAGTGGGCGCGGATCAACGGCTTTGAGGCCTGCGAGGGAATACTGAGCGAAGGCTTTATCGACAGCTATTCCAAGTGCGCCGTGATGACCGACCTTGAACTCTCCGGCATCACCGTAGCCCGGCGGCGGATCGAGAACCGAGCGCCGAGCGACTGGGGCGCGGGGCTCATTCCGGGACAATGGGTCGTCCACGATGAATACGGCGTCGCCGTCTACCAGGGGGCGGAGCAGGTAAAGACCGCCGACGGCGAACAGGAATATCTCATCCTGCAGTTTGCCGAGGAACGGCGGCTGCTTATCCCCGTGATGCAGTTCCATAAAATTTCGCCGTGGTCGCCGCTGCCGGGGCAGGAGCCCACCGCCGACAACCTCAAGGGTTCGCACTGGAAGCGGGCCGCTTCGCGTGCGAAACAGATGGCGGAGCAGGCCGCGGCGGAGCTTATCAAAATATACGCCGAGCGCGAGGTGAGCAAGGGCTTCTCCTTCCCCGACAATCGGGAGATGATGCGCGAACTTGAGGAGAGCTTTACCTATAAGGAGACCATCGACCAGCTGCGCGCGATCGAGGATGTGGAGCGCGACATGGAGCGCCCCGTGCCGATGGACCGCCTTATCGTCGGCGACGTCGGCTTTGGCAAGACCGAGGTCGCGATCCGCGCGGCGGGAAAGGCGGTATTCGCGGGAAAACAGACGGCGATCATGGCGCCGACGACGCTGCTTGCGCAGCAGCACTTCGAGACCTTCACCGCCCGCTTCGCCAATACGCCGATACGCGTCGAGGTGATCTCGCGCTTCGTTCCAGTTGGACAGCAGAAACGTATATTGCAGGACCTCAGCGAGGGCAAGGTGGACATCCTTATCGGCACGCACCGGATATTGACCGACGACGTGAAATTCAAGGACATCGGCCTCATAATCGTGGACGAGGAGCACCGCTTCGGCGTCATGCATAAGGATCACCTGAAAAAATCGATGCCGGGCGTCGACGTGCTGATGCTCTCGGCGACGCCGATACCGCGCTCGCTCTCGCTTTCCATCAGCGGGCTGCGCGACATGTCGATATTACAGACGCCGCCTCAGCGGCGGCTGCCCGTAATCACCGTGGTGCGCCCCTTCTCCGAGGAGCTTCTGAAGAGCGCGGTGCTGCGCGAGAAGAACAGAGGCGGGCAGATATTCTTCGTCCATAACCGGATAAACGACCTACAGGAACGCGCCGTCATGCTCAAGCGCCTCTTCCCGAAGCTTAACATCGCGGTGGCGCACAGCAAGACGTCGGAATCGGCACTCGAAAAGACGATGTCCGAATTTGCCGCGGGAAAGATCGATATCCTCGTCTGCACGACGATTGTCGAAAGCGGGCTGGACATCCCGGCGGCGAATACCTTGATCGTCGACGACGCGCACGAGCTTGGGCTTGCCCAGATGTACCAGCTCCGCGGGCGTGTCGGACGCCGGGAGGAGCAGGCCTACGCCTTTTTGTTCTATCCCAGCAACGTCCACATCTCCGTTGAGTCCAGCGAACGGCTGGAGGCCATCGCCGAACTTGACGAACTGGGGGCGGGCTACCAGCTCGCGCAGCGCGACCTCCAGATACGCGGCGGCGGAGACCTTATCGGCATCTCGCAGCACGGCAATTCAAGTAAAATCGGCTATCAGAAATATTGTGACCTGCTCGCGGAGGAAATTTCCAAGATAAAGGGCACTTACAGGCCGCAGATGGAGCTGGAGATCGGTTTTCCCGTCTCCATTCCCGGCGACTATCTGCCGCAGGAGAATCTGCGCGTCACGCTCTACAGGCGGCTGCTTAAGACCGATTCTCTGGAAGAGGTCCGCGAGCTGCGCGAGGAGACGGAGGACCGTTTCGGCAGGATACCCAATGAGCTGGATTTTTTATTCAATGTCGCGGCGATCAAAGGCGCCTCCTGTGATCTGGGGCTCACGAAGATGATCTGCAGCCGCTATGAGCTGGTACTGCAGGGCAACCCCGACGGCGCCTGGGAGCGGCTGAAGCTGCCGCCCAAATGGCGCCGCCGTCTGGACGGTTTCATCGGCCCCGGCGGATTTGCGGGAATTAAGGATATCGCGCGGATAATTCAGGAACAAAATCCCGCGTCAATCTGATAGAATAGAGCAGGCAGGAGGGATTTGCCATGCAGGAAGAAAAGGCAATGTCGGAAAAATTTGTCAGGCTGGTCGAAGTTATGAAGCGCCTGCGCGCGCCGGACGGCTGCCCCTGGGACAGGGAGCAGGACTACATGTCGCTGCGCCGCTACATAATCGAAGAGGCCTACGAGCTTATCCAGGCGATAGAATCGCAGAACATCCCGAATATGTGCGAAGAGTGCGGCGACCTTATGCTGCAGGTGGTCTTTATCTCCTGTATGGCCGAAGAACGCGGCGACTTCACGATCTCGAACGTGATGGATAGGCTTATCAACAAGCTCGTCAGGCGCCATCCCCACGTCTTCGGCGATATAAGCGTAAAAGATTCCGACGACGTGCTGCGCAACTGGGAGCAGATAAAAACGGCGGAACGCAAAGGCAAGGATGAGGACTCCTCTTATATGGCCGGTATCCCCCGCGGAATGCCCGCCCTGCTGCGCGCCTACCGGATACAGGAGCGCGCCGCGAAGCCTGGGTTTGACTGGCCTAAGGGCGATACCGCGCCGGTACTCGCCAAGGTCGAGGAAGAGGTCGCGGAGCTCAAAGAGGCGATGGCCTGTAAGGGCAAAGAGGATGTCGCTGAAGAGCTGGGAGATCTCATCTTCGCCGCCGTCAACCTCTCGCGACATCTGGGGATAGATCCTGAGATCAATCTCCACCGGGCCTGTGAAAAATTTGACGCCCGTTTCAGAGATGTGGAAAAATCGGTTGAAAAATCCGGCCGGCCGTGGAAAGATTATACCTTGGACGAGCTGGATGAATTTTGGAAAGAAGCAAAAAACAAATAAATTTGGAGGAATTCTTATGACGACAGAGGAAAAAATCAAGGAAGTACTTGCGAACCACGTATCGCCCGCGCTCCAGTCACACGGAGGCGACTGCTCCTTCGTAAAATATGACGAACCCACCGCCACGCTCTATGTCGCGATGGAGGGCGCCTGCGGCAGCTGCCCCTTCGCGCTTGAGACGCTGCGCATGACTGTCGAGCAGGCGGTCATTGCTGAGGTGCCCGAGGTCAAGGCGGTAGAAAGGGTATAGGCGAACTCTGAAGTAATGAAAGAAACAAAACAGGAGGCCGAAAATCTCCTCTCGCTTACCGACGCCTCCGTCGTAAAGCTGCTCGCCGAGCACGAAGAGATACTGCGCCTTGTAGAGCAGAGCTTCCCCGTCAAGGTATACGCGCGGGGCAGCTCGCTCTCTATTAAGGGCGACGACGAAGCGCTGATAAAAAAGCTTGAGAACCTGCTCGTGCAGTATGCCGAGCTCTCGCTCTCCGGCCATAAATTCAACAGCGCAGAGATACGCTACGGACTCCACAGTATCCAGAACGGCGAGACGGTAAATCTGCGGTCGCTCTATAACGACATCGTCTGCATAAGCAACCGGGGCAAGGCCATCCGTCCATATACAAACGGCCAGAAGGGCTACATCCAGGCCATCCGCGACAACGATATAACCTTCGGCATCGGCCCCGCGGGTACCGGAAAGACCTATCTTGCCGTTGCCCAGGCCGTCGCCTATCTGAAGTCCGCGAAGATCAGCCGCATCATCCTCGTGCGTCCGGTAGTCGAAGCGGGGGAGCGCCTCGGTTATCTTCCCGGTGATATGAACGAAAAGGTCGCCCCCTACCTGAGGCCGCTCTATGACGCCTTTTATGAGCTGCTTCCGGCTGAGAGGTTCGACCGTTACTTTGAAAAGGGCGTCATTGAGCTCGCGCCGCTGGCCTATATGCGCGGGCGCACGCTCAACGACAGTTTCATCATCCTTGACGAGGCGCAGAACACTACGCCCGAGCAGATGAAGATGTTCCTTACGCGCCTAGGCTTCGGCTCGAAGGCCGTAATAACGGGTGACGTCACGCAGGTCGACCTGCCCGGCACAAAAGAATCGGGGCTAAAGGTCGTGCAGGACATCCTGAAGGGTGTCCCCGGCGTCTCCTTCATCAAGCTCAACGACGGCGACGTGGTGCGCCATGAGATAGTACAGAGAATAGTGAGGGCCTACGAAGACTATGACAGACGGAGAGCAGAAAAACAGGCTGAAAGATAATTTAAAGGCCGTATTCGGCAAATTTTCATTCAGGCGCGAAAACAGGCAGTACATCATTTTTCGGGCTATCCTCCTCTGTGTCGCGACGCTGCTTGTAAGCGTCAACTGGTACATGTTTGACCGGAGGGAGAACTACCAGATCGGTATCCCCTCCGAAAGGACATACTTCGCACTCACCTCCGCGCGCTACGAGGACCGGGCGGCGACGCTCGAACTGCGCCAGCGCGCGGCATCCCGTATCATCGACGTCATGGTGCAGGATGAAAAAATCGCCTTTGAGGTCTCGCGGCGTCTTGAACTGCTGGAAAAGGGCGAACTCAAACAGCTCTTCAACGCGCCGCTGCTCAGTATATATAACAGGCAGAGCGCCGCTTCGCAGAGGGAGATCGTCGAGGCCGCCCTCGATATCGGGCGGAAAGTCCGCGACGAATCGACGGATCGTGAGCAGCAGACTACCCTTATCTGGAAATACCTCAAGGAGACGAAGCTCTCGCAGTCCGAACGCAACGTCGCCTTTCAGATGCTTGACGTTCTGCTCAACCCCTCGCTGCAGTCCGACGGAGAGATGGTCCAAAAGCTGCGCGAAGATGTCGCCGCGCAGATACCCTCCGTCATAAAGGAGATACGTCCCGGCTCCGTGCTGGTACAGAAGGGGCAGGTCGTCACCCCCTCGCTGGCGAAGCTGCTCGCCTCGCAGGGCTATCCCGACGCCACCTTCCCTTGGAAACACCTTATCTTTATCCTCGGCGCGATCACCATCTGGAGCTTCTGGCCGGTGTGGATCGCCAGCGGTCTGCGTGAAAAACTTTCAATGCGCGAATGGATATACATCGCCGTCGTGCTCTCCGTCGTCTGGACCCTCGAGGTCGTCTTTGCCCGCTTCGGCGGCTACTCGATGGCGGTACTCGGCCTTACCGGCTGGCTCTGCCTTACACTGCCGGTATCGCTTTCATTCCATATCATCTTCGGCGGCGGAGTGATCAGCGTCATCATCGCCTTTGGCACCAATCCCGGCATCGTATGTCTCGGCTGTATCCTCGCGGCCTTCTCCGCGGGCATCGGCCGCATCCTCTTTATAGACCCGCCGAACCACCGCATCACTATCTGGCGCAATCTCTTTTTCCTCGGGCTCTGCCTCGGGGCCGCCTCGATCTGTATTCACTGGGGGCTCGGCCTCTACTTCGACTATAACCTCGCCCTCGGCGCGGTGCTCTTCAGCGCGATCTGGGGGACGATCGTCGTCGCGCTGCTGCCGCTGTGGGAGAACGTCTTCGACGTCCTCTCGCCGCTGCGGCTGCTTGAGCTGAGCCATCCCTCGCAGCCGCTCATCAAGAGGCTGCAGATGGAGGCCCCCGGAACCTACAACCACGTCCTTATGGTCGGTACGCTTGCCGAGGCGGCGGCCGACAAGCTGCATATGAACGGGCTCCTTGTAAAGGCGGGCGCCTACTATCATGACATCGGCAAGCTCAAGAACCCGCAGTATTTTGTTGAAAACCAGCGCCACGGCAAGAACATCCACGACAGCCTGCCGCCGACGCTCTCTGGGCAGCTGCTGATATCGCATGTGAAGGAGGGGCTCGACATCGCCGCGCAGACCAACCTGCCAAAGTCCCTGCGCCGCTTCATCAGCGAACATCACGGCACCACCTCGCAGAGGTATTTCTACGAAAAGGCGAAGGCGCTCGGCGAGAATGTCACCGAGGCCCAGTTCCGCTATCCGGGGCCGCGGCCGCAGTCGCGCGAGACGGCGCTCGTAATGCTTGCCGATTCCGTGGAGGCCGCGGTCAAGGCGCGCAACAAGCCTTTTGAGAATAACAGGGAGCTTTCAGACTTCATAAATCAGGTCATTCGCAGTAAGATCGAGAGCAATCAGCTCAACGACGTTGACTTTACGATGAAGGAGATGTCGCTGATCACGGAGGCCTTTATGGAGGTCTTCCAGGCGACCTATCATTCCCGCGAGGTAAAGAATATCAACGAGATAATCAAAGAGGCCAAGCTCAAGGGCGGAGAACATAAAGAGATACCCGCCGGCACGATCGAAACCGCCGTCGTTCCTGTCGCCGATACCGGCGAGACAGAGAAAAAAGAGGAGGATGAAAAGGATGAAAACCACGATACACTGCGGTGAGATATTCAACGAGAGCAACAGCTCCATGTGCTGCGGCGAAAGGATAAAGAAGCTGGAGAAGATACTGTCCGCCTATCTTGAAAAAACTAATATCCTCCCCGAGGCGGCCGCGGAGTGCGAGATATCTCTTACCTTCGCGGATGTGGATCAGATCGCCGGGATCAATGAAGAATACCGGGAAGTTGCCGGTCCTACGGACGTGCTTTCCTTTCCGATGTGGGAAAATGAGGACGGTGGGTTCGAGCCGCCGGAAGATTGGGAGCGGCTTACGCTGGGCGACATCATCGTCTGTCCCGAGATCGTCGCGAAGAACGCCGCCGATAACGGCAAGACCGCAGAGTGCGAGACGGTGCTCGTCATCTGTCACGGCTTCCTCCACCTCATTGGCTTTGACCATGCCGACAACGCGGAGCGCGAGCGTATGTGGCAGATCCAGGATTCTCTGGTCTCTGAATTTTTTGCGGAGGGCTAGGATGATGGCGGAGAATCCGCTGCTTGAGAAAGCGGCGGTGAAGAAACTTCTCGCCGAGGCCGCCCGGGCCCGGGCGGCAGCCTACGCCCCCTATTCGGGCTTCTGCGTAGGCGCGGCGCTGCTCTTCGAAAACGGCCTCACCGTTTCCGGCTGCAACGTGGAGAACGCCAGCTACAGC
This sequence comes from Cloacibacillus porcorum, assembly GCF_001701045.1. Taxonomy (GTDB): domain Bacteria; phylum Synergistota; class Synergistia; order Synergistales; family Synergistaceae; genus Cloacibacillus; species Cloacibacillus porcorum. The sequence continues at coordinate 1,496,771 of NZ_CP016757.1, forward strand.
CTCTCTATCTGCGCGGAACGCAACGCGATGACGACCGCCCTCACTAAGGGGCTGCGTCTGCCGCTTGCCGTCGCCGTGGCCGGCCCCGAGGGTGTTTTCTGCCCGCCGTGCGGCGCCTGCCGCCAGTTTCTCGCCGAATTCAATCCCGATATGGCCGTAGTGCTGAAGGATGCCGACGAACCTGTGATCTATACATTAAGAGAGCTGCTGCCGCTTTCGTTTTCTTTGGAGGAAAATCGCTGAGGCGGCGCGGCCGAAGAGAGAGTGAATATTAATGAGTGAAGATAAAAAATTCCGCAGCGGCTTTGCCGCCCTGCTGGGACGTCCCAACGTGGGAAAATCGTCGATAATAAACGCGCTGCTTAAGGAGAAGGTGGCGGCGGTCTCACCGAAGCCGCAGACCACCCGCAACGCCGTGCGCTGCATATATACCTCGGAGGACGAACAGATCGTCTTTGTGGACACCCCCGGCATTCATGTGCCTCAGCACGCGCTGGGCGACTTTATGATGAAAGAGGCGGAAGAGTCCCTCATGCTTGTGGACGCCGTCTGCTATGTCGTCGAGGCGCAGGACCGCGCCGTGAGCGAAAAGGACGAGATCATTCTTAAAGTGCTGGAGAACGTCTCACAGCCCGTCGTGCTGGCCGTGAACAAGATCGACAAGCTGGCGGACTTTGAGGACTATAAAAAGGCCGCGGCGGTCTATGAAAAATACATAAAACCCGCCGCCGTCGTTCCCGTGTCGGCCAACAACCACCGCGGGCTGGATGAGCTCGCGGCGGCGATCAGCGCCCTGCTGCCGGAGCAGCCGCCGATCTATCCCGAGGACATGCTGATGGATTCGACGGAGCGCTTTCTCGCCTCGGAGGTCATCCGCGAGAAGATATTCCGCCACACCAACGAAGAGGTCCCCCACGGAGTGGCCGTGATCATCGACGAGTTCAAGAGTCCCGACGAGTTTCCCGATAAAAAGGTCTGCGATATCCGCGCCACGATAATCGTCGACCGTCCAGGGCAGAAGGGGATCATCATCGGTAAGAACGGCGCGATGCTGAAACAGATCGGCAGCGAAGCCCGCAAAGAACTTGAGGAGAAATTCGGCTATAAGGTATTTCTTCAGCTTTGGGTAAAGGTGAAGCCGGGATGGCGTAAGTCGCCGGAAGAGCTACGGAGACTGGGGTACAATAGTTGATTCCCGTCCGGCTGCCGCAGGGGCACTACTCAAAGACGGGAACGGTGCTTCTAAGAAGGGATTCCTCCAGGGAGGGGCAGTCCCTTCTGCTTTTTATGCGCGAGTTTGGCCCGCGGTGGGTCAGCGCCCCCGCGGCGACGGGAAAAAACCGCTTCGGAGGCTCCACAGAACCTCTGACTTGGGGCGAGTTTTTACTTTATCAGAGCCCGTCAAAACTATACCTGCAGGGCGCGGAGGTCAAAGAGGACTTTCTGTCGCTGCGCCAGTCGCCGGCGGCCCTTCTCTGCGCGCTGCGTATCTACAGGCGGACCTCGAAGGAGGCACCGGCGGACTGCGAGAACGACGCGCTGCTGCGGATGCTCTGGAGCTCGCTGGTACAGCTGCGCGAAAAATGCCCCCCATACATCGTGGAGCTTCGTTTTACCTGGAAGCTGCTGAACCTCATGGGGATCGCCCCCTCCCTTGACCTCTGCGTCGAATGCGGCGGATTGCTTACGGAGGGAGGCTGGCTGACGCAGGCGGGGATGTGCTGCCGCCGCTGTTCGCAGGGCAAAGGAGAGGCGGTGAGCGCCGAGGAGCTCGCGGAGCTTAGGCGGGCCGTCGCCCTTCCGCATGAAAAATTCATCCTCTGGTCATGTGAAACACGTCAAAAAGATTGTTATATTAAGAATTTAAAAATGTTATCGCCATATTTTAGCAATATGCGCTAAAATAATTCAAATATAGAAGAGCAGCACTCATCAAAGGAGGCAACAGAAGGTGAATTTTCAAGAGATAGTTATGCGCCTTGAGCATTTTTGGGCTTCTCAGGGTTGTGTCATCCAGCAGCCGTACGACTTGGAAGTCGGCGCCGGTACGATGAATCCCGCTACGACACTGCGTGTTCTCGGTCCCGAGCCCTGGCGCGTAGCTTACGTTGAACCTTCCAGAAGACCAACAGACGGAAGATATGGAGAAAACCCCAACAGGCTTCAGCATTATTACCAGTATCAGGTCATCATCCAGCCGACGCCCGACAACATCCAGGAGATGTATATCGAAAGCCTGAAGGTGCTTGGTATCGATCCGGCGGAGCATGATATCCGCTTTGTCGAGGATGACTGGGAAAACCCGACGACCGGCGCCTGGGGGCTTGGCTGGGAGGTCTGGCTTGACGGTATGGAGGTCACACAGTTCACCTACTTCCAGCAGATGGGTTCGCTGGACATGGATGTCGTGCCCGCGGAGCTCACATACGGTCTCGAAAGGATCGCGATGTTCGTCCAGAAGGTTGACAATGTTTACGACCTGCAGTGGGTGGGTGAAATCAAATACGGCGACGTCCACCACAAGGGCGAGGTCGAAAATTCGACATACAACTTTGAGATCGCCGACACCGATATGCTTTTCAATCTGTTCAACAAATACGAGGCGGAGTCGAAACGTGTGCTCGAAGCCGGACTTGTGCTTCCCGCCTACGATTACGTTTTAAAGTGTTCGCATTCCTTCAACCTGCTCGACGCGAGAAACGCCATCAGCGTCACCGAGAGGACCGGCTACATCGGCCGCGTGAGAAACCTTGCCTCCGCCTGCTGCCAGGCATACGTCAAGCAGCGCGAGGAGATGGGCCATCCGCTGATGGGAAGATTTGACAAATACGAAAAAGGAGGCGTCCGCTGATGTCCGACCTTCTCTTTGAAATAGGAACCGAAGAAATCCCCGCGAGGTTTATGCCGAAGACGCTCGCCGACCTCGTCCAGTACGCGGAAGAGGAGCTCTCCGGAGCGCATATACCGCATGGCGAGATCAAGTCGGAGTGCACGCCGCGCCGCCTTGTTATTACGGTAAAGGAGCTCTCCGACCATCAGGAGGATTCCGTAGAGGTCTCAAAGGGGCCGATGAAGGCGCAGGCCTTTGACGCCGAGGGCAACCCCACAAAGGCGGCGCAGGGTTTCGCGCGCAGCAAGGGGGTCGAAGTCTCGGCGCTTAAGGTCGAGACCATCGGCGGCGCGGAGTACGTCGTGGCTGAGAAGCGCACCAGCGGGCAGCCTACGATGGAGGTCCTGCCCCAGCTCCTTGAAAAGATCATCCACCGCCTCTCCTTCCCGAAGAGCATGTACTGGGCCGACAAATCGGTGCGTTTCGCGCGTCCCGTGCGCTGGCTCGTGGCGCTCTACGGCGACCGTCCCGTCGATATATCATTCGGCGGCGTAAAGAGCGGCACCACCTCCAGAGGTCATCGCTTCATGGGAAGTGACTCCGTGCCGGTGAAAGACGCCGCCTCCTACGCGGCGGCGATGCGTGAAAATTTTGTCATTACCGATCCAGAAGAACGCAAGGCGATGATACTCGCCGGCGTCGCCGAGATCGAAAAAGAGCTTGGCGCTAAGGTCACCGTCGATCCCGAGCTGCTTGAGGAAAACGTGCATCTCAACGAATACCCGATACCCTTTTACGGCAGCTTTGACAAGGAGTTCCTCGACATCCCCGCAGAGGTTCTCATCCTCTCGATGGCCAAAAACCAGCGTTACTTCCCCGTTCACGACGCGAACGGCAAACTGATGGCCAACTTCATCGGCGTCAGCAACAACCGCGCGAAAGATATGAACGTCGTGCGGGAGGGCAACGAGCGCGTTCTGCGCGCGCGTCTCTACGACGCGGCCTTCTTCTGGAAAGAGGACCAGCAGAAGTCGCTCGACACCCGCGCCGAAGAGCTCAAGAACGTTACCTATCAGGAACAGCTGGGCTCGGTCTACGACAAGGTGCAGCGCATCAAGAAGCTCACCCTCTGGCTTGCGGACGAGCTCAGGAGCGACGTCGACCGGACAAAGCTCGCGCGCGCCTGCGACCTCGCGAAGGCCGACCTTGTCACGAACATGGTCTACGAATTTTCCGACGTGCAGGGAGTCATGGGACGCGAATACGCGCGTAAGGCCGGAGAGCCGGAAGAGGTCGCCCTCGCGCTCTACGAACAGTACCTGCCGAGATTCGCGGGAGACGAGCTGCCCTCGCATATAGCGGGCGCGCTGCTTGGCATCGGCGAGCGTCTCGATACGCTGACGGCGATATACAAAATAGGGCTCGAGCCGACCTCGTCGCAGGACCCCTACGGACTGCGCCGCGCGGCCAGGACCATCAACGAACTGATCTGGGGACTCTCCCTCGACATAGACATGGACAAGGCCCTCGAAATGGCGGCCGCGCAGCTTGAGCTTGCGCCGGAGCGTATCGAAAAGATGAAGGCCTTTATCGCCCTGCGCCAGCAGGTGCAGCTGCGTGAGAAGGGCTTCAGCCACGAAGCGGTTGCCCTCGCGATGCAGACCGTTCCCAGCCGTCCTTTGCAGATATACCGTCTGGCCGAGGTCCTGACCAAGGCGAGCGGCGAGGCGTGGTTCGCCGAACTCATCACGGCGGCGGTGCGCGTGAAAAATCTGCTCTCCAAGTCAGGGGAAGAGGCGGGCTCCGTCGATGCCGCGAAATTCACCTCAGAGGCGGAAAAGAATCTCTACGGAGAACTTGGCAAGCTGACGAAAGAGGCCAAGAGCGCCGTCGAACGCTGCGAATGGGATAAACTTGCCGCGACGATGGCGGAGCTGGCTCCGGTGATCGCCCAGTTCTTTAACGACGTGCTCGTGATGGACCCCGATCCCGCGGTGCGCGCGAACCGTATCGCGCTGCTTAAAGAATGCCAGGCCTTCTTTATGCAGATCGGAGATTTCAGTATATTGAAATAATAAGTTTTAAGCGTAAAGGGTGTTACAATAGCGGCAGTTTTTAAGAGGTAAAAAAACTGTTAAAACGCACTAAATTGTTGCGTTGACTGTTTTTATTCTCATTTCGAGGAGGTAGTAGCATGGTTGAAGCAAAAAAGTACATTTACGACTTCAGCGAAGGCAGCGCCGATATGAGGACGCTACTGGGCGGCAAAGGTGCAAACCTTGCCCAGATGTGGAAGATAGGACTTCCGGTACCGCCGGGATTCATCATTACCACCGAAGCTTGCCATAAATACTGGGAGGAAAAGGATTTCATCTCCAGCATTTGGAGCGACGTTGAGGCCGCGGTGGCGAGAGTGGAAGAGCTTGCCGGGAAAAAATTCGGCTCCTCGCAGAATCCCCTCCTTGTATCGGTACGCTCAGGAGCTCCCGTCTCGATGCCTGGGATGATGGACACGATCCTCAACCTCGGACTCAACGATGATACAGTCGCCGCCCTTGCCAAATCGGCGGGCGACGAAAGATTCGCCTATGACAGCTACCGCCGTTTCATTCAGATGTTCTCCGACGTCGTCCTTGAGGTAGACCTGGACAAATTTGAGGAACGCCTCGCGCAGGCGAGAGAGAACGCCGGAGTGAAAGAGGATTACAAAATCCCCGCCGAAGAGCTCAAAAAACTCGTCGTCGACTACAAGAAGATAGTTGAAGAGGCCGGACATACCTTCCCCTCAGATCCCTGGGTGCAGCTGCGTCTGGCGATAGACGCCGTCTTCCGCAGCTGGAATACGCCGCGCGCCATCACCTACCGCAAAATCAACAACATTCCCGCCGAATACGGCACGGCGGTTAACATCGTGACGATGGTATTCGGAAACCTTGGAGACGACTGCGGCACCGGCGTCTGCTTCACAAGAAGCCCCTCCAACGGAGAAAACAAACTCTTCGGAGAGTACCTCATCAACGCCCAGGGCGAAGATGTCGTCGCCGGTATCCGCACCCCTGTGCCCATCGCTTCGCTCGAAGCGGCGATGCCCGAGGTCTACAAAGAATTCCACCGTATCGCGAAGCTGCTTGAGACCCACTACCGCGACGCTCAGGATATAGAATTTACCGTTGAAAGAGGAAAACTCTACATCCTCCAGACCCGTAACGGGAAACGCACCGCGTCGGCCGCGGTGAGGATCGCGATGGATATGCTCCACGAGGGACTTATCGACGCCGAGACCGCGGTATCGCGCGTCGCGCCGGAACAGGTAGAACAGCTGCTTCACCCGCAGATCGACCCGAAGGCGAAACGTAATGTAATCGTCAAGGGGCTTCCCGCCTCGCCCGGCGCGGCGGTTGGCAGAGTGGTCTTTGACGCGGACGAGGCCGCCGAACGCGGCGGAAAGGGCGAAGCCGTCATCCTTGTCCGTCCCGAGACGACCCCTGACGACATCCACGGACTCTTCGCGGCGCAGGGCGTTCTCACGAGCCACGGCGGAATGACGAGCCACGCGGCCGTCGTTGCCCGCGGCCTTGGCAAGCCCTGCGTATCGGGCGCGGAATCGGTGAAGATCGACCTCGCGGGCGGAACCTTCACTGTCGGCGGCGTCACCGTAAAGAAAGACGACTTCCTTACCCTTGACGGAACCAACGGCGACGTCATTCTGGGAAAGATGGAGCTCATCGAGCCGCAATTTGACGAAAACTTCCGCGAACTGCTCGAAGACGCCGACAAAATATCGAACCTCCAGGTCTGGGCCAACGCAGACACCCCGGAGGACGCGCGCCGCGCCCGCAGCTTTGGCGCGAAAGGCATCGGCCTCTGCCGCACAGAACACATGTTCATGGCCGCCGAACGTCTGCCCGTCATGCAGGAGATGGTCGTCTCCACCACCACGGAAGAGCGTGTGGCGCAGCTTAAAAAGCTTGAGGTGATGCAGGAAGAGGACTTCCTCGGCATCTTTGAGGCGATGGAGGGGCTGCCTGTAACCGTGCGTCTCCTCGACCCTCCGCTCCACGAGTTCCTGCCGAAGATACCGGAGCTGACCAAGGCTCTTGAGGGACTCGCTCCCGAAAGCGCCGAGGCGAAAAAGATCAACGCCACGATAGCCCGCGCGCGCGAACTTCACGAACAGAACCCGATGCTCGGTTTCCGCGGCTGCCGCTTGGGCATGATATTCCCCGAGATATACGAGATGCAGGCCCGCGCCATCTTCAACGCCGCCTGCAAGCTCACCAAGAAGGGGGTGCGCGTCATCCCCGATATCATGATCCCGCTCGTCGGCACCCAGGAAGAGATGAAGCGTATGCGTAAGCTCGTCGATGAGATCGGCGCCGCGGTGATCAAAGAGAACGGCGTGGCGCTTGAATACATGGTCGGTACGATGATCGAGCTGCCGCGCGCCGCCATGGTCGCCGACCAGCTCGCCGAATACGCACAGTTCTTCAGTTTCGGTACCAACGACCTCACGCAGACCACCTTCGGTTACTCGCGCGACGACGCCGAGGGTAAATTTCTCGGACAGTACGTCGAGATGGGCGTCTTTGAGGAGAACCCCTTCGCGCGTCTGGACCGTGACGGCGTTGGCGCTCTGATGGAGATCGCGGTGGGGAAGGGGCGTTCTGTACGCCCCGAGATCCAGCTCGGCATCTGCGGAGAGCACGGAGGCAACCCCTCCAGCATTGCCTTCTGCAACAAGCTGGGCCTTAACTATGTGAGCTGCTCGCCATTCCGTGTGCCTGTCGCCCGCCTCTCTGCGGCCCTTGCCGCCCTTGGCGTGCTCAAATAGTCCTACGGCTGGTTAATCGCTGAAATAAAGTAAACAGGGGCCGCGTCCTTCATATGGAGGATGCGGCCCCTTTCTGTCGTTGAACCCTACGTTAAATGGAATGTTGTACAGCGGGACATTTGTTGTCTATAATAAGAGAGATATCTATTGGCAGGGGATATCGGCCGTATGCGGTTTTAGGGTGTGAAGGACGGTGCCCCGGAACGGCAAACCTGCCGCTAATGGAGAATGATATATGACGATACGCGAACGTTGGGAAGATATAGAAAGACAGATATTGGCTCCGCAGGCCTGCCTGTCGGTAGACAGCAGGGGCCGCGAGCGCCCGGAGGAGCCATGCGCGATACGCACCTGTTTTCAGCGCGACAGAGACCGGATAATACACTGCAAATCATTCCGCCGGCTTAAATACAAAACGCAGGTACTGCTGCTGCCGGAGGGAGACCACTACCGGACACGGCTCACCCATACCCTTGAGGTATCGCAGATCGCGCGTACCATATCGCGCGCGCTGCGCCTCAACGAGGACCTCACGGAAGCCATCGCGCTGGGGCATGACCTTGGACATACCCCCTTCGGACACATGGGCGAAACGGTGCTTGACAGGCTTGCGAAGCAAAACGGCCTGCCGGGATTCCACCACGCGGCACAAAGCCTGCGGGTTGTCGACCATATTGAGAAAGATGGCCGTGGGCTCAATCTCAGCTGGGAGGTGCGTATGGGCATCATCCAGCACTCCAAGGGACAGGTGGACGTCCGTTCCGGCTATGACCTAACCAATCCTACGACAATGGAGGCCTGGGTCGTCCGTGTCTCCGACTCTCTGGCCTACCTTAACCACGACATCGACGACGCCCTGCGCGCCGGCCTCATAGCGGATGACGAGATGACGCCTGAGATGCGGGAGGTAATCTCCATACCGAACTCCAAAAGAATAAACGGCATGATCATGGATGTGATAGAAAACAGCACTCCGGAGGCGGTCCGATTCAGCGACGATATGCTCGGATACATCGAGCGGCTGCGCAGCTTCCTATACCGCCACGTCTACACACGCGCCAACGCTCAGATAGAAGATTCGCGCGTGGAACATGTCCTCACGGCGCTCTTTAACGCGCGCATGGATAAAAACGGCGGTTCCGCCCAGGAGGCGGTTGACATGATATCTGGTATGACCGACCGCTACGCTCTTCATCTCTTCCAGAAGACCTTCGTGCCGAGCCCCTGGCCGGAGCCGAAAAATATAATATAAAACAAAGACCGGAGCGTCAAAACCCCGGCCTTCGTTTTTTGTATTTATTTGCGGTAACATCTGTCTTTATTCGATAATATTATACTTTCGAAGCAATTCCTGATACTTTGCCTCCATATCCGTCTGCTGACTCGGGTCTTTCTTATAAGGGTCGGAAGATGAGCTCGGCAGCTTTACCGGCTCTTTCTCTGCAGCCTTCTTTTGTGGTATCGGCGCGGAATCCGTCTGCCCCGAATTGTCCTGCGGCTGTGTGTGGTCCTCCCCCGCGAGCTTCATCGCATACTTATTGGAGGTTGCCTCGTCATCGATAGGCGCAAGCAGAAGCTGCGGGGCGTTATCATCCGCGCGGGCCGCCGAGAGCGAGCCCCCGTGCCACGGGCATACGGAGGTCGGAGCGCGCCCCTGCGCCATCAGCAGCGTCGTCGCTGGACAGCCCTCCGCCGCGATAAATCCAGTCGTTTTGCAGACCCTTACAGCCTCTACCTCCGCGTCGCCGGGAATGGAGAAGGACGAGGGGAGATTCATCTTTGTGACCGCGTAAGAGACGAATTCCTTCCACACCGGCAGCGCCGCTACCGCGCCGGTAGACCTGCCGCCCAGCGGCTTATGGTTGTCGTTGCCGATATATACGACCACGACAAGTCCCGGGACTCCGCCGACGAACCAGGCGTCCGTCCAGTCGTTTGTCGTACCGGTCTTGCCGAAGGTCTCGTAATTTGGGATCTTGGCTCTCGCGCCGGTTCCCCATCCTGTGACCTGCTCAAGCATGGAACGTAGCGAGACGGCCGTAGTGGGGGAGATCGCGCTCGTCAGCTTTGGGCCGTTCTGTTCCAGAGACTCCCCGCGCTGTGAGAGGATCTCCTTCACGGCGTAGGGCTCAACCTTATAACCGTTATTTGCAAAGGTAGAATAGGCGACAGACATCTCAAGCGGCGTTACGCTCGCCGTGCCGAGAGCCACCGAAAGATCGTCCGGCAGATAGGGGGTCGTGATACCGATGCGGCGCGCAAGGTCGGCGATACGCCCTACGCCGTCTATCTGCGCAAGACGCACCGCGGAGGTGTTGATCGATTTTGCGAGTGCGGTAAGCAGCGTTATCTCGCCGTCGTACTTATTGGAGGTATAGTTGCTCGGCGACCAGCCGTTAGGAAAAAGCAGCGGCGCGTCGAGTATATGGTCCACACCGCGGTAGCCCTGCTCAAGCGCCGTCGCGTAGACGATTGGTTTAAAAGACGAGCCGGGCTGGCGGTAGGCCTGTGTCGCGCGGTTAAACTTGCTCTTATCGAAATCACGGCCTCCCACCATAGCGAGGATCTCTCCCGTATTCGGGTCCAACGCGATAAGCGCCCCCTCATGCGGCATCTTTGAGACGATCTCCTCCGCCTTCTTCTGAAGGTCGATGTCAAGCGTCGTGTGAACCTTTAAGCCGCCGCGGTATATCTTATCGGTACCATAATGGGGCAGCAGCTGCTTAAAGAGGATGTACGAAACAAAATAGGGCGCCCCCTCAAGAGATATAGAGTTGGTCCGCGCCGTGCGTTTGGCGAGAGCAGGTTTCTTGTTCAGATAGGAATCATAGTCGTCCTTTGAAATCCAATCAAGGTCCAGCATTCGGCGCATGACGTAGGCTTTTCTCGTCTGCGAGCTCTTTCCGCTTCTAAAGGGAGAATATTTCTCCGGCGCAGCTACGAGCCCCGCTAAAATCGCCGACTCGTCTATCGTGAGGTTTTTAGGCGCTTTGGCGAAATAGGTCTTTGCCGCCGCCTCCACTCCGTAGGCGCCGTGTCCCATATATATGGTGTTCAAATACATCTCAAGCAGCTGATCCTTGGTGTATATCCTTTCAAGACGGAGCGCCAAGACAGCCTCTTTCGCCTTGCGGATGATAGTCTTCTCATTAGAGAGGAACAAATTTCTCGCCAGCTGCTGCGTTATCGTACTTGCGCCCTGCTTTGCCCCCATATGGAAAATGTCTACGACTATCGCGCGGACAATCGCAACCGGCCTGATGCCGGAGTGATCGTAAAAAGAATCGTCCTCCGCCGCCAATATCGCCTTGACCATCCAGGGAGAGATCGCATCGAGCTTTACCCAGGTCCTGTTTTCCTGGAAAAGCTGCGTTACAACCTTCCCATTGCGGTCATATATAGTCGTTGCGAGACTTGGTTGATGGTCAAGCATATCCTGATAAGAGGGCAGCGTATTCGTGATGTCCTTCAGGAAAAATATCATCGCCACCGCGACCACCGCGCCGATAACGGCGGCCAGCAGAAGCAGCGAGGAAAATATGGAAAAGACAAAGGACTTCTTTTTCTTGGTCTTATGTTCCAGCGAAAAGTCCTTGTCATTACGTGTTGCATACGACATTATTTATTTACCTCCGAAGTCAATCGTACATACAACGGCATTATATCATATATCGAAATTTTTCCAGCCGTGTCGCGATATATTTGACACCTGTATCATAGACTGTCTCGTGTTGGCTAGGCCCCTTAATTATATGGGGAGATAATGGAGCTACACATCACCATTATGGGGGACTTGGATATGGCGGCGGACAAATAAGCCGGAGCTGAAAGAGATACGAAATTTTTAAAAATAGGGGGTTGCAATTTTTAGCAATCCGTAATATACTACCTCCTGTCGCCGATACGAGGCACCACGAAATCGGAAACGGCGGCGCGAACCATGTCAATAGAATACAGTGCATAAGGAATAAAAAGAATTGTTTATAGCAATTCCAGCGAGAGAGCGCTAGGAATCAAACGGAGAGTTTGATCCTGGCTCAGGACGAACGCTGGCGGCGTGCCTAACACATGCAAGTCGAACGAAATTACGAAGAAAGCTTGCTTTAATCGTAATTTAGTGGCGGACGGGTGAGTAACGCGTGAGGACTTGTCGGATACAGGGGGACAACAGATGGAAACGTCTGCTAATACCCCATAAGCCTTCGGGTAAAAGGAGCAATCCGGTATTTGAGAGACTCGCGTTCTATCAGCTAGTAGGTGGGGTAACGGCCCACCTAGGCCAAGACGGATAGCCGGACTGAGAGGTCGACCGGCCACACTGGAACTGAGAGACGGTCCAGACTCCTACGGGAGGCAGCAGTGGGGAATATTGGGCAATGGGGGCAACCCTGACCCAGCGACGCCGCGTGGGTGAAGAAATCCTTCGGGATGTAAAGCCCTGTTGTGTGGGAAGATAATGACGGTACCACACGAGGAAGCCCCGGCAAACTACGTGCCAGCAGCCGCGGTAATACGTAGGGGGCAAGCGTTGTTCGGAATTACTGGGCGTAAAGCGCACGCAGGCTGGCCGTTAAGTCTGTCGTCAAAGGCGGAGGCTCAACCTCCGTTCTACGATAGATACTGTCGGTCTAGAGTATGTGAGAGGGAAGTGGAATTCCCGGTGTAGCGGTGAAATGCGTAGATATCGGGAGGAACACCAGTGGCGAAGGCGGCTTCCTGGCACACAACTGACGCTCATGTGCGAAAGCCAGGGCAGCGAACGGGATTAGATACCCCGGTAGTCCTGGCCGTAAACGATGGATACTGGGTGTGGGTGAAGCAGTTCATCCGTGCCGTAGTTAACGCGTTAAGTATCCCGCCTGGGGACTACGGTCGCAAGACTGAAACTCAAAGGAATTGACGGGGGCCCGCACAAGCGGTGGAGCACGTGGTTTAATTCGATGCAAACCGAAGAACCTTACCTGGGTTTGACATACAAGTGGTACTGAGATGAAAGTTGAGGGACTGTAGCTTGCTACAGAGCTTGAACAGGTGCTGCATGGCTGTCGTCAGCTCGTGTCGTGAGATGTTGGGTTAAGTCCCGCAACGAGCGCAACCCCTATGTCCAGTTGCTAACAAGTGAAGTTGAGCACTCTGGAGAGACTGCCGCCGACAAGGCGGAGGAAGGTGGGGATGACGTCAAGTCATCATGGCCTTTATGCCCAGGGCGACACACGTGCTACAATGGCCGGCACAGAAGGCAGCTTGCTAGTGATAGTTGGCGAATCCTTAAAAGCCGGTCCCAGTTCGGATTGTAGTCTGCAACCCGACTACATGAAGCCGGAATCGCTAGTAATCGCAGATCAGCCAAGCTGCGGTGAATACGTTCCCGGGCCTTGTACACACCGCCCGTCACACCACCCGAGTTGGGGGCACCCGAAGCCGCAGGCTTAACCCGTAAGGGAAAGAAGCGTCTAAGGTGCGCCGAGTAAGGGGGGTGAAGTCGTAACAAGGTAGCCGTACCGGAAGGTGCGGCTGGATCACCTCCTTTCTAAGGAGCAACACAAATTTTTTGTCTCCTCGCAGTTCCTTATGCACTGCTATTGAGTGGGCCGATAGCTCAGTTGGTTAGAGCACACGGCTGATAACCGTGAGGTCGGAAGTTCGAATCTCCCTCGGCCCACCATTTTATTGCCATTATTGGGGATGTAGCTCAGTGGGAGAGCGCCTGCCTTGCACGCAGGAAGTCGTCGGTTCAAATCCGATCATCTCCACCATTGTGTTGCCCTTATATTGGCAACCAGCACCATGACAAAGGCCTTCATCCTATAGTGGAAAATCTAAACTCCGAGACAAAACTCAGAGAGACAGATAAAACTATAGGAATAATAAGGTGAATAAAGGATTTATGAGGTTAAGGTACAACATAGCACGAGGGGAATGCCTTGGCGCTGAATGCCGAAGAAAGACGTAGCAAGCTGCGAAAAGCCGCGGTAAGGAGCAAGCATCCATTGACCCGCGGATCTCTGAATGGGGCAACCTTCACAGGGCAACCTGTGAGCCCGTAAAACGGGCGGCAACCCGGAGAAGTGAAACATCTCAGTACCCGGAGGAAAAGAAATCGTAAGAGATACCCCAAGTAGTGGTGAGCGAAAGGGGCGAAGCCTAAACCAACTGCATGCCAAGCCTGCAGGCGTTGTGCAGCTGGGGTCGAGGGATCTGTCGCGGAGTCCTGCAGAACTCCAAAAGAGTTACAAAACTTTTTTATAACCGAATCGAGTTGGAAAATCGAGCCAAAGACGGTGAAAGCCCAGTAAGTGAAATAAAAAAGCCTCTTAGACAGACACCCAAGTAATGCGGAGCACGTGAAATTCCGTACGAATCCGGGCCGACCACGGTCCAAGGCTAAACACATTCAGCGACCGATAGTGAAACAGTACCGAGAGGGAAAGGTGAAAAGCACCCCTGACGGGGAGTGAAACAGACCTGAAACCTCGTGCTAACAAGCAGAGGGAGCTTCTTAGGAAGTGACCTCGTGCCTCTTGGAAAATGAGCCGTCGAGTTATAGTACGTGGCAAAGTTAAAAACTACAAGGTTTGAAGCTGCAGCGAAAGCGAGTCTGAACAGGGCGCAAGTCACATGCTATAGACCCGAAGCCATACGATCTATCCATGTCCAGATTGAAGACCGGGTAACACCGGTTGGAGGATCGAACCACAGCCTGTTGAAAAAGGCCTGGATGAGGTGTGGATAGGAGTGAAAAGCTAATCGAGTATGGTGATAGCTGGTTCTCCCCGAAATGCATTGAGGTGCAGCCTCAATCGGTAAGACTGCAGGGGGTAAAGCACTGAATAGGTGAGGGGGCAGCACTGCCTACCGAGCTTAATCAAACTCAGAATACCTGCAGATCTGGATTGGGAGTGAGACTGCGAGTGCGAAGATCCGTAGTCGAAAGGGAAACAGCCCAGCCCGACAGCTAAGGTCCCAAAGCCCATGCTAAGTGTTACAAGGATGTGGGGATGCCCAGACAGCCAGGAGGTTGGCTCAGAAGCAGCCATCCTTGAAAGAGTGCGTAACAGCTCACTGGTCGAGCGTCCCTGCGCCAAAAATGTGGGGGGCTAAGCATGGCGCCGAAGCTTCGGATTCAGTGGAAATATCCATTGACTGGTAGGGGAGCGTTCTATACAGGACGAAGCATGATTGTAAGATCATGTGGACAATATAGAAGTGAGAATGACGGCATGAGTAGCGAAAAGTGTGCGAAAAACACACTCACCGAAAACCCAAGGATTCCTGGGGAAGGTTCATCCACCCAGGGTTAGGCGGGACCTAAGGCGAGGCCGAAAGGCGTAGTCGATGGACAGCAGGTAGACAATCCTGCCCTTTGGCAGTTCGTTTGACAGATGGAGTGACGCAGAAAGCTATGCACGCCGGGTGATGGAAATCCCGGTACAAAGTAGTAGGCTTGAGAAAGAGGCAAATCCCTTTCTCTCCAAGGCCGAGAACTGACGTGGAAGAATCCAATTCGAGAAGGTGCAAATGCTCGGCTGCCGAGAAAAACTTCTATGGAGAACTGTCGAACCCGTACTCAAAACCGACACAGGTGGGTTGGCTTAGAAGGCTAAGGTGAACGGGATAACCATTGTTAAGGAACTCTGCAAGTTGACTCCGTAACTTCGGGAGAAGGAGTGGCTGGAGATGTGAATATTTTACATAGTAAGCATCTTTGGTTCGCAGAAACCAGGCTCAGGCGACTGTTTAACTAAAACACAGGACTCTGCTGAAGGCGCAAGCCGAAGTATAGGGTCTGACACCTGCCCGGTGCTGGAAGGTTAAAGGGAGAGGTCAGCCGCAAGGCGAAGCTTTGAACTGAAGCCCCAGTAAACGGCGGCCGTAACTATAACGGTCCTAAGGTAGCGAAATTCCTTGTCGGGTAAGTTCCGACCTGCACGAAAGGTGTAACGATCTGAGCGCTGTCTCGACAGTGGGCCCGGTGAAATTGTGGTACTGGTAAAGACGCCAGTTACCCGCAGTAGGACGGAAAGACCCCGTGGAGCTTTACTGTAACTTGATATTGGATTTCGGTATAGTATGTATAGGATAGGTGGGAGGCAGTGAAATAAGGTCGCCAGACTTTATGGAGCCGTCGTTGGAATACCACCCTTATTGTGCTGGGATTCTAACCGCAGGCACTGAATCGTGATGCGGGACATTGTCAGGCGGGCAGTTTGACTGGGGCGGTCGCCTCCCAAAGAGTAACGGAGGCGCGCGAAGGTCACCTCAAGATGAATGGAAAACATCTACAGAGCGTAAGGGTATAAGGTGGCTTAACTGTGAGATTGACAGATCGATCAGAAACGAAAGTTGGTCCTAGTGATCCGGTGGTCCTGAGTGGAAAGGCCATCGCTCATCGGATAAAAGCTACCCCGGGGATAACAGGCTGATGCCGCCCGAGAGTTCCTATCGACGGCGGCGTTTGGCACCTCGATGTCGGCTCATCGCATCCTGGGGCTGAAGCAGGTCCCAAGGGTTGGTCTGTTCGCCCATTAAAGCGGTACGTGAGCTGGGTTCAGAACGTCGTGAGACAGTTCGGTCCCTATCCACTGTGGGCGCAAGGTATTTGAGAGGAACTGTCCCTAGTACGAGAGGACCGGGATGGACGTACCGCTAGTGAACCAGTTATTCCGCCAGGAGTAAAAGCTGGGTAGCCATGTACGGATCGGATAACCGCTGAAGGCATCTAAGCGGGAAGCCGGCCTCAAGATGAGATACCTCATTCGTCAAAGAAGTAAGGTGTCCGGCAGACGACCGGTTTGATAGGTTGGAGGTGTAAGAGGGTAACGCCCTTTGAGCTGACCAATACTAATACACCGAGGCCTTAACCTCATAAATCCTTTATCCGCCTGAAGAGGGCTGATATAAAAGTTTCTAGTGGTAATAGAGGAGTGGATCCACCCGGTCCCATGCCGAACCCGGCAGTTAAGCACTCCATCGCCGATGGTACTACGGAGGGTATCCGTGGGAGAGTAGGTCGCCGCTAGAATTAATTTGAAGAACGGCCCTGAGGAAATCCTTGGGGTCGTTTTTTGTGTTATTTATTCTGTGCGTAACAAGGGAGTGGGTCCACCCGGTCCCATGCCGAACCCGGCAGTTAAGCACTACATCGCGGGTGGTACTACGGAGGGTATCCGTGGGATGGCCAGGGAGCCAAATCAGTGCTTTTCTGATTTGTGCGAGGTCGGCTAGTTTGTTTGTCAGAGTAGGTCGTTGCCGGAATTAATTTAAGCGGGAGAGGGAAGTCAATTGAGACTTCCCTCTCTTGTTTTGTTTTGTGTGGGTGGCCAAGGAGCCAAAAAGTGCTGTAAAGCTAGCTATTTATCTTGGAAGGCCTTCAGCAGTTTATAACGCCCGTGCTTAGGAGCGCTTTCAACGCTGTCGGCATTTAACGCGCATACGCACGGGCAGAATAGTTTATTTCATGTTTTTAATGAGGATGCCGGCGGCTTCCGTCAGGGCATCCTTTGTCGCGACCTGTGATTCGAGAGTCAGAACCCCGTCCTTGCCGATTTTTACGATCAGGCTGTAGCCGACTACGGGGCGGTATTCGAGCATCGCGTTATGTCCCGCCACGGTTACCTTTTCAGAGGTCTCGCCTCCCCATATTTCACCGTCGTCGCTGGACATTTCGTTTGCCTCCCAGCCTTTGGCTCCCGCGCCCTCAACCCAGATGGCGCGGAAGGGCGTGCCGCCGCTTGTCCGGTATGTACGCTCAAGCCACATCCCCTTATATCCAGAGAGCGCGTCGAGCTCCGTCGTGCGCAGCTGCCCGTTCTCCCAGCCGGCGATCTCCGGCAGCTTCGTGGCTTCCGCTGCCAGCGCGGCGGCCGCCGATAGCGTGAACAGCAATACAATTACAAATAAAATGGATTTCTTTAACAAAATCCGCACCTCCGTTTGGAATATCTCTGTTATTATTAAGTATATCGTTTAATGGAAAGTTTAGCGAGTTTGACATATAATTCCAGAGTAAAAACACTTGAAGGGGATAGGTATTTGCATAAATTTTCAATCAGGGTATTTGGCTGCCAGATGAATTCCTACGACGGAGACCGTCTTCGTACCGCTATG
Source organism: Cloacibacillus porcorum (assembly GCF_001701045.1). Taxonomy (GTDB): domain Bacteria; phylum Synergistota; class Synergistia; order Synergistales; family Synergistaceae; genus Cloacibacillus; species Cloacibacillus porcorum. Next base: position 1,514,539 of record NZ_CP016757.1, read on the forward strand.
CTGCATCAGAAGTGGGAGGAGGTCCCCGACGGGGAGGCCGACGTGGTCATTCTCGTCACCTGCAGTATCCGCGAAAAGGCGGAACAGAAGGTCGCGAGTGAGATTGGGCGTTATGACGCCGTATATAAGAAAAGGAAAAGCCCCGCGGTGGTGCTTGTCGGCTGTATGGCGCAGCGTATCGGCCGCGAGATGGCGAAGAAGTTTTCCTGTGTCCGTCTGGTCTCCGGCCCCCGCCATTTGGGACTTGTGCCGCAGGCGGTGACGGAAATATCCGCGGAGAGGCCGCCGCGTTTCTTTATGGACGACGACCCGCGCGCGCTGCTCGACCTCGACGTCGTGCCGACGGCGCGCACAAATCCCTTCAAAGCCTATGTGACGATCACCTACGGCTGCGACCGCTTCTGCTCTTACTGTATCGTTCCCTATGTCAGGGGGCGGCTGCAGTCGCGCGCGGCGGCGGATATCTTAAAGGAGACGCGTACGCTTATCGACGGAGGCGTCAAGGAGATAACGCTTCTTGGGCAAAATGTCGACGCCTACGGTAAGGACCTGAACAACGGATACGGCTTCGCCTCGCTGCTTCGTGATGTGGCAAACCAGCCCGGCCTGACGCGCCTTCGTTTTGCGACCTCGCATCCGAAGGATTTTGACGAGGATATTCTCGAGGTGATGCGGGAACGCGCCGATATCTGCCGCGCGATAAACCTCCCAGTGCAGGCCGGCAGCGACCGGATACTGCGTGAGATGAACCGCGGCTATACATCGGGGCAGTATCTCGCGCTTGTCGACCGGATACGCGAAGCCCTGCCCGATGTGAGCCTTACGACGGACCTCATCGTCGGCTTTCCCGGCGAGACGGAGGAGGATTTCCGCGCCTCATACGAGCTTCTCAAAGAGGTGAAGTTTGATATCGTCCACACCGCGGCGTATTCGCCGCGTGAGGGCACGCGGGCGGCGATGATGGAGGGGCAGATAGACAACCGCGTCAAGGCGGCCCGCCTCAACGAGATAAACGCGCTGCAGGCGCAGATAGCCCGCAGCGCCAACGAGGGTTATGTCGGCGCGGAGTTTGAGATCCTGGCCGACGGTCCTGCGCCGCGCGGCGAGGGGAAGATTCAGGGACGGACGATGACCGACAAGGTCGTGATCATTCCCGGTTCGGAAAATGATTTCGGCAGGCTCATCCCGGTCAGGATCGTGCGCGCCAGCCACTGGTCTTTAGAGGGAGAGAGGATCTAAAACGATGAATTCGCGCAGTTCCGGAAAGCTTTTAACGGCGGCCGGGGTGCTCTGTTTCGCGCTTGCCTTTGTTATTCTCGGGGCCTTTAAAGGAGAGTTCGGCAAGGATACCGCGGGCAAGTCCTCCGTGATGCCAGAGATGGAGGATACCATCGATGTCACGCCGCAGGCTTCATCCGCGAATAGCGGGCCGCGCCAGATAAAGGCCGTCTCCGGCGGAGGGGAGACCTCTGCTCAGTGGGTCGTCTATGTCACCGGTGCGGTGAAAAAACCTGGTGTCTATGAGGTCTCGCCGGGAGCGCGTGTCTACGAGGCGCTGAACGCGGCGGGCGGCTTTGCCGCGAACGCCGATCAGGAGGCCGTCAATCTGGCGGCGAAGCTGGAGGACGGCGCGCAGATAAAGTTTCTGCGCAAAGGCGAGGCGGCGGCTAGTGGAGCCGGTGCGGCGCAGATTCCCGCAGGAGGCTCGCAGGGCGGCGCTTCCGCCGTGCGGCAGTTAGGAAAGATAAATATCAACAGCGCCTCTCAGGCGGAGCTTGAATCAATAAATGGCGTCGGCCCCAAAACGGCGCAGTCGATAATCGAATACCGCCGCCAGAATGGAAATTTTGCCCGCATCGAGGATATCATGAATGTTAAGGGCATCGGCCCGAAAAAATTTGAATCGATGAAGGACCGCATCACGGTTGGCGGCTGACGAAACTTTGAGGGCAAGGCCGGCCGTCTCCGGCCGCAGGGAGTGTTTTGGCGGGCCTCTCTCCGAGGCTCCCGCCTTTTTTATCCTCTTTTGTATCTGCCTCTCGCTCTATTTGGATACCTTTATCCACTCCTCTCCAGTGGCCGCCGCGGCCTCTTTATCGCTTACCGCCGCGCTGATCCTCTTTATCACGGAGAGGCCGGTTAAGGGCTGGCTTCCGGTATTTATTCTAGTCATCGCCGTCTCCGGCATTTTTTCTCTCTACTCTCTTTATATCATAAATAAAAAAATTATTTTGCCGGACTCTCTTGAGACCAGCGGCAGAGTGCTCTCTTCGCGCCGCTGGGGACGGGGCAGGGCGCTGCTTATCGCTACCCCCTGCGGTAAGTTCGCGGGATATGTACCGGATAAGGGCGCGCCCGCGGAGGGATGCGGCGTCATACTGCGTGGGGCGCTCTTTGGCTTTCGGAGCGCGGCGAAACCCGGCGGTTTTGACGAAGGGCTTTACTGGCGCGCCCGCGGCGCGGTGAAGCGGATCGTATTTTTTGAGATCAGGGAGACGGGACAACCTTTCGGCCTTCCGGCCTGGCGCGCGAAGCTGGAAAGGCTGATAGACGAACGTCTTCTTCCCCTCTCGGCCTCCTATATGGCGGCCTTTACCGTGGGGAGAAGGGAGCCTCCGGCGGAGGCTCTGCACCGCCGTGCCGGCACCTCGCATCTTCTGGCGGTATCCGGCCTGCACATATGGATAATCGCCGGTTTTTTCATGTTCCTGATACGCGGGAACCTTTCGCGCTTTTTGGTGATCTCTTTTCTTCTCTGGGGCTATCTGCTGCTGTCGGGGATGCCCGTGGGCGGCGTAAGAGCGGCTCTGATGGCCGAGTTGTTTCTCGCGGCGATGGTACTGGGGCGTCCCTCGTCGGCCTTTAACAACGTAAGTACCGCGGCGGCGCTCCTCCTGCTGTTGGCGAATCCCTGGTATTTTTTTGACCTCGGCTGGCGGCTCTCGGTTCTCTGCGCCCTGTTTATCGCCGCCTCCGCGCCGTTTATAAGGGGCGGGATCTGCCGCGCCGTCTGCCTGACGGTCCTTTTATGGTTCGTGACGGCGCCGCTGGTGACGCGGGCCTTTGGCGAGGCTCCCTTGGCGGGGCTGGCGCTCAACGCCGCCGCCGTACCGGCCTTCGGCGTGATATTTCCCCTTGTGCTGATACTGTCGCTCCCGCCTCTGTTCGGGATGCCCTTTTCCTGGATAGCCGCCGGATGCTCGGAGACGATACTTTTATTCTTTCAGAGGGGGCTTGAATGGGGCTCCTCCGTCATCACCGGCGCGGTGGGCTGGGACGCGCCGATCTTCGCCCTCTCCGTGGCGCTCTTTGCCGCGGCGGCCGCGCTGCGGTGCGGCGCGGAGCTGAAGCGGGCCTCAATTATCGCGGCGATTTTTGTACTTTTTCTATTCTATTGTCCCTCTATGTTGTAAAATATAAAAATTGACCGTATAACAGATTGGGAGGAATGAGGATATGCTCCTCGTATTCGACATTGGAAATACCAATACAGTGATGGGGATCTACGACGGTGAAAAGCTTGTCAATCAATGGCGTCTCACCTCAAAAAAACAGACCTCGGACGAAGTCGGCTTTATGGTTCTCGGTCTGCTTTCCGCCTCAGGAATAGCCAAAGAGAATATCAAGGGCGCGATCTTCGGCAGCGTCGTCCCCTCGCTGGACGAGATGTTCCGCGAAGGAGTCCGGAAGTACGTCGGCCTTGAGTGCATCCGGGTCTCAACGAAGCTCAATACCGGCCTTAAGATAAAGATGAAAAACCCGACCGGGCTTGGCGCCGACCGTCTGCTCAACGCGGTCGCCGGTATAGAAAAGTACGGCACGCCGCTCATCGTCGTCGACCTTGGGACGGCGATCACCTTCGACGTCATCTCCGAAGACGGCGCCTATCTGGGCGGCGTTATCTCCCCCGGCATGGAGCTCGGCATGGAATCGCTCTTTTCGCGCACGGCGAAGCTGCCGCAGATTGAGCTTGTCGCGCCGGAGAATTATATCGGCGGCAATACCGTGGAGGCGATCCAGTCCGGCCTCATCTACGGCACGGTCGGGATGGTCGACAAGGTGATAAAGGGTATCTTCAAGGAGCTCGGCGGCCCCTGCCGCGTCGTCGCCACCGGCGGCCACGCGCCGATAATCGCAAAATATTCAAACCGCGTGGACAGCGTGGACCCGTGGCTGACGCTCGACGGCCTGCGGATACTTTACGAGAGGAACAACCTTGGAAAATAGCGAAAACCAACGTCCATTCAGCCCGCGAATTCCGGGCTGGCCGCGCACCGTCGGCGGCGTGGAGGTGGAAAATCCGCTTTGGCTCGCGCCGCTCGCCGGTATCACCTTCGGCTCCTTCCGCCGCTTTCACAGAATGCTGGGGGCGGGGCTGGTGCATACGGAGATGGTGAGCGCCCTCGGGCTGAAATACAAGGGGCGCAAGACGAAAGAGCTTCTGCATGGCGGCGAGGGCGAAGAGCCCTGCGTGCTCCAGCTCTTCGGCGCGAACGCCGAGGACATCGCACGCGGCGCGGAGATCGCGCTGGAGATAAAGAGTTTCGCGGCGCTGGAGGTCAATATGGCCTGCCCGATGCCCAAGGTCACAAAGAAGGGCAGCGGTTCGAAGCTGATGGAAAACCCACAGGAGGCGGCGGAGATGATGCGCCTTCTGAAAGCGTTTGGCCTGCCCGTCTGGGCAAAGGTACGCATCATGCCGCCGAACGCCGCCGAACGGACGGCGGACTTCTGCGAAAGACTATTCAGCGGCGGCGCTGACTTTATCTTTGTGCATGGACGCACGCCCGCGCAGAGATATGAGGGGACTGCTTCGCGCGAAGCGGTGGCGGAGGTGGCGCGCCTCTATCCGGGAAGGATCGGCGGCAGCGGCGACTGCTACCGCCCGGAAGACTTCTCCTGCTATTTGGAGATGGGCTGCGCCGCGGTGCTTGCCGCGCGCGGAGTGCTGCGCGACGCCTTTCTGGTGCCGAGGACGCTTAAATTGATGGGAGCCGAGGTGCCGGAGGAGTTCTGTGATCCCTCTCCCGAGGCGCAGACGAAAATCCTTCTCGAACTCGGCGGCAGCATTTATAATACCGAGGGCGGCCCTCTTGCGCTGACGATTGCGCGGAGGATGCTCGGCGCCCTCTTCAAGGGTTTCGCCGGGGCCTCGCAGCTGCGCAGGGCCGGGGCGATGACCAAAAGCTGGCCGGAGATGGAGGAGCTGCTGCGGAACTGGCGGAAGATCGATTTCAGCGAGGCCGCGCAGAACGAAGATATGTAAGTGCCGCACCGCGGCATTTTCACGATAAATTTAAAAATACCATACAGGAAGTGATCCAATTGGCAGAGGAACTCAAGAACACCCCCAAAGAGCAGCAAAATACCATGCCCGAGGAGGAAATATTCCGCCAGCGCAAGGATAAACTCATGCGCCTGCGCAGCGAGGAGGGATATGACCCCTTCCAGCAGGACCATTATGAGGTAAAGCAGACCCTCGGATATGTGAAGGAGCACTACGAGCACCTTAAGCCCGAAGAGTGGTCGGAAGATGAAATACAGACGGCGGGACGCATCATCGTGCTGCGCCGCCACGGCAAGACGGCCTTCGCCACCTTCGAGGACGAACGCGACCGCCTCCAGCTCTGCTTCCAGTTCGACGTACTCGGAGAGAAGGACTATGCCTTCTTCAAAAAGTGGGTTGACGCGGGCGACTTCATCGGACTTGTCGGCGTACCCTTCCGCACCCAGCGCGGCGAGCTTACGCTCTCCGTGAGGAAATTCACGCTGCTCTCCAAGGCGCTTCGCCCGATGCCGGAGAAGTATCACGGCCTTAAGGACATGGAGGTCCGTTACCGCCAGCGCTACGCCGACCTGATTGCGAACCCCGAGGTGCGCGAGACCTTCCGCAAGCGCACGAAGATAATCCAGACCTTCCGCCGCGTGCTCGACGCGCACGGGACGCTCGAGGTGCAGACGCCGATCCTTTCGACGATCGCGGGCGGCGCGAACGCGCGTCCCTTCGTCACGCACCATAACACCCTTGATATCGACATGTACATGCGTATCGCCACCGAGCTTCACCTCAAACGCCTCGTCGTCGGCATGCTCGGACGCGTTTACGAGATCGGCCAGCAGTTCCGCAACGAGGGCATGGACCAGCGCCACAACCCCGAGTTCACCTCGATGGAGGTCTACTGGCCCTACGGCAACTATGTGGACATGATGAACCTTGCCGAAGAGCTGATCGTCGCCTGCGCCGACGAACTTGGCAGCCGCGTGATCAACTATCAGGGAACGGAGATCAACCTCAACCCGCCATTCCGCCGCGCGACGATGGCGGAGCTTGTGGAGGAGCACGTCGGCATCGACTTCATGAACATCACGGATGAAGAGGCGCGCCGTCAGGCGGCGCTGCGCGGCATGGAGATCACCCCCTCCTTCACGCGTTTTGACATCCTGCCGCTCTTCTTTGAGGAATATGTCGAGGAAAATCTCATCCAGCCGACCTTCGTCATCGGCCACCCGACGGTCATCTCGCCGCTCTCGAAGCGCAACAAAGAGAACCCCGACGTTACCGACCGTTTTGAACTCTTTATCTACGGATGGGAGTTCGCCAACGCCTTCAGCGAGCTTAACGACCCGCTCGACCAGCGCGAGCGTTTTATGGATCAGGCCCGCAAGAAGGAGGAGGGAGACGAAGAGTCGCACCCCTTCGACGAGGATTTCATCAACGCCCTCGAATACGGACTGCCGCCGACGGGCGGCATGGGAGTGGGGATAGACCGCACCGTCATGCTGCTCACGGACTCCAAGAGCATCAGGGATGTTATTCTCTTCCCCACGATGAAGCCCAAAGACTAACGGAGCCGATGATTATATGTGCCGTTAGCGTCATAACTTACCGTTGGTCAATCCTCGACGCACGTTAGTGCGCCTCCGGTTGCCCAACGTCAAGTTATTTAGCTACCGACACATCTAATCATCGGACTTACGTTTGTGTTCTATATAAAAAATAGCAAGAACAAAACAAAAAGAGGAAAAACAGAATGAGTGATTTTGAAAATCTGAAAAAGAGAGCGGAGGAGCTGCGCGGCGAATTAGAGCGTCACGCGCGGCTCTATTATGAGCAGGACGCGCCGGAGATTTCGGATTTTCAGTATGACAGGCTCATGCGGGAGCTGCAGGATATTGAGAAAGAACATCCCGAGCTGGTGACGCCGGACTCTCCGAGCCACCGCGTCGGCGGCAGCCCGCGCGACGGCTTTGTGAAGGTCACCCACGCCGTGCCGATGATGAGCCTGGACAACGCCCTCGACCGCGCGGAACTCGCGGTATTCTACACGAAGCTCTGCGAGAGCCTTGGCGACGATAAAGTCGAGGTCGTCTGCGAGCCGAAGATAGACGGCCTCGCCGTCTCCCTCGTCTACGAAGACGGTCTCTTTATCAGCGGCTCCACGCGCGGCGACGGGCAGACCGGCGAAGACGTGACGGCGAACCTCCGCACGATCAAGACCCTGCCTCTGAGGCTCGCCAAACCGCTGCCGGGACGCTTTGAGGTGCGCGGAGAGGTCTGCATCGATAAAAAGGGCTTCGCCGCCCTGAACGCCGCCCGCGAGGAGAGGGGCGAGAGCCTCTTTGCCAATCCGCGCAACGCGGCGGCCGGCAGCCTCCGCACCCTTGACCCGCGTGAGACGGCGCGGCGGAACCTGAAAATCTACCTCTACCAAATCATCGAACCGGAAAAATTCGGCATCCTCACCCAGCGGCAGATGCTCGACGAGATCGCCGCGCTCGGACTGCCGATGCAGGGTTCAGACCTGCTCTGTTCGTCTCTGGCGGAGATATATTCCTACCTTGACGGGTGGGAGACAAAACGCTTCGAACATCCCATCGACACCGACGGCGTCGTCGTCAAGCTCAACGGCATCGCCCTGCGCGGGGTCCTCGGCGTTACGGCGAAGGCCCCGAAATGGGCGATCGCCTTCAAATTCCCTCCAGAGGAAAAGCTGACGCAGGTCCGCGAGATCGAGGTGAGCGTCGGACGCACGGGAGTTCTGACGCCGACGGCGATATTCGACCCCGTACATCTCGCGGGCACCGTCGTGCGCCGCGCCAACCTCCACAACCAGGACGAAATAGAGGCGCTGGACCTGCGCGTGGGCGACTACGTATGGGTCCATAAGGCGGGCGAGATAATCCCCGAGGTGGTGCGCGTCGAACACGACAGACGCCCCGAAGGCACCGAACCCTTTAACCTTCCCGACACCTGCCCCGTCTGCGGCTCCCATGCCGTGAGGCTGCCCGGCGAGTCCGCCGTCAAATGCCGGAACAGTTCCTGCCCCGCGCAGGTGAAAGAGCGCATAATATACTTTGCCTCGCGCTCGGCGATGGATATCTCCGGCCTCGGCGAAAAAATCGTCGACCAGCTTGTGGAAAACGGCCTCATCCACGACTACGCCGACATCTACGACCTCAAGGCCGCGGAGCTCGCCGCCCTTGACCGCCTCGGAGAGAAATCGGCGCAGAACCTTGTCGCAGCGATTGAGAAATCAAAAGAGCGACCGCTTGGAGCGGTGATTAACGCGCTCGGCATTGGCAACATCGGCGAAAAGACGGCGAGCGACCTCGCGGAGCGCTACCGTTCGCTGCGTAAACTTGAAAAGACCGCGCGCGACAGCGAGCCGGAGCTGGAACTTGCCGAGGGCGTCGGCCCCGTGATCGCCCAGTCGCTCCACGCCTGGTTCACCGAGCCTCATAACGAACGGCTGCTTGCGCGCCTTGAAAGCGCCGGCGTCCGCTTTGAGTCCAACGAGCCGGTGCGCGACAGGGCGGCCCTGCCGTGGAACGGGCTGAAATTCGTCCTCACCGGCGAGCTATCGCAGATGACGCGCGCCGAGGCGGGCGAGAGGATCAAGGCGCTGGGCGGCGCAACCGCCGAGAGCGTCAGCAAAAAGACGAGCTATGTGGTGGTCGGCGAATCGCCGGGAAGCAAATACCTTAAGGCGCAGAGCCTCGGCGTCCCCATACTCGACGAAGCGGCCTTTTTGGAAAAACTCAAAGAGGCGGAATAGACGGAAGCGACGCCTTTACCGCCGGCGGGTACGGCGGGCGGCATCAGAAAAAATCCTCACTTCAGGAGGTAATGACATGATAAAAAAAATGGAAATGGATAAGGAACGGCTGAGCGAGGTGCTGACGCTCTCGCGTATCGGCCTTCCCGAAGATCAGTATCAGGAGGTCCTCGACCGCGTCAACGACATCCTCCGCCTCTGCGACAAGATGCAGGAGCTGGCGCACGAGGACGTGGCTCCCTTTGAATGGGACGTCAAAAAGGCTCCCGCGCGCCGCGCGGACGAGCCGGTGCGCTGGACGGGACGCGACCTCTTCCTTGAAGAGGCGCCGGTGCGCGACGGCGACTTCTTCCGCGTGCCGCGCATCATCGCGCTTGAAGACGACGGGGAAGGGGAGGAATAAAACATGGAATTCCACAAACTTTCCGCGCGGGAGATAGCCGCGGGCGTCAAAGAAAAAAAATTCACCGCCGAAGAGGTGACGCGCGCCGCCATCGAACGCATCAAAAAATATGATAAAAAATACAACTCGCTCGTCGCCGTATGCGAAGAGCGGGCCGTCGCCGACGCGAAAAAGATAGACGAAATGATCGCGCGCGGCGAAGATCCCGGCGTTCTCGCGGGCGTTCCCTTCGCCGTTAAAGACAACTTCTGCACAGACGGCATCGAAACCACCTGCTGCAGCAAAATGCTCAAAGGCTGGGTGCCGCACTATGACGCCACCGCCGTAAAAAACATGAAAGAGGCGGGGGCCGTCCTCGTCGGCAAAGCCAACATGGACGAATTCGCGATGGGCAGCACCACCGAAAGCTCTATCTTCGGGCCGACCCTTAACCCGCGCGACATCACGCGCGTTCCCGGCGGCAGCTCCGGCGGCAGCGCGGCGGCCGTCGCGGCGGGATTCGTCCCCGTGGCCCTCGGCAGCGACACCGGCGGCTCCGTGCGCCAGCCCGCCGCCTTCTGCGGCGTACAGGGCATGAAACCCTCATACGGGCAGATCAGCCGCTTCGGCATCGTCGCCTACGCCTCCTCGCTCGACCAGGTGGGGCCGCTGACGAGAAACATCGGCGACATGGCCCTCCTCATGGATGTGCTCGCAAAAGAGGACGCCAACGACACCACCTGCGACGCCTACGAGCGTCCCTCATTCACGGAGGCCGTCGGCAGCGCCTCGCTCGCCGGCAAAAAGGTGGCGATCCTCACCGGCTTCGACCGTGAAAGCGTGGACCGTCCGCTTGTCGAGGCCATAGACCGCGCCGCCGCGATATGCCGCGAGGCGGGGGCCGAGATCATCGAGGCGAAACTGCCCATCACGATGGAACATACCGTCGCCTGCTACTACATGGTGGCGCTCGGCGACGCTAGCTCCAAGCTCGCCTGCTACGACGGCATGCGCTACGGCCACCACGCCGACGGCAAAAACCTCTCCGAAATGTACAAAAAGAGCCGCATGGAGGGCTTCGGCGAAGAGGTGCGCAGACGCATCCTCGTCGGCACCTGCATCCTCACGCGCGGTTACTACGAAAACTACTTCGTGCCCGCGACAAAGGTGCGCCAGCTCATCTCCGACGAATTCAAGGAGCTTTTCAAAGAGGCCGACCTTCTCATCTGCCCGATCTCCCCGGCGCTCGCCTACAAACGCGGCCTCGGCGAAAAAGATCCCGTGAGAATGTACCTGGGAGACGTATTCACCACCATCGCCAACCTTGCCGGGCTGCCGAGCGTCAGCCTCAGCCTCGGATTCACGCCCGAGGGACTGCCGACCAACGTCCAGCTTCTCGCGCCGCGCTTCGGCGACGCGGAGCTTCTGTCCTACGCCTCCATCATCGAAAAAACGGCGGGCGCTCCGGCGGCGGCCGAGATCATGGAAGGAGAGTGCTAAGATGAAAAGACAGGTCGTTATCGGACTTGAAATACACCTCCAGCTAAAGACAAAGACAAAACTCTTCTGCAGCTGCTCCACGGACTACATCGGCGCGACGCCGAACACCAACGTCTGCCCGATCTGCCTCGCCGTGCCCGGCACGCTGCCGGTCATCAACGACCACGCGGTGGACCTCGCGGTAAAAATGGGGCTTGGCCTCCACTGCGACATCCAGGACAACACGCGCTTCCACCGTAAACACTACTTCTACGCCGACCTGCCGAAGGCCTACCAGATCACGCAGTACGAACACGCCATTGCCCAGGGCGGATACCTTGACATCATCGCCGACGGCAAACCGAAGCGGGTACACCTCGACCACCTGCACCTTGAAGAGGACGCGGGCAAACTCGTGCATCCGACTTCCGACGGCCGCCTCTCTGGTGCAGCCTACTCATTAGTCGACTACAACCGCGGCGGCATGCCCCTCTCCGAGATCGTCTCGATGCCCGATATGAACTCGCCGGCGGAGGCTATCGCCTACGTCACCCAGATACGCCAGCTCGCGCGTTACCTCGGGGCCTCTGACGGAGAGATGGAATCAGGCTCGCTGCGCGTGGACGTCAACGTCTCCCTCTCGAACCCCGACGGTTCGCTGGGAACCCGCGTAGAGCTGAAAAACATCAACTCCCTAAAATCGATCGAACGCGCCCTCGAATACGAGATCGCGCGCCAGAACCGCGTGCTTGACGAGGGCGGCAAACTAGTGCAGGAGACGCGCCTCTGGGACGACGCGGCGGGCGTCACGCGCTCCATGCGCAGCAAAGAGGGCGCGCGCGACTACCGTTACTACGTGGAGATGGACCTCGCGCCGATCGACGCGAAGCCGGAATATGTCGAAAAAATACGCGCCAGCCTACCGGAAATGCCCTGGGACAGGCGCGACCGCTTCGTCTCGCAGTACGGCCTCAGCCTTGAAGAGAGCCAGCAGATCACCGAACAGCGGGAGATGGCCGACTACTACGAAGAGATGGTCGCCGCGGGCGCGCCCGCCGCGAAGGTCGCCAACTGGGCCCGCATGGAGGTACAGCGGCTGCTGCGCGAAGAGGGCCTGGACATCACCGCCTTCCCCGTTCCCGCGAAAGAGCTGGGCTCGCTGATCGCGAAGGTCGAGAAAAAAGAGCTCTCCAACACGCAGGCCAAAGACGTGCTCGCCGCGATGTACGGCGAAAAACTTACGCTTGAGGCAGCACTGAAAAAATGCGGCGCGGCGGGCGGACGGCTGACGGGCGAGGCGCTCAAAGCGGTAATTGAAAAGGTATTCGCCGCCGAACCGGAGGCCGTCGAGACCATAAAGAGGGGTGCCGATAAAAAGGGCGCGAAGGTAAAATTCCTTCAGGGGCTCGTAATGCGCGAGACCCGCGGCAGCGCCGACCCCGCCGAGGTGGCGAGGGCTCTCTCTGAACTCCTTCACTAAGGGAAATCGGCGTTTATAAGCACGATTTGCGTCATAAAACGGGAGCTCCGAATCCTCACCGTATGAAGATACGGTTCCGGTATCGGAGCCCCCATTTTATTTAGCAACTCGCACTTCTAAACGCCGATTTCCTTCGGATGGGAAAAGAGGTAAACAGCGATTTGGCTTTTGACTTTGCCCTTGTCGCCTCCCTCTCCGAGGGAGGTGTCGGCCGCCTGTTTTTGGCGGCTGACGGAAGGAGTGTTGCTCTTTTTGGCGCGGTTCCCGCGCCAAAAAGAGCCCGCGGCAAAGGCCGCGGGAGAACCGAAGGTCAACTCTCCCTCACCCCGCTTCGCGGGGAGCTCCCTCGGAGAGGGCGCCAAAATCTTTGATAGACCGCCGTTCATCTTTTATCCTATCCGAGGTGGTTTTCGATCTCTTAATTTTGACCTTACCTCTGCAGACTTATCAGACTGTGGTATGCTTACTGCAGATTAGATTTTATCAATAACTGCTGATGTGGAAGGGGATTATGTATTCGTGCGATACGATAAAAAAATCATTCCTCTTGCCCGGGGGCTGCGCCGTAATATGACTCCGGAGGAGCGTCATCTTTGGTACGATTTTCTCGCAAAATATCCCGTGCGTTTCCAGCGTCAGAAGGTCATCGACCGCTACATAGCAGATTTTTATTGTTTTGAGGCCGCCTTAGTCGTAGAAATAGACGGCGGACAGCACTACTGCGGCGGCAGTCCGGATTATGACCAGCGGCGGACGGAATGTTTCGGAAAGCTGGGGGTAGAGGTGATGCGTTTTACCAATCCCGAGGTCCGGCGATCTTTTAACCGTGTATGCTGTGAAATAGACAGCCGTATCGTGCGTAAGCTTGCCAAGGATATCCCCGAACCGCCCGGATTTCTACGCGAGCTGACCGATAGCTGAACTGCGGCTACGCTTTGATAAGGGGCGTCAGCCGCGCCAAGCAGAGCAACACTCCTTCCGTCTCGCCGCAAAAGCGGCGGCGATCCACCTTTGATGTAACTACCAGCCGAATCGCACAAATCAGAAGAACTCTGATTTGGCTCCCTGGCCGCCTCAGAGAGGAAGGCTTTAAGAAAAAATCGCCGTTTATCATCGATAGGACCGAAGATAAACCGCTGTTTATCAAAGATTTTGGGCTCCCTCATTGAGGGAGCTGGCTCGGCGATGTTTTTCGCCGAGACTGAGGGAGAGTTGACCTTAGCTTCTCTCGCATCGGGCTGCCGCGGGGAGGTTATTTCGCGGAGAGCTCGAAATCCAGCGTGCCGCGCTCGGCGCCGTTTACGATGAGCGTGAGCGAATGGGGGCCGGGGTAGTGTTTTCTTGTACTTGTGTCCGCAAACGAATGAGTTTTGTGTAGGGCCTTCTTGTGTTGTCCTTCAAAGAAAGTTCGGATATCTGGAATATTTTGCGGCTTCGGCCGCCGTTTGCCTTCACATAATCAACGCCATATTCCAGCCGCACCCTGGCCGCTTTCTTTGTCTCGACGACAAAGGAAAAGGTCACTTTACCTCCAATGGGGACGGAGGCGGCGTCCAGCGCGAAGCCGTCAATATCCACGGAGCCGCCGTCAGCAAAGCCGAAGAGGTCAAGCAGATCCCTGTCGCCCTTTTTCAGAAGCGTCCGGCATCCGTGCTTTACGATCCAGTCGGTACGCCCCTCTTTTCCGTACCAATCCCACGCGGTCTTTACGACCAGAGCGGGATGAGTTTTGGAGATATCGTTCAGGTTGTTGGCTACGCTTTTACGGACATAGGGCGAGGGGTCGGCTTTAAGCCGCTCCAAAATACAGAGAACCGGCGTCGGGTCCTCTTTGAAACGGGTCAGCGCCTGTCCCCAGGGCAGCTGCGGGCGGCAGCCCTCGCTGGCCAGCCGCCGGACATGTTCGTTCTCATGTGCCGTCCAGAGAGCCATCTGCGCCATCATGCGCTCTTCATGCTCGATGATAAACGGCCTCACGGCGAACTCGGAGGATGACAATGGGGTATACCTTTCCAGCGCGGACATCGAGAGCTCCCAATGGCGCTCATCCCGCCCGTAGACTTCGACAAAATCAGGAAAATACATGAGGGCGAAGTCGTTGAACCCCGCGGGATAACCGGCGGCGACCCTGTCAATGACGCCAAGCGCCCGTTCGTAATCGGCGGGCAGATACCTTCCTAAATTCAGCGTAATCTGCCGCATACGGGCCTTCAGCTCTAGGCTGGCCCAGCTGTTGTCCATAATGCCGTTTACAAAATCATTGACCTGGAATGAATGATCTACGGCCCTGATACGCAACGCCAGCTCGCGGACGGATTCGCGGTTATATCTGTTTTTTAGAAGTTCCGGCATATGTTTTCTCCTTTCAGCGCAGCAAACGCGTGAAAGCCGCCGCCCGGCGGCGCGTGCCGTGTTATATTTTTAGTATGCTTTACCCGTCAAAGGTGAACAAAGATAACCTGATTTTCCCTATCTTAACGGCGGCGCGCGGAAATGTCAAAAGGCTCATCTCGTCTCATTGCGTCTCATTACTTTATGCCGCCGTCATAACCGTTTCTGTCATCGGCGCGCGGGCCGGGGTATGGCGAAGGCGCGGCAATGGAAAGGGCGACAGTTTTCGCCGTCGCCCTTTTCGTTGTCTTTTATGTATATGTACTTTATCTTATTTTGTCGTTAGCTTTTCTTTTTCCGCAGCAGGAGCGGTATCAGCGCGAAGAGAGCCAGCGCGCCTACGCCCGCGGCGCAGCCGTTTCCGCCGCTGTGGCGGTTGGCGACGGTCACCTTGGCCGCCGCGTCGTGTTTTCCGTCCGCCGTCATGGCGGTGATCGTGGCCTCACCAACGGCGAGGGCTTTCACGTTGCCTTCATTGTCCACCGCGGCGATTTTCTCATTGCTGCTGTGCCAGTTTATGGTTTGATCCGCGGCCCCTTCCGCCGTGACGGTGGCGGTGAATTTGCCGCTTGCTCCAACCCGGAGATTCATCTTTTCGGGGGAGAGCGTTATCCCGCCCAGCGTGCGGCGGGCCGAGACATAGATAGTCAGGGAGAGCGGCACAGGATCGACAGAGGGGGCGAGGCTATTATTGAAGTCCGTCGTGTAGAGGTCAGCCGATACGCAGAGGGCGGAGGTTCCCTCTTTGAGGCTGGTGAGCGTTATTTCGCCCTTTTCTTCGTTGACTTTGGCGGAGATTTTCTCGGAGTCGGGGGGTACGGTGATGTTTTTCACATATTTGCCGAATGCCGCTTGTTTTCCGGGTAGGGCGTTTAGGGTGATCTTCGCCGTATCTCCGGTTCTGAGCGTGATGTTCATGTGGTCGGCGATGAGCGCGACGACGACGCTTTCGTTTATTTCGGTTTGGTCGAGGCTGACGGGCTCGGGGGCGGGGGTGACGTCGCTGCTTCCTACGCCTTTATTATTTTCCTGTGAATAGAGCCAGCCGCAGTTTGATATCTTGGCTTCTTTCCCACACGTTCCCACAACGCCGCCGGCGCTTGCCGTGCCGTCGCCCTTTGTGTTTGTGACATTGCCGCCGACGCTGACGCAGTTTGATAGCGTGCCTTTCTCGTGCCATCCAACGACGCCGCCGGCGATTTGGGACGCGTCTATTGGGTAGCTGGAGACGTCGCCGTAGTTGACGCAGTTTGATGTTGTGTTGGTTGGAAATATGGTGTATCCCACGACGCCGCCGGCGTATCGGCTGCCGGATACAGTCTTGTAGTTAACGCAGTTTGTTATCTTGCCGCCGTTGTTTTTCCCCGCAATGCCGCCGCTGTTTTCAGCTGAGTTGGAGCCGTAGACGTCGCCGTCGTTGACGCAGTTTGATGTTGTGCTGTAATAGCCGTTGACTCCCACGATGCCGCCGCCCGCTTGGGTGACTGTGACGTTGCCGCGGTTAACGCAGTTTGATATCATGCCTGTAAGGGGGTTGCTGCCGTTGACTCCCGCGATACCGCCGGTGTCGCCAACGGTGCTGGCGACTGCGCCGTAGTTGACGCAGTTTGATATCGTGCCGACGTTCTGTCCCGCGATGCCGCCGGCGCGGTGTCCGGTAGTACCAGGCATATCTATATTTATATTGCCGCTGACGGTTAGTCCCGTTACCATGCCGTCGACGCCAATGTGGCCGAAGAATCCATTGGCATGGCTGCCTAGCTTCGTTATCTTGTAGCCGCCGACGGTATGGCCCGCGCCGTCGAAGGTGCCGCGGTAATTGGGCACTCCAACACTCTGAACAGTAGTCGGCTTGTGGCCGTCGCCGATGGAGATCCATTCCTCCGGCTCCCCGTCAGTGGAGAGGTCGATATCGGCGGTGAGGCGCGCGTCGGCGGAGATTAATTCTTCGCTGTTTACGCGGTCGCGGAATTCGCGGAGGTCCGCCGGGGTGGCGATGAGGTAGACGCCGTCAACGTCCTGCGTCAGCGCGTCGGCCCTGCCGGGCGCGGCGAGGGGGGAGAGGGCCAGGAGCGAGAGCAGGAGAAGTACCGGCAGGATGCTCAGGCGGACCCCGCTGAACTTAATACGGGGGGGGGTATTCGAGTTGGGTGTTACGGCGTGCTGACTGTTGTGCGGCGACATGTGTATCGCCCTCCTTTTTTGGTTTTTCTCGGTACGTAAAGTATGAAATAAATAACAGGTAAAAATACTTAACTACATAACAATACAGTTTCCGCGCTTTCTTTGTCAAGCGTTTATCTGATTTTTCGCGCCAATGTCGGATCGGGCGGCCGCGCCGCGCGGCCTGCGCACGGGTGCGCGGCGCGGCCGGGAAGGGGGCGGAGCGGTCTCTTTTTCGGGGGGCGCGCGCCGCCGCCGAAAGCTCTTTTTTCTTGACGTAACCTAACATTACAAGTATCATCAATGGGGCAAATGCGATAACCTTATATGAAGCTTCAACAGCAAAGAAGGAGTGAAGGTAATGGGGACACGTAAACCGGAAGACATTCGCAGTATCGCACTCATTTCACACGGAGGCGCGGGGAAGACCACACTTAACGAGGCTTTTCTCTTTGATGCGGGGCTGATCTCGCGCATGGGCAGGGTCGAAGATAAGAATACCGTTTCCGACTTTGACTCGGAGGAGCAGAAGCGCGGCATTTCTATCAGCACTTCGCTTTCCACGATTCCATATAAGAATAAGACCTTATATATACTGGATACGCCGGGCTTCGCCGATTTCGTCGGCGAGCAGCGCAGCGCGATGCGCGTCGCGGACGGCGCCCTCGTCCTTGTGAACGCCACCTCCGGCGTTGAGGTGCAGACGCAGAGCGTATGGGACTTCGCAGAGACCTTTGAGACGCCCGCAATATTTTTCGTCAGCAAACTTGACCGGGAAAATACCGACTTTGACAATGTCGTAGCAGATATACAGGAAAATATTTCCGACCGCGCGGTGCCGTTATACCTGCCGATCGGCAGCCAGCTTGAATTCAAAGGTGTGGTAAACGTCCTCACCGGAAAGTCATATATGTACAAGGGCGACGGCAGCAGCGAGTATACGGAGGGCGACGTGCCCGCCGATATGGCCGACGCCGTGGCCGCGGCCCGCGAGACGCTGGTGGAGCGCGCCGTGGAGGCCGACGACGAGCTGATGATGCGCTATCTCGACGGAGAAGAGCTCTCTACGGAGGAGTTGCTCGGCGTCCTGCGCAAGGCGGTCTGCGCCCGTTCGATTTATCCGATCATCCCCGGCTCGGGCTCGGCCAATATCGCCGTGCCGCAGCTGATGGATATGATTGTGGAGTATATGCCCTCGCCGAAGGATATGCTGCGCCGCGCGGCGCTGAAGGGCGAAGAGGTGGTCAATATCCCGCCCGATGAGAACGGCCCCTTCCTCGCCTTCGTCTTTAAGGTGATGGTCGACCCCTATGTGGGCAAGCTCTCGTTCGTGAAGGTCTTCTCAGGACATCTCACAAGCGACCAGACGATTTATAACGTCACGGAGGACCAGGAGGAGCGTATCAGCTCTTTCCGCTTCATGAAGGGCAAGGAGAGCACGGAGGGCAAGGAGATCGTCCTCGGTGATATCGTCGCCATTCCGAAGCTGGAGAGCACGATCGCCGGAGATACGCTCGGCGTCAAGGGCGAGGTGCTGCAGTTCCGCCCGATAAAGTTCCCGAAGCCGGTCTACAGCGTGGCGGTTTTCCCGAAGAGCCGCGCCGACGAGGACAAGCTCGGCAACGCGATCACGAAGATGCTCAAGGAGGACCGCACCCTTTCGTTCGTGAAGAACCCGGAGACGAACGACGCGGTGCTTTCCGGCATGGGCGATATGCACCTCGATATTATGCTCTCGAAGATCAAGGAGCGCTATAAGGTGGATCTCGATACCCGCACGCCGAAGGTGCCCTACCGCGAGACGATAAAGAAGAAGGCCAGCGCCCAGGGCAAGCATAAGAAGCAGTCCGGCGGACGCGGCCAGTACGGCGACGTCTGGTTTGAGCTTGCGCCGCTCGATAAGAACGCGGGCATCGAGTTCATCGACAGGGTGGTCGGCGGCGTGGTGCCGAAGAACTATATCCCCGCGGCGGAGAAGGGGCTCCGCGAGGCGGCGGCGCGCGGATTCCTCGCGGGTTATCCGGCGACGGACTTCTCCTGCGCGATCTTCGACGGCTCGTATCACGACGTCGACTCTTCGGAGATGGCCTTTAAGATAGCGGCCTCGATCGCCTTCAAGAAGTGTATGGAGCAGGCGAACCCGATTCTTATGGAGCCGGTGATGAATGTCGAGGTCACGGTGCCCGAGGAGTGTCTCGGAGACGTCATGGGCGACTTCAACAGTCGCCGCGGACGCATCATGGGCATCGACAGCGAGGGCAAGCTCCAGATAGTGAAGGCCCAGTGCCCGCTCTCGGAGATGTTCCGCTACGCGATCATCCTGCGCTCGATGACTTCGGGACGCGGCTCCTTCTCGATGGAGTACAGCCACTATGAAGAGGTCCCCGGCGATATCGCGAAGAAGGTCATCGAACAGGCGGCCCAGGAGCGCAAAGAAGAGGAAGAGTAGACTCGGTTTACGAAGTGTTTCAGGCGCCCTCTTGCGGAGGGCGCCTTTTTTGGAGGCAGGAGGAGAGAATATGAAGGACAACCGCCAGATATTTCTGATTTTCCTGGCATATTACGGCATCACCTGCGTCACGAATATTTATTTCCTGTTCGGCCCCTTTTATGAGCGGATGGGGGCCTCTCCCCAGGCCGTAGGGCTTTTTCTGAGTATCTTTTATATGGTCATGCTGCTCTGCCGTCCCCTCGGCAGCGTGGTGATGGAGCGGCTTGATATCCGGCGTTCGCTGATCGGCAGTTCGCTTTTTTGCGTCGCGATGGCGGCGGGGATCGCCCTCTCGCTGAATAGTCCGCTTCTGCTGCTCTTTTTCCGCGCGATGCTCGGCGTCAGCGTCAGCGTTTTTGTGGTGGCGACGGTGGCGGCGCAGTCTATATTGCTGGACGAGAGGTCGCGCGGCATCGGCTTCGCGCTCTTTACCACCGGTTCGATGCTGCCGCTGGCGACGGTCGTTCCCGTGAGCGAATGGCTGCTGCATCATAATTTCAACGAGCTTTATATCTGGTTTCCCGCGCTGACGGCGCTGGCCTGCGCGGCGGTGAGCTGCTTTGTGAAGGACCTCAGCTATTCGGGCAAGGCCGAGAGGCGGTGGGGGCGTTATTCCGATCTCTTTAAGGTCAAGGGAGTCAAGGTGCTGCTCTTTACCGCCGCCACGATGTCGCTGGCCGACGCGATGACGATCTCCATGGCCTCGCTCGCGAACGCGAGGTCGGTCTCCGTCTCTTATTTTATGATCGCCAGCGCCGCCGCGGCGGTGCTCATCCGCACGGTCGGTTTCCGGCTGATCGCGGGCATCCCGCGCGTGAGGCTCGCCGCGCCCGCGGCGGCGCTGATGGGATTCGCGCTGCTGGGGTTGTCTTTCAGCTCGACCGCTTTGATGTTCGTCCTCTTCGGGCTCTTTTTCGGCGTCGGGATCGGGATCGGCTTTCCCACGGATCTCGCGCTTGTCGGCGATATGCTGCCCGCCGCCTATCATCCGAAGGCTACGGGGCTTGTGCTGCTCGTCATCGACTCCGGCTGGATGGTAAGCCCACTCGTTTACGGCTGTTTCTCCCCCTATCTGGGGGTCAGCAACACCTTCCGCGTCATGGGCCTAGCGGTCTTCGCGGCGGCTTCGATGCTCTATCTGCGCTACTGGCTGCCGGTCGCGCAGGGTAAGCTGAAGATAGGCGGCGAGTGTTGAAGAGAGGCCGTCGGCGGCTTATCTCTTATGCCGTCGGCGGGCGGAATATGTCATTGGTTTGAGCGAAAAATGATTTGATAGGATTTAACAGAGTGTTATTTGAGAGGAGAATGACGCCGTGGATTTTTCTATCGAAGCCGGTATTTTTGATTATTTTCCTGGTATGAGGCTGGTCGTCGCGGCGGCCGAGGGGATGTCGGTCCCGACCGACAGCGAGCCGGTGGCGGCCTTTCTCCGCGAGGGCTGGCGGAACGCCGCCGCGGCCTCCAGGGCCTACGGCAACCCGCAGTCGCACCCCTTTATCAAGCCGTGGGGCGAGCGGATGAAGGGGGCCGGAGCGCCGCGAAAGGATTTTCCCAGCTCGATAGAGGCCCTGACGCGGCGCGCGGGGAAGAGCGAGAGCCCCTTCAGCATCCACCCCTTCGTCGATTTTTATAACGCGGTCTCGCTCAGTTATCTGGTTCCCGCGGGAGGCTTTGACATTGACGCGCTGCGGGAGGGGCTTGCGCTGCGTCTTTCCCGTCAGGGCGACTCTTTTACGGCGCTGGACGGAGAGGCGGGCGTCGATATCCCGCCCGGCGAGGTGAGCTACGCCGACGGCGGCATGATCGTTACGCGGCACTTCGTCTGGAAGCAGTCGCGGCACGCTATCATCACGCCGGAGAGTAGAAATATCTTTTTTGTCTCGGAGATACTCGGAGAACTGCCGCAGGATACTGCCCAGAATGTGCTTGACGCTTTAACGGAGGGGCTGCGGCGCTTTTTCAGCGCCGAGGTGCGCGGCGATATTCTGGACGCCGGCCACCGCTCGATGCGGATAAGATAACTGAACGGCCAATAAAAAAACTCCCCCGTACCTGTGCGGAGCGGGGGAGTTTTTTATTGGCTTTCGTATTGATGCTTCTGCCCTTATGTGTTTGCCAAAAATAGTGCATAAAAGTATTAAAAAGACATATGTAGACCAAATCCGCGTCGATATTTCTTATGCAGATGTTTTGTACACCTATTTATAAATTTTTATACGAGTCGAAGGTCCGCGAATGCTACTCTCCATTCATTAATTTTTTTTTCACGTGTAAGATGTGTGTTTTTTCCACTGGTCGAGTTAAGGACTATATGCGATATGCCAAGATTTGTGAATATCTTGTTGAAGTAGCTGTATTGTTTTTTGAAGTCATGTTTTCCTTTTTCAAAAACACTACATTTACCATTAAAAATAACTTTTTTGATAGTCCTGTATTTATTCAGTAGCGACTCTATATCGGCCAGAGTATAGCCTCTTGTCTCCTTATTCGTGGAACCGTTTCTTTCTGCTTGGGCAAAAATAGTCCATAACGCTAATTTATGCTTTTGAAGGAACATTTTTTTATCGTTATAATCTTGTCTAACAGGATTCATGTCCCATACCCCATATAACACATCCCAGAAAGCATTATTAGGGTCACTATAATATTCGCCTTTGGCCAGTGAAATATTGCCGGGGAATAATCCCAATACTAAAATCTCAGAATCATAAAAAATTAAAGGTTCAAGTCCTTGTTGTAATGCCATAAAGTTCCCTCCTTCTATTTTAGAAGTTTTGCTTTTATTATTTAATTATAAATCCAATTCATATTCCATCCATGTAGGGAAACCTGCATTAGGGCGAAATTCATCATTTATTGTATGAAAAACTTGGATTGGCCAATATTGACCTCTTTTGTCACTCCATTTAACATAAAAATATACCTTGATTTTTGCTACTCCATGCAGGACCGTTTCGTAATAGCCTTTAAGCGAAATGACCTCAAAGCCATTAAGATCTTTTCTTTCATATTTCCATTTCGCTTGTTTTAACGTATTATCCGCCAATTCTCCCAAAGACGCACCGTTATCAGAAAATCTGGTGTTTTTTAAATTCTTTATAATCATTTCTTGAAGCTCTTTATCCGGAGGTAGTTTTGCCAACTCATTTATTGCTGTCTGATTATTTTTATCTTTGTCCAGCGCCGCTTTGTACCATCTTCTTGCTTCATCATAATCTTGAGGAACACCATAACCATGGTGATACATGCGCCCAATATTATTCATAGCGTACACATTACCAGCGTCAGCTGCCTTTTTATACCACTTCATGGCATTTTTATAGTCTCGCGTGACACCTTCCCCGTTGTTGTACATGATTCCAATGTTATTCATGGCGTTGTCATTACCAATGTTAGCTGCCTTTTTATACCACTTCATGGCATTTTTATAGTCTCGCGTGACACCTTCCCCGTTTTTGTACATGATTCCAATGTTATTCATAGCGTTGGCATTACCGGCGTCAGCTGCCTTTTTATACCACTTCATGGCATTTTTATAGTCTTGCGTGATACCTGCCCCATTGTTGTACATGATTCCAATATTATTCATAGCGTTGGCATTACCGGCGTCAGCTGCCTTTTTATACCACTTCATGGCATTTTTATAGTCTTGCGTGACACCTTCCCCGTTGTTGTACATAAAGCCTATGCCGAACATAGCGTCACTATTACCGGCATCTGCAGCTTTCTTGAACCACTTCATGGCATTTTTATAGTCTTGTGTGACACCTTCCCCGTTGTTGTACATGAGGCCTATACCGAACATAGCGTCACTATTACCGGCATCTGCAGCTTTCTTGAACCACTTCATGCTTTCTTGATAATCTTGTGGCATGCCATCTCCATTTTTGTACATGTTCCCCAAAATATACATGGCAATGACATCGCCTTCATTCGTTGCTCTTGCAAAGAGTTCCAAGGCTTTCATGTGGTATATTGCATCAGCATTACCGGCTTCTACTGCTTTCTTGAACCACTTTAAAGCTTCTTCATAATTCTGAGATATTCCCTCCCCTTTTTCGTACATAGTCCCCAAGTCATACATAGCATTAGCGTCACCATCATTAGCTACTTTTTTAAAGATCTTGAAAGCTCTGTAATAGTCTCCATTTCCGTATAGAGAAACCGCTTTTTCATACGAGGTGTTCTTAGAATCTTGTGTAAAAAAGAATATGGAAACAAAAAAGCATAATACAAAAACTATTGCAAAGATTGTTTTTTTTACGTCGAGCCTCATCAGCTTCACCTCATTTTTTGGTAATCCATGGAAATTATAGCATTGGTTTATTTTTTATGGATTGATAAAAAATACGAGGATAGCTCTATAATTTGGAGATGCCATAACAAACAACAAGCACTGCCTATCTCTTGTCTTTATTGATTTATGAAGAGTTAGTTGCTATATGTGCTTGTTGTCTGTTATGTATTCAGTCCGTTTATTTCTCCAACAGTTTGCTGACGAGGTTCGTGAACTGCTGTCCGTCGGGCACCGGCTCGCCGTCGGCGATCGAGGCGAGGCCCATGAGCAGGTGCGACCAGTCTTCGGCGTTGAAGTTTTCTTTCTCCGACTCGTCGGCGATCTTTTTGATGAGGGCGTTGTCGGGGTTGATCTCCATGACGCGCTTTTCCTCGGGGACCTCCTGTCCCATCGAGCGGAAGAGGTTCCTCATCTGCGGCGATATCTCCTCGCCCTTCTGCACGAAGCAGACCGGCGAATCCACGAGGCGGTCGGAGACTTTGACGTCTTCCACGAGCGAGCCGAGCGCATCTTTAAGCTTTTTCACGAGGCCGCTCTTTTCGATCTCGGAGTCTTTTTTCTCCTCTTTTTCCCCCTCCGGCAGCATGAGGTTTTCGGCGGCGGCGGAGACGAAGTCGTATTTGTCGAATTTACGCGCGTGGTTTACCCATATCTCGTCCACGGGGTCGCCGAGGAGCAGCACTTTGATGCCTTTCTTTTTGAAGGCCTCGAGTTTCGGGGAGTTTTTAAGGTTTTTGAGCGACGAACCGGCGAGGTAGTATATTTTGTCCTGGCCCGCGGGCATGTTGATGAGGTAATCTTCGAGCGTCGTCTTGTCGCCCTCCGAGACGTCGAAGAGGCAGAGTTTCATGATATCCTCGCGGTGGCGCAGATCGGAGATGATGCCCTCTTTAAGGACGACGCCGAAGGTCTGCCAGAACTTGTTGTAGCTGTCGGGCTGGTCCTTCCGCATCTTGTGCAGGGTGTCGAGGATCTTCTTTACGAGGCTGTTCTTGATCTGCGCCGTCTGGCGGTCCTGCTGGAGCATCTCGCGCGAGACGTTGAGCGAGAGGTCCTCGGAGTCCACGACGCCCTTGATGAAGCGCATGTATTCGGGGATCAGATCTTTGCAGTCGTTCATGATGAATACGCGGCGGATGTAGAGCTGTACCCCGTGTTTGCCGTCCTGGTAGAAGAGGTCCATCGGCGGGCGCGAGGGGATGAAGAGCAGCGCGCGGAATTCGCTCGTGCCCTCCGCCTTGTAGTAGATGCGCTCGAGCGGGTTTTCCCAGTCGTGCGAGATGTGGCGGTAGAAGTCGTTGAACTCGTCGTCGCTGATATCCTTCTGCGGGCGCGTCCAGAGGGCCTTCATCGAGTTGACGGGCTCCTCTTTTTCATCCTCTTTCTTTTCTTTCTCAACGTCGGTGAGGTAGATCGGATAGGTGACGAAATCGGAGTATTCTTTGATGATGCCGCGCAGCGTCCACTCCGAGAGGTAATCCTTCGTGATGTCGTGGTCGTCGCCCGACTGCTCCTCCTTTTTCATGTGGAGGGTGATTGAGCTTCCGTGGCCCGCGCGGCTGCCGCCGTCGATCGTGTAGGTGCCGTCGCCGGTCGATTCCCACTTCCAGCTTTCGCTGCCTCCGGCCTTCAGCGTCTCGACGGTGACGCGGTCGGCGGCGATAAAGCTGGAGTAGAAGCCAACGCCAAACTGCCCTATGAGGTCGCTGTTCGCGCCGTTTTTGGCCTCCTGCATCGCGCGGATGAATTCGCCGGTGCCGCTGCGCGCGATTGTGCCGAGGTATGAGACGAGGTCGTCCCTGTCCATGCCGATGCCGTTGTCGGAGATGGTGAGCGTCCCCGCCTTTTTGTCTATCGTGATGTCGATGCGTCCGTTTTTCGCGTATTCGGCGAGCTCCGGATGGCTCAGGCTCTCTATGCGCAGTTTGTCGATCGCGTCGGAGGCGTTCGATATCAGTTCGCGCACGAAGATGTCGGGGTTTGAGTAGACGGAGTTAATCATTAACTCCAGAACCTGTTTAGCCTCGCTTTGGAATTCCATTTTTTCAGCCATAACTTTTCCTCCTTAATGATAATACGTTGGATATTATAAATAAAAACCGGGCTTTTTACACCCGGTTTATCTTCCTGCTGGATACCGGCTTCTATCAGTCGGTTTTGTGGTTCTCGAACCGCATGTCGATCGCCCCGTCTTTTTCGACGACGTGGATCGTGCCGCCGTCGCGGATGTCTCCCGCGATGATGGCGCGCGCGATACGCGTCTCGAGGGCCTTCTGGACGTAACGCTTGAGCGGACGCGCCCCGTAGATGGGGTCGTAGCCGTTTTTCGCGCAGACGTCGAGGGCTCCGTCGGTAAGTTCGAGGCTGATATTGCGGTCATGCAGCCTCAGTTCGAGCTGTCTGAGGATGAGGCGCACTATCTGGCGGATGTCTTTCAGCGTCAGCGGTTTGAAGCAGATCATCTCGTCCACGCGGTTGAGGAATTCGGGGCGGAATTTGGTGCGCATAAGCCCCATGACCTCTTCCACCGCGCCCTCGGCGAGTTTGCCGTCGTCGTCCATGCCGTCGATCAGTATCTGCGCGCCGATGTTGCTGGTCATGATGATGACGCAGTTTTTGAAGTTCACCGTGCGCCCGTGGCTGTCCGTCACGCGTCCGTCGTCGAGGATCTGCAGCATGATGTTGAATACGTCGGGGTGCGCCTTCTCTATCTCGTCAAAGAGCACCACGGAGTATGGATGGCGGCGCACCGCCTCGGTGAGCTGTCCGCCCTCCTCGTAGCCGATGTATCCCGGAGGCGCTCCCACAAGGCGGGAGACGGAGTGCTTTTCCATGTATTCCGACATGTCGATGCGCACGATGTTGTCCTCGGAGTCAAAGAGCGATTCCGCGAGGGCCCTCGCCAGCTCCGTTTTTCCGACGCCGGTGGGACCGAGGAAGATGAAGGAGCCTATCGGGCGCTTCGGGTCTTTGATGCCGGAGCGCGCGCGCAGGACGGCGTCGGCCACCAGATTGACGGCCTCGTCCTGTCCGACGACGCGCTCGTGGAGCACCGCGTCGAGGTGGAGCAGTTTCTCGCGCTCTCCCTCTACGAGGCGCGTGACGGGGATGCCGGTCCATTTAGCGACGATCTCGGCGATCTCCTCTTCGGTGACCTCTTCGCGCAGCAGTTTCGGACCGCCGCCCTCGATGCCGCTGAGGTTTTCCTCCTCTATCTTGAGGTCGCCCTCAAGTTTGTTGAGGGTGCCGTAACGGAGCTGGGCGGCGAGGTTGAGGTCGTAATTACGCTCCGCCTCGTCTATCTGGTGGCGCACCTTTTCGATCTCTTCGCGCATCGAGCGTATTTTGACGATGTTCTCTTTTTCTACCTCATACTGCGCCCGCAGGGTGTTGGCGTGCTCCTTGGCGTCGGCGAGCTCTTTCTGGAGGGCGTCGAGCCGTTCTTTGCTCGCCTTGTCTTTTTCGAGCTTCAGCGCCGCCTCTTCGATCTCCAGCTGCATTACGCGGCGGTTGACCGAGTCGAGGTCCGTCGGCAGGGAATCGATGTCTGTGCGTATCATCGCGCAGGCTTCGTCGATAAGGTCGATGGCCTTGTCGGGCAGGAAGCGGTCCGTGATGTAGCGGTTTGAGAGCGTCGCCGCCGCGACGAGCGCGCTGTCCTGAATCCTTACGCCGTGGTGCACCTGGAAGCGCTCTTTGAGGCCGCGCAGGATGGATACCGTGTCCTCGACGCTCGGCGGCTCCACGATGACGGGCTGGAAGCGCCGTTCAAGGGCGGCGTCCTTCTCGATGTACTGGCGGTATTCCTCAAGCGTCGTCGCGCCGATGCAGTGCAGTTCTCCGCGCGCCAGCAGCGGCTTGAGCATGTTGCCCGCGTCGAGCGCGCCGTCGGTCTTGCCCGCCCCCACAATGGTATGCAGCTCGTCGATGAAGAGGATGATGCGTCCCTCGCTCTTTTTCACCTCGTCGAGGACGGCCTTCAGGCGTTCCTCAAATTCACCGCGGAATTTGGCGCCCGCGATGAGGGAGCCCATGTCGAGCGCGAAGATGATGCGGTCCTTGAGGTTTTCCGGCACGTCCCCGCGCATGATGCGGATCGCTAGCCCCTCGGCGATGGCCGTCTTGCCGACGCCCGGCTCGCCGATGAGCACGGGGTTGTTCTTCGTCTTGCGGCTCAGTATGCGGATGGTGCGGCGTATCTCCTCGTCACGCCCGATGACGGGGTCGAGCTTGTTTTCACGCGCCGCCTTCACGAGGTCGCGCCCGTATTTCTCCAGCGCGTCGTAGGTGTCCTCGGGGTTGTCGCTGGTGACGCGCTGGTTGCCGCGCACCTCGGAGAGGGTCTTGAGGAATTTTTCGGGGGTGATGCCGAAGGTCTCAAAGATCCTGCCGAGAGGGGCGCCCTTTGTCTCGTAGAGTATTGCGAGGAAGAGGTGTTCGACGGAGATGTATTCGTCCTTTAGCCCGTTGGCTTCGTCCTCAGCCCTGACAAGGATTTTGGAGAGGCGCTGGGAGACGTATATCTTGCCCGTCTCCTGTCCCGCCCCCGATACGCGCGGTTTTTTGTTGAGCTCGTTTTCGATGGCGCCGGCGAGGCTCTCCACCGGGATGTTCATTTTGTCGAAGAGACGCGGGATGAGCCCGTTCTCCTGCCGCAGCAGAGCGAGCGCGAGATTTTCGGCGTCCACCTCCTGATGTCCGTGGCGGACGGCGATATTCTGCGCCTCGTAGAAGGCCTCCTGCGATTTCTGTGTCAGTTTATTCATATCCATATCTATCATATCCCTCCTGGGAATAATATTTAACCAATACTGATGTTACGGAGATATTATAGTACATCAATTAACATCAAACAATAGTTTTAACGGTACTTTTATGAGAAATTTTTCTAGGCATTTTCCACAGAAGAATAAATCGTCTATTTTTAAACTATAATTGCATTCTCTAAATATTACTTAGTTTATGATTCGTTGGTTCAGAAATATTGCTTAGCTTTATGAAAAATCGCTAAATAAGCTGAAAATTAAGTAAATGACCTTGACAAGCTGTGCATAAAAGTATAAGGTATGAAAGTCGGCACAAGCCGATGCCATAAATATTTCCTGTTGGGAGGCAACACCTTGAAAAGCAACGGCACAGTAAAATGGTTTAACGCAACGAAGGGTTATGGATTCATCACAACTGACGAAGGCAACGATGTATTTGTCCACTTCAGCGCTATCCAGGGCGACGGTTTCAAAACACTTGACGAGGGTCAGAAAGTAAGCTTCGAGATTACCCAGGGCAGCAAGGGTCCCCAGGCTTCCGACGTAGAGAAAATCTAACTCCAGCAGTATTTCTTTATATCATATCAATATTTTATATAAGAAATCGAGATTGAAAAGAGGACAGCTTTGGTTGTTCTCTTTATTTTTGTCCGTACCTTTTTATAAATACCGCAAAATTTTTTGCCGTAGAGGCTCGATGAGAAAATTTCCCTTTGACTAATATTAACATTTGTTATAGATTAGGTATGTTGTGGTGCCTGCGCCGCAGGAGCCTGCCTTTGGCGGGCCGCGGGCGGGCATTTCTTTGAACATAAAACCGAAAACGATCAGGAGGAGCTTAATGTCTCTCATAAAGGATAAACAACTTTCCGCCGACAGACTTCGCCGTTCGGCCGACCTGGAGGCCCTTGGCTTTAAAACGACAAAGGGGCTGGATAAGCTCACGGGGCTGATCGGGCAGGAGCGCGCCGTGCGTTCCGTCGGCTTTGGCCTCTCGGTGCAGAGCAAGGGGTATAACATTTTTATGGTCGGCGAGCCGGGATGCGGCCGCACCACCTACGCGCTGGAGGAGCTGAAACGCGCCGCCGCCGATATGCCCGCGCCGGACGACTGGGTGTATGTCTATAATTTCGACGACCCGAGTCTGCCGCTGGCGATAAATCTGCCCGCCGGCAAGGGGCGCGATCTTGCGAAGGACGCCGAGGACGCGATCGAGGATATCAAGACGGCGCTCGCGAAGGCCTTCGACAACAACGAATTCGAGGATAACAAGGCGCAGCTGGTGAAGTCCTTCCAGGACGAGGTCAACGCGATTATGGAGGAGCTGCGGAAGTGGGCGGAATCGAAGGATTTCGCGATCAAGCGCACGCCGCAGGGCTTTGTCAATCTGCCGCTGATAATGGCGCCGCCGCTGCCCTCAAACGAAGAGGGACAGGGCGAAGCCGAGAAAAAGGACGAAGAGGGAGAAAAACAGCTCGTCCGCCGCGAGATGCAGCAGGAGGAGTTTGAAAAGCTCTCTGAGACGGAGCAGGAGGCGCTGCAGAAGGTCTCCGAGGAGATTTCGCAGAAGACGCTGGAGAAGCTGCGTCTCATCCGCGAGCGGGAAAAGGAGCTCAAGGAGAAGATCAAGGAGCTGGAGAGCCAGATCTGCCGGGTGGCGATCGCGCCCATCCTTACGGAGCTGCGCGGCAAGCACATGCCCAACGAGAAGCTCGCGAAGTGGCTCGACGAGCTCACGGAGGATCTTATCGCCAATTTCAACGTATTCCTCGCCGCCGTGCGCGACGACGCCGCCGAGGTAGACTTCTCCCGCTATGAGGTGAACGCCTTCGTCTCCAATAATCCGAACGACGGCGCTCCCGTGATCTGCGAGACGAACCCCATTTACTATAACCTCGTAGGCAAGGTGGATTATGAAAACCGGCAGGGGAATCTTTATACGGATTTCCGCCGCATCACCCCCGGCGCGATGCACCGCGCGAACGGCGGCTTCCTGCTGCTGGACGCCGACGAGCTGCTGCGCCAGTTTATGTCCTGGGATGTGCTGAAGCGAGTCCTGCGCTACCGTGAGCTCTCGATAGAGAATCTCGGCGAGCAGCTCGGTTATATACCGGTATCCTCGCTGCGTCCGGAGCCGATACCGATTGATATGAAGGTGGTGATCGTAGGCACCCCCTACCTTTACTATCTGCTCAATATATATGACCCCGAGTTCCAGAAGGTTTTTAAGATAAAGGCCGAGTTTGACTCGGAGATGCCGCGCACCGCCGAGAGCGAGTATCAGATCGCGCAGTTTATCGCGGGCTTCGTCGCGCGCGAGGGCCGGCTCAACTTTACCGCGGCCGCCGTCGGCGAGGTCATCGAATGGGCCTCGCGTCTCGCGGAGGACCGGAACAAGCTTTCGACGCAGCTTAATAAGATCGCCGAGATCCTGGTCGAGTCGACGGCCTGCGCGAAGGCCGGCGGCAAGAAGCTCGTCGGCGTCGACCATGTGCGCAAGGCCCTTGAGGAGAAGGTCTTCCGCGCCGATATGTGGGAGGACAAGGTTCTTGAGGAGTACCGCAAGGGCGTCATCCGCATCGACACCGAGGGCGAGGTCGTAGGCCAGATAAACGGCCTCACCGTCTCGCAGCTGATAGACCATTCTTTCGGCTCGCCGGTTCGCATAACCGCCAACGTATTTATGGGGGCGGAGGGCGTCGTCAACATCGAACGCGAGGTGAGCATGACCGGCCCGATACACAACAAGGGGCTGATGATACTCACGAGCTATCTCGGACGGATGTACGCGCGGGAATTCCCGCTCTCCGTCAGCGCCCGTATCGCCTTTGAGCAGACCTACGGCGGGATCGAGGGCGACAGCGCCTCGTCCACGGAGCTTTACTGCCTGATATCGGCGATCGCCGGTATCCCGCTCAGTCAGGGGATCGCGGTCACCGGCTCCGTCGACCAGATGGGATTCATTCAGCCGATCGGCGGCGTCAACGAGAAGATAGAGGGCTTTTTCCGCTACTGCAAGGCGCGCGGCCTCACGGGAAAGCAGGGGGTGATCATTCCCGTGCAGAACGAGCAGCATCTCATGCTGAACCATGAGGTGACGGAGGCGGTGAGGAAAAACAGGTTCCATATATGGAGCATTTCGACCATAGACGAGGGGATAGAGATACTTACGGGCATCCCCGCGGGAAAAATGGACGAGAAGGGGCAGTATCCGAAGAAGAGCGTCCACGGGCGCGTGCAGGCGGCCCTTGAGGGCTGGCTTGAGCGCTCTTTCCGTTACAAGAAGGTCATGACGGACCGTGTCGACCCGCCCAAAAAGCGGGGAAAGAAGAAGACGGAGCCGGCGGAGAGCAAGGACAAAGAGGCTCCGGAGGCGAAAGAGGCGGAATAATGGCTGTCATCCACCATGTACAGGAGATACTCGACGGTTTGGAGGCGCTCTACGGCAACGAGGCGCGCCCCGCGTCCGACTTCTGGTATGAGGAGCCGCTTGACGACCTGATATTGACGATACTTTCGCAGAATACCAACGATAAGCTGCGCGACAAGGCCTTCGCGAAGATGAAGGCCACCTATTCCTCCTGGGACGAGGTGGCGCAGGCCGACCTTGAGGAGCTTAAGGAGGTGCTGCGCATCGCGGGGATGAGCAGCACGAAGCCCGCCCGTATCCAACAGATATTGGCGGCGGTGAAGGAGCGGTTCGGCGGTTATACGCTGAAGGAGCTCCGCAGCTGGCGGCAGCCGGAGGTGCGCGAGTACCTGACCTCGCTGCCGGGCGTGGGACCCAAGACCTCGGCGATCGTCGAATGCTTCGACCTCGGGCTGCCGGGATTTCCCGTCGATACGCATATCACGCGGCTCAGCAAGCGCTTCGGCTGGGCCGACGAGAAGAATCCGCCGGATAAGATACAGGCGCGGCTCGAGGAGGCGCTGCCGCAGGAGCGTTTTCGCGGCGGCCACCTGAATTTCCTCGAACACGGCCGCGGCATATGCAGCGCGCGAAAGCCAGACTGCGCCCGCTGTACGCTCGCGGCGTGGTGCGATTACGGAAAGAGGGCGGCGGAGGCCGCCGATGGATTATAGGCGAAAGTTTCTCGCCGCCGCCTCGCGTCAGGGGTGGGCGGAGGCCTCCGGCATCGTCTGCGCCCTTTCGGGCGGCGGCGATTCCGTGGCGATGCTTTGGCTGCTGAAAAATTTTTTTAAAGGGCGTCTGGCGGCGGCGCATCTCGATCATTGTACCCGGGATGGCGGCTCGCATGAGGACGCCATATTTGTGCGGGAGCTCTGCGAGAGCTGGGGGATAGAGTGCGCCGTCAAGGTCACTGACGTCCACCACTGCCGCGAGAGCGGAGAGTCCTTTGAAATGGCGGGGCGGCGCGCGCGCTACGAACATTTTTATGAGACGGCGGCGCGGCTTGGACTGCCATATATCGCCGTCGGCCACAACTCCGACGACGTGGTGGAGACCCAGCTGATGAACCTCGCGCGCGGCAGCGGGCTTGCCGGGCTGCGGGGGATACCGGAGGTGCGCGGCAATATCGTGCGCCCGGTGATAGACTTCAGCCGCGAAGAGCTGCGGCGGATACTGCGGGAAAACGGCGTCTCCTGGCGCGACGATTTCACCAACGACGAATCGGATTACACCCGCAACAAGGTGCGAAACATACTCATCCCCTGGATAAAGGAGAACCTCAACTCCGGTTTTGAGGGCGTGATGCTCGGCCTCGCGAAGCAGGTGAGCGCCGAGGTGGAGGCCAAGGAGAGCGCGGCGCGCGGGGAGATATCGAAGATCGCCTTTAATCAGCCGCCGGCGCTTGCCGCCTGGCGGACTTGCGGGCTTAAAGAGCTGCCGGAGCTTACCCTTGCCGAGATGCTCCGCCTTCAGGGAGCGGAGCTTTCGCTGCCCGCGCTCTCACGCGCGCGCACGAACGAGCTCGCGGGACTTGTGAGACGCGGCGGATGCTGGCGTTTCCAGTGGGCGCGCGATATCGAGGTCTGCTATTCGGAACGCGGTATCGGCTGGCTTCACCGGGCCGATATAAAGGCGGGTAAAATTTTTAGCAAAAATACCTGCGAAAATAGGCTTCCATGGTGGGCGAGATAATACGAAATATGATATTATTCTTAATTGTTTGTAAGCTGCAATTTATTGCCCTAAAGGGAGTGCTCAATTTTGGAGTATAGAATAGGCAGAGTATTGCTTTCGGAAGAGGAGCTCCGCAGGAAGGTAAAGGAGCTCGGGTCAAGGATACGCGAGGACTATAAGGGAAAGAAGGTCGTCTTCGTCTGTGTTCTCAAAGGGGCCGTGATATTTTTTTCCGACCTTGTACGCGAGATAGGGCCGGACGTCGACGCCCAGCTTGATTTCCTTGCCATATCATCCTACGGCGTCTCTACCAAGAGCAGCGGCGTGGTCAAGATCCAGAAGGATCTGAGCACGGATATCCACGGCAAGCATGTGATAATAGTTGAAGATATACTTGACACGGGACTTTCGCTTTCGTACATCGGCAAGCTTCTGCGCGAGCGCGGACCCGAGTCGCTTGAGATCTGCGTGCTGCTTGACAAGGCCGAGCGCCGTACACAGCATGTGGATGTCAAATATACCGGCTTTACCATTCCCGATGAGTTTGTCATCGGTTACGGCTTGGACTACGCGGGACAGTTCCGCCACCTTCCGGCCGTGCATATCGCCGAGCCCCTGGACTGACGGAGGGCGCGGGCGGTTTTATTTTTGAAAAGAAGAGGAACGCATAGAAATAGAAAGCGAGGATAATGGATATTGAAGAAAATTTCTAAAAATGTGGGGATGTATATCGTCCTCATTGTATTGGTAGTCAGCCTGGTCAATGTATTCCTGGGCCCTGACAGCGCTAAAAAAACGACACAGAACGAAGTGATGCCCTACAGCACCTTCCTGAGCGAGGTAAACAGCGGCAACGTGACGAAGGTCAAGATCGACCACGAGCAGCTTATCGGCACGCTGAAGTCCGGCAAGCAGTTCACGACCTATATCCTCGACGCGGCGACGCTTCCCTCGATAGTGGCGGAGAAGGGCGTCGAGGTCGAGGTCGTGCCGCCGCCGAAGAATTCGTGGCTCACGGCGCTTCTGACGTCGCTCCTGCCGACGCTTCTTCTGATCGGCGTCTGGATATACTTCATCTATAACATGCAGGGCGGCGGCAGCAAGGTGATGGGCTTTGCGAAGAGCAAGGCCAAGCTGTTCCTTGACAACCGTCCGAAGGTGACCTTCGCCGACGTCGCGGGCTGCGACGAGTCGAAGGAGGAGCTTGAAGAGGTCGTACAGTTCCTTAAAGACCCCGCGAAGTTTACAAAGCTCGGCGCCAAGGTGCCGCGCGGCGTGCTTCTGCTCGGCGCTCCGGGAACGGGAAAGACCCTTCTCTCCCGCGCGGTGGCCGGCGAGGCCGACGTTCCCTTTTTCAGCATCAGCGGCTCGGACTTTGTGGAGATGTTCGTCGGCGTCGGCGCGGCGCGCGTCCGCGACCTCTTTGAACAGGCCCGCAAGTATCAGCCCTGCATAATATTCATCGACGAAATAGACGCCGTCGGACGTCACCGCGGCGCAGGACTCGGTGGAGGCCATGACGAGCGCGAACAGACGCTGAACCAGCTGCTTGTCGAAATGGACGGTTTTGAGGCCGGATCGGGGATAATCCTCATCGCCGCGACCAACAGGCCCGATATTCTCGACCCCGCGCTGCTGCGTCCGGGACGCTTTGACCGCCAGGTGGTGGTGGACCGTCCCGACGTCAACGGACGCCGCGATATTCTCAAGGTCCATCTTCGCGATATGAAGATAGAGCACGACGTCGATCTCGACGTCATCGCGCGCCGTACGCCGGGCTTTGTCGGCGCCGACCTGGCCAACCTCGTCAACGAGGCGGCGCTGCTCGCGGCGCGGCGCGATAAGGAAATGCTCGGCATGCCGGAATTTGAAGAGGCTATCGACCGCGTCATGGCGGGGCCGGAGCGCAAGAGCCGCATAATCAGCAAGAAAGAGCGCGAAATAATCGCCTACCACGAGGCGGGACACGCCCTCGTCGCGGCGAAGATAAAGGGTTCGGACCCGGTACACAAGATCTCGATCATCCCGCGCGGGCATATGGCGCTCGGCTATACGCTCCAGCTTCCCGAGGAGGACAGGTTCCTCATCTCGCGTCAGGAGCTCGCGGATAAGATCTGCGTCCTGCTCGGCGGACGCGTAGCCGAATCTATCTGCTTCGGCGATGTGACGACGGGCGCCTCCAACGACCTCGAGCGCGCCACCCAGATCGCGCGCCAGATGGTGACGCAGTTCGGCATGAGCGACAAGCTGGGGCTGGTGACGCTTGGCCGCAAGCAGCACGAGGTATTCCTCGGCCATGATATCGTCGACGACCGCAACTACAGCGAAGAGGTCGCCCATACGATAGACCTTGAGATCCGCGCGATTGTCGACGGCAGCATGAACAAGGCAAAGGAGATACTCACGGAGAACCGCGAACGGCTGGAAGAGATCACGCGTCTGCTGCTTGAGAAGGAGATACTCGAGGGCGACGAGCTTGACGAGCTTCTCGGATATCCGAAAAAGGAACATCCAGGCGAGAGCGCCGCGGAGGATAAACCGCAGGACGGCGGGGATAAGCCGGAAGACAAGGGAAAGGAAAATGAGGACGGCGATGCTCCGGACGCCGAAGCGGTCATTCATCAGGTGCCCGACATCGAGGAGGCCGATTCGGGGAACTTCAACGCCCCGATAGACGAAGAGAGATAAGACCGGTCAGCGAGCCGCCCGCACGGGCGGCTCGTTTTTTATATGCGCAGACGGCGCGCCTCGCAGCCGCCAGTCCAATATGTCTTTGTGGAAACAATTATTATTTGCTGACATCTATACGTTTGTCCTGCTATAATAAATTATCTTAAATGGCGTCGAGCGTCTATTTGTGCTAAAATAGAACGGTTTTAGATAAAAATATCTAATGTGCAAATTAAGAGAGGAAAAAGATGACAGAGGATAAATTTAAACTGGTCGCGCCCTTCGGACTGTCGGGGGATCAGCCGCAGGCGGTGGAGAAGCTCGTGCGCGGTTTTCGCGAACGTGACGGGATGCGACAGACGCTTCTCGGCGTCACGGGCAGCGGCAAGACCTTCACAATGGCGAACGTCATCGCCGAGCTCAACCGCCCCACGCTCGTGATGGCGCACAATAAGACTCTCGCGGCGCAGCTTTACAGCGAGTTCAAGGAGTTCTTTCCCGAGAATTCCGTAAATTATTTCGTCAGTTACTATGATTATTACCAGCCGGAGGCCTATATCCTCGCCTCCGACGTCTATATAGAAAAGGATTCTTCGGTTAACGAGCGTATCGAAAAGCTGCGTCTCGCGACCACCAAGTCGCTGCTTGAGCGGCGCGACGTCATCGTCGTCGCAAGCGTCTCCTGTATCTACGGACTGGGAAAGAGGAAGAACTACGAGGACGCGATCTTCCGCTTCGCGCAGGGCGAGCGGTGGGAGCGCCGCGCCTTCATGCTGCGCCTCATAGAGAATTATTATGAACGCAACGACGTATCGCTTGTGCCGGGGACCTTCCGCAGCCGGGGCGAGACGATGGAGATCTTCCCCGCCTACAGCGACACAGCACTGCGAATTTCCTTCTTTGACGACGAAATAGAGCGGATTGACGAGATCGATCCAGTATCAGGAAAGAGCCTGCTCAGGAAAGAGAAGGTCGGCATCTTCCCCTCGCAGCATTATGTGACGAGCACCGACGCGATTCAGAGGGCGGCGGGCGTCATCGAACAGGAGATGGAGGAGTGCTGCGCGCGCTTTACGAGCGAGGGCAAGTATCTTGAGGCCGAGCGGCTGAAGATGCGCACAAAGTACGACCTTGAGATGCTGCTTGAGGTCGGCTACTGCTCCGGCATAGAGAACTATTCAAGATATCTTGACGGACGCGAGGAGGGAGACCCGCCGGGAACGCTGCTGGACTTCTTTCCGCAGGACGCGCTCTTTTTCATTGATGAATCGCATATGACGCTGCCGCAGGTACGCGGCATGTACAACGGCGACCGCGCCCGCAAGGAGGTCCTCGTGCAGCACGGCTTCCGCCTGCCCTCCTGTCTTGACAACCGGCCGCTGCGCTGGGACGAATATGAACCGGCGCTGAAAAACGCCCTCTTTATCTCCGCCACCCCAGGCGACTATGAGTTCGAGCATTCTGACCATGTGGTGGAGCAGCTCATACGACCGACCGGCATCCCGGACCCGGAGGTGGAGGTGCATAAGGCGACGGGGCAGGTCGACGACCTGCTCGCGGAGATCCGTCCAATCGTCGACCGCGGCGAGCGCGTGCTGGTGTCGACGCTGACGAAGCGCTCCGCCGAGGATCTCGCCGAATATATGGCGGAGCTCGGCATCAAGGTCCGCTATATACACTCGGAGCTTGACACCTTCGAGCGCGCGGAGCTGCTGCGCGACCTGCGTCTAGGCGTCTTTGCCGTGCTTGTGGGGGTAAACCTGCTCCGCGAGGGCATCGACCTGCCGGAGGTCTCGCTGGTGGCGATCCTTGACGCCGACCGCGAGGGCTATCTGCGCGCGCACCGCTCCCTGATACAGATGATCGGCCGCGCCGCTCGCAACAGTGCGGGAAAAGTGATATTATATGCCGATAGGATAACAGACAGTATGGATTTGGCGATGAAAGAAACAGCGCGCCGCCGTGTGGCGCAGTCCGCCTTCAACGAGGAGCATCACATCGAACCGAAGACGATCATCAAATCCGTGAAAAACCTGCTGCCGGACGAGCTGCTCGACGACAACGAGAACAGCTACGCCGGCATGCGCGCCGCCACCCCAAATGAAGAGGCGCGGGAGCAGGATATCCAGGAGCTTGAAAGAAGGATGTGGGAGGCCGTGGAGAAGCTGGACTTTGAAACGGCGGCCCAATTAAGAGACGATATACAGAGACTGAAAGGCGGCAATCCGATTGGAACAGGAAATAAGAATTACCGGGGCAAGGCAGCACAACCTCAAAAACATAAACGCAGATATCCCAAAAAATAAGCTCGTCGTCGTAACGGGCCCATCCGGCTCGGGCAAGTCTTCGCTGGCCTTCGACACGGTCTACGCCGAGGGGCAGCGGCGCTATGTGGAGTCGCTCTCCTCGTACGCGCGGCAGTTTCTCGGAATGTCTGATAAGCCGGATGTCGACGATATCTCGGGGCTCTCTCCCGCGATATCGATCGAGCAGAAGGGCTCCAACCACAACCCCCGTTCGACGGTGGGAACGGTCACCGAGATATACGACTATCTGCGCCTGCTCTACGGGCGCGCCGGTACGCCGCACTGCCCAAAGTGCGGCCGCGAGGTGCACCGTTACAGCGTCGACGAGATAATCGACCTTATCTATCAGGAGTACGACGGCAAACCGCTGGAGATTTTTTCCCCGGTGGTCAAGGCCAAGAAGGGCGAGTACCGGAACCTGCTGCTCAAGCTGCACCAGCAGGGGTATATGCGCGCGCGCATCGACGGCACGCTCTACTGGCTTGAAGAGGCGGTGGAGCTGGACAAGAAGAGGCGGCATACCATCGAGTGCCTTATCGACCGCATGCGCGTCAAGGAGGAGAACCGCTCGCGTCTCAGCGAGGCGATAGAGATGGCGCTCAAGCTCTCGGACGGCTTTATCCTGCTCGCCTCCGAGGGGAGCGCCGACCGGGAGCTGACGGAGAAGTATATCTGTCCCGAGTGCCAGATCAGCCTTCCCGATATCGAACCGCGCCTTTTTTCGTTCAACGCGCCCTTTGGAGCCTGTCCCGACTGCGGCGGTCTCGGCTTTCACTCGCATTTCTCGGCGGAGCTCGCGGTCAATCCCGAGCTGCCGCTCGGCGAGGGCGGCTTTATCCCCTGGAAGAGCATGAAGTATATGGTGCATAAGGCGGAGAAGCTCGCGGAGAAAAAGGGCTGGGATATCGGCAAGCCCTTCAGGGAGCTTCCGGAGGAGGTGCGGCATGAGCTGCTCTACGGTTCCGACGAGGTCCTTGAGCTTACCTTCAGCGATAAGAAAAATGGCG
The DNA here is from genome assembly GCF_001701045.1 of Cloacibacillus porcorum. Classification (GTDB taxonomy): domain Bacteria; phylum Synergistota; class Synergistia; order Synergistales; family Synergistaceae; genus Cloacibacillus; species Cloacibacillus porcorum. The sequence goes on from NZ_CP016757.1 coordinate 1,554,113, forward strand.
ACTGGGAGTACAACGGCAAGTATATCGGCCTCATTCCCTGGATTGAGAAGCGCTACAACGAGACCGAGTCGGAAAACTATAAAGAGGAGCTGGGGCGCTATCTCGTGGAGGACGTCTGTTCGACCTGCAGGGGTATGAGGCTCAAGCCCGAGGCGCTGGCCGTCACCCTCGGCGGGTATAATATCGGCGAGATAACGGAGATGCCGATTGACGAGCTGATAACGAAACTTGACGGGCTTAAGCTCGGCGAGCGTGAGCAGAAGATCGTCGGCATCGCGCTGGTCGAGGTGCGCAAGAGGCTTTCATTCCTCAACGATGTGGGGGCCGGTTATCTCAGCCTCTCGCGCCGCGCCGACACTCTCTCCGGCGGGGAGAGCCAGCGGATCAGGCTCGCATCCCAGATAGGTTCGCAGCTGACCGGCGTGCTCTATGTGCTCGACGAGCCGACGATCGGACTTCATCCGCGCGATACGAACCGGCTGCTTGACACGCTGAGGGCGATACGCGACATCGGCAACACCGTGCTCGTCGTCGAGCATGACCGCGACACGATGGCCGCCGCCGACCACATCCTCGAGCTTGGCCCCGGCGCGGGAGAGCACGGCGGCGAGCTGATCGCCAACGGCAGCGCCGAAGAGGTGATGCGCGGCGGTTCCAGCACGGCGCTTTATCTGCGCGGCGAGGCCGACGGCACCTGGCGTCCGCATCCTGAGCGCCGGAAGCCCTCCGGCATGATCAAGGTGCGCGGCGCCAGGGAGAACAACCTTAAGAAGCTTAATATCGATATCCCGCTTAATGTGTTCGCCGCGCTTTCGGGGGTCTCCGGATCGGGCAAGAGCACCTTCCTCTACGAGGTCCTTTATAAGGGGCTGCGCGGAAAGTTTGACAAGGACTACCGCGAACGTCCGGGCAGGTTTGAATCGGTGAGCGGCTACGAATCGCTGCGCAATATCGTGCTTGTCGATCAGAGCCCGATCGGGCGTACCCCGCGTTCCAACCCCGCAACCTATACGGGGGTCTTCACGCCGATACGGGAGTTTTACGCCGAACTGCAGGAGTCGAAGCTGCGCGGCTATCAGCCGGGACGCTTCAGCTTCAACGTGAAGGGCGGACGCTGCGAGGCCTGCAACGGCGACGGCGTGATCAAGGTCTCGATGCTCTTTCTCCCGGACGTCTATGTAAAGTGCGACGTCTGCAAGGGGCAGCGTTATAACCGCGAGACGCTCGAGGTCCGTTACAAGGGGCTTTCGATCGCCGACGTCCTCGATCTGACCGTCGACGAGGCGATCGAGCATTTCTCGGGCATTCCGCGAATCGCGAATAAATTGAAGGTGATACAGGAGGCTGGGCTTGGCTATATCAGGCTGGGACAGCCCGCGCCGACGCTCTCCGGCGGCGAGGCGCAGCGCGTGAAGCTCGCGACGGAGCTCGGCAAGAAGTTCCGCGGCAACACGCTGTATCTGCTTGACGAACCGACGACGGGGCTTCACTACACGGACGTCAAGAAATTGCTGAAATTGCTCCATAAACTTGTCGAGCAGGGAAATTCCGTGCTTGTGATCGAGCACAACCTTGACGTGCTGGCCTCCTCGGACTATATAATGGACCTGGGGCCGGAGGGAGGCCGCGGCGGCGGAAGGCTGATCGCCAAGGGCACGCCGGAAGAGGTGGCGCGCGCGAAGGGGCCGACCTCCAAGTATCTGGCGCAGTTTTTTGAGGAGATGAAGAGGGGTCATGACGAACGATAACAGAAGAAGAGGACACGGCCGCGATGAGAGGGCTGACAAGAGGCCGGAGGGAGCGCCGGCGGGCGATATCTGCTGGGGACGCAACCCGGTGATCGCGCTGCTGGAGGGAGACCCCGAACGCTGTATGAAGGTGCTCATCGCGAAGAGCGCCCAGCCGCACATAAAGGCGAAGATCACGGAGCTATGCCGCGCGAACGGGATAATATTCCAGAACGTTGAGAGCGCGGCGCTCGACAGGCTGACGGACGGAGAAAACCACCAGGGAGTCGCGGCCTACACCGCGCAGATGAAGCTGTGGGAGCCGGAGGAGCTGCTCGCCTCGCTGCCGGCCGCGCCGTCTCCGGCGCTTATCCTTCTCTGCGACCACCTGCAGGACCCGCACAACCTCGGCGCCGTCATCAGAAGCGCGGAGGCCGCGGGAGCCGCGGCGGTGATGATCCCGAAACGCGGCGGCTGCCTGCCCACCGGGACGGTGGTGAAGACGAGCGCCGGAGCGGCGCTGCGGCTGCCGGTCGTGAAGGTGGGCAACGTCTCGCAGACGATAAAGATGCTGCAGGAGGCGGACTTTTGGGTGACGGGGCTCGCGATGGAGGGGCGCGACACGCTTTTCCGCGAGGACCTGCCGCCGCGCAGCGCCATCGTCGTCGGCGCTGAGGGCGAAGGTCTGGGTAACGCCGTGGCTAAGGCCTGCGACGATATCCGTTTCATCCCGATGCAGGGTACGACAGGCTCGCTCAACGCCTCCGTCGCCGCGAGCATCGCGATGTTCGAGTGGACGCGGTCGTTAGGCAAAAATAATAAATAATGCTACAATACGCAGAGTTACATAAATTACATGGAGGTGTTTGAACATGAGCAAAGAAAGGTTTCTTATTTCGTCGGAGTCGGTGACGGAGGGACACCCAGACAAACTCGCAGATCAAATATCCGACGCGGTGCTTGACGCCATTCTCGAAGCCGACCCGATGGGGCGCGTGGCCTGCGAGACGCTGGTCTCGACCGGACTGATAGTGGTCGCGGGAGAGATAAGCACGGTCTGCTACGTAGATATCCCGAAGATAGCGCGCAAGACGGTGAAGGATGTCGGCTACACGCGCGCGAAGTATGGCTTCGACGGGGACACCTGCTCCGTCATCACCACGATAGACGAACAATCTCCCGATATCGCGCTCGGCGTCGACAAGGCGAAAGAGGCGAAGGAGCTTTCAGAGGACGAAATAGACGCCATCGGCGCCGGCGACCAGGGGCTGATGGTAGGCTACGCCTGCAACGAAACTGAAGAACTGATGCCGCTGCCCATCTCGCTCGCGCAGAAGCTGACGCGCCGCCTCTCAGAGGTGCGCAAGAATAAGACGCTGCCCTATCTGCGTCCGGACGGCAAGAGCCAGGTGACGGTGGAATATGTCAACGGCAAGCCGCTGCGTGTCGATACCGTGGTCATCAGCACCCAGCATCACCCAGCGATCGACCAGAAGCAGATCGAGGCGGATATCATAGAGCATGTCATTAAGCCCGTCATTCCATCCCAGCTCATCACCACAAAGCCGCGCATTCTCGTCAACCCGACGGGGCGCTTTGTGATGGGCGGCCCGCAGGCCGACAGCGGCCTGACGGGGCGCAAGATAATCGTCGATACCTACGGCGGCGCGGTGCCTCACGGCGGCGGAGCTTTCTCCGGCAAGGACCCGACGAAGGTGGACCGCTCAGGGGCGTATATGGCGCGCTACGCGGCGAAGAACGTCGTCGCGGCGGGACTCGCCGACGCCTGCCAGATACAGGTGGCCTACGCGATCGGCGTCGCGAAGCCCGTTTCGATCATGGTCGAGACCTTTGGCACGGGGAAGATAAAGGACGAGGAGATCACGCAGCTGCTGCGCGAGAACTTCGATTTCCGTCCCGCGGCGATCATCCGCGACCTAGACCTGCGTAAACCGCAGTACCGGCGTCTGGCCGCCTACGGCCATATGGGCCGTATCGACCTTGACCCGATGCCCGCCTGGGAGCGCACGGACAAGGCCGAGACGCTCAAACGGGCGGCGGAGCGCTTCGCGTAAATATTTTAAGAGAATGTTCGGGCGGCGCTATGCCGCCCCTTTTTAATTTTCAGCCTTTATGCGGCCTATCTTTTCCTACCTCTCGCACATAATATTTCCCCAGCACTGTCCGGCCTGCGGACGGCTTGCCGCGCCCTATTGTCCCGGCTGTCTGAGCGGCGCGGCGAGTGAGGCGCTGCCGCCCTTCTGCGCCGACTGCGGCGGCGCTTACGGGGTCGAATGCTGTTATGACAGCGTGCCCTGTTACGCTGCCGCCATCCATGACGGCGACGCGCGCAGTTTTATTCTGGCCTTGAAGTATAAGAATATGCGGCCGCTCGGGGAGGCGATCGGACGGGAGATGGGGAGGCTGTTTCCGCTGCAGGAGGCGGAGATGCTGGTACCGCTGCCGCTCCACGCGGACAGCCGCCGCGCCTTCAATCAGACGGAGCTGATCGCGCGCGGAATATCCTCGCAGTGGGGGACGCCGGTCGCCGCGGGGCTGCTTAAATGGCGCGCCGGCAGCGGGGCGCAGACGGAGAAGAGGGGCAGGGAGCGCCGGGCGCTGAGCTTCGGTTCTTTCGAAGCCTCGCCGGAGCTTGCGGGGAGAGGCGTCGTCCTTGTGGACGATGTTTATACGACCGGCGGCACCGTGCGCGCGGCGAAGTTCGCGCTGCAAAGGGCGGGAGCCGAGGTGAGGGCGGTCCTCGTCTGGACGCGGCGGGTCTCCGCCCCGGAACATCCCGGAGCGTGGCCGGAAGATGGGGAATATTGGTTATGAGCAAAGTTTGTTATAATAGGGCGTGCATAATAGAGGATGAAGAAAAGGCTGAGAGAGCAGGACAAGGGGGACGAAAGATGCTTCGCAGAATCGGGGTTTTGACAAGCGGCGGCGACGCGCCGGGGATGAACGCCTCAATACGCGCCGTCACGCGCACGGCTTTATATCATGGACTGCAGGTGGTAGGTATACGCCGCGGGTATGAAGGACTGCTCGAAGGGGACTTTGTCCCTCTGACGCGCAGTTCTGTCGGCGGGATATTGCTGCACGGCGGGACGATGCTTCGCACCGCGCGCTGTCCGGCCTTTATGAGGCCGGAGGGTATCAACGCCGGCGTCTCCAAGCTGCGGGAGAACGACATAGACGCGCTGGTGGTGATCGGCGGCGACGGCTCTTTCCGCGGAGCGAAGGAGCTCCATGACCGCGGTATTCATGTGGTGGGAGTCCCCGGCACGATAGACAACGATATGGCCGGCACCGACTGCACTATCGGATTTGATACGGCCTGCAATACCGCGCTGGAATGTATCAGCAAGCTGCGTGACACCGCATCGAGCCACGATCGGATGTTTATCGTAGAGGTGATGGGACGGCACGCCGGTTTTCTCGCGCTGGAGACTGGGGTGGCCTGTGGCGCGGAGTTCGTGCTGATTCCCGAGCTGCCGGTGGACCTGGAGGCGATCGCGAATAAGATCCATTACGCCAAGCAGCGCGGCAAAACGCATTCGCTGATCGTCCTTGCCGAGGGGGTCATGTCGGCCTCGGAGCTGGCGGAGAAATTGAAGGGGCACTGCGATTATGACCCGCGGATAGTCGTCCTCGGACATCTGCAGCGCGGCGGCGCGCCCTCCTGTTTTGACACCGTTCTTGCCTCGCGTCTGGGAGCGGCGGCTGTGGAGGCGCTGATCGACGGCAAGCGCGGCATGATGGTGGGGCGGACGAAGGACGAGATAGTGACCGTGCCGCTGGAAACGGCGTGGACGCAGCACCACCCGCTTGACTCGGATATGCTGCGCCTGGTGGAGACCCTGAGTATTTAGGTATTATACGACGACCGTCTGCCGTCGGAAATAACGCGGCGGCAGTTCACCGCACCGCATTTGACCGTTATCAAATGGAGGAGATACCGTGACCGCAGATATGGTTCTACCGGAAGCCTATGCCAAAAAGCTCATATCGCTCGTTTCACGTGACAGAGGAGGGCGCGGAGTCTCCAAGCTTTGCCGCCCCGAAGACTGGCAGAGGGCGGCTGCGGCTTTTGCTCCCCTAAAAAGGGTGGCGGTCGTCTCGGGATTTTATATCCCCGGGGCCGACGCTCCGGAGACGGACGGTCCCGGCGGCGCGGTAATGCTCGCGCGCGCCTTTTATCGCGAGGGGCGTGAATCGGAGATATGGACCGATGAGCTCTGTCTTTCTGTGATGCGCGCCGCCGCGGCCGCCGCGGGGTATCCGCGGCGGCTGGTGAGGACCGCGCCGCCGCGGCTTGCGGACGAGTCTCCTGACGGGCTGATTTTCACCGAACGGCTGGGGCGCGCGGAGGACGGCGGCTATTACAACTTCCGTAAGATAGATATCTCGGCGTGGACGCCGCCGCTTGACGAGTTGGCCGCGGAGGCGAAGGAACGCGGCATCCCGACGCTTGGCATCGGCGACGGGGGCAACGAGGTCGGCATGGGAAACTTCCATGAGGAACTAAAAAGACTGCTGCCTGCCTATGCCTCCTGTCTCTGCACGGTGCGGACGGATTATGCGCTCGCCGTGGACGTCAGCAACTGGGGAGCCTACGCGCTGACCGCGGCGCTGTCTTTTATGTGGGGAAACTGGCGCGGGCCGGAGGCGGGAGAGGAGCTGGCAATGCTGAAGGCTGTGAAGGAGCGGGGAGCGGTGGACGGTATCAGCCGCCTTCCCGAACTCACCGTCGACGGGTTCGATATAGCGACGCAGGACAAGATCATATCTTCGCTCAATGAGCTCTGGGAGCTTTATCGTTTCGCTTGAGGCTGCGGATTTTCATAGGGTATGCTATTTTTGTCGAGATTTTTTGTGTTTTACGGGAGAAAATATATATTTTCCTACAAACTCATGATAAAATAACAAATTAGAGACTGGTGGAACAGATGGATCAAAATTACCAAGATAGTTCCGGTAAAAGGCCGCTGATACTGCTCGGTGTGGCGGTTATAATACTGGTAGCGTTAATTGTAGTAAGTCTCAAGTCAGGTCTCTTGGGAAGTACCTTCCGCATAGATAAAGCCGTTGTCTGTGTGGAGCTTGACCGCAACAGGCTTCCCCATAAAGTGATGAACACCATTCAATACGGAACACGTCAGGTCTGCCTGTGGTTTCAATATTCCTCCGCGTCGGAAGGAAATCATCTGGAAGTTTCATGGTATTACGGAAAAGACTTAGTCTTGTCCGAACCTCTGAAATTGATGACTAAGGACGGAGTCAGAGCGTTCTATCTGCTGCGGGAAGAGGGGACTCCTCTGCCCGTCGGGAAGTACCGCGTAACGATATCATCACCGACAAAACGGCTGAGCGAACTGGATTTTGAAATCATACGAAAGAATTAATATTTATTCTTCATATTAAACGGAGGCTAATGAATTGCCAAGGAAAAAGACAGAACCTACAGATGAACCGAAGGCTGCCGTAAGACGGCGCGCCGCCTCAAAGAGGGGCGAACCCGCTGAAAATGCTGAAAGCGCCGCAGAGATAAAAGGGTCAGCCGCCGAAGCGCCGGAAGAGACGCCAGTTCGTAAAAAGAGGACTTACGTCAGGAAAAAGGACGAAGAGAATACCGTGACTGAAGCTGCGGAAGTCCAGGAAGAACAACCTGCGGCTGAGGAGAAAAAGAGCCGCCGCGGCAGAAAGAGGACCGTCGCCGAGGCTACGGGTACGCTCTTCCCTGAAGAGGAGAAAGAGGCCGCCGAGCAGGAAGATAAAAAGACGGTCAAGAGAACCCGACGCTCTCCGAAAAAAGAGCCGGAGGCCTCCGTCAACGAGACGGCCGAGGCGGCGGAGCCGCCGCAGGCGGAAGCGCCGTCAGACGAAGCAGCGGAGCCTGCCGGAGCGGATGACGATATAACCCCCGACGCCGCTCAGCTTGCGCAGGCTACTGAGAGCGAGTCCTGTGCCGATGAAGCTCCGGAAGAAAAAAATGAAGATATCGAGATTGAAAAAGAGATAGAGGCCGCCTCGGAAACAGAGGACGGGGCCGAAGCATGTGACGAAGGCACCGTGGAAAACAGAAATCTTCCCGTAGTAGACTCACAGAAGAACGACAGAGGACAGATACGCCACCAGCATCCCAAACTTGGATTCAACCAACTCGCGGGACAGACTCTCGCAGAGCTGCGCAAGATTGCGAAAGAGATCGGCGTGACCTCGATAACGACACGCCGCAAGGACGATCTGATCAACGATATCCTGAAGACGCAGGCTGAAGCCCTCGGCTACCGCTTCAACGGCGGCACCCTTGAGTGCATGAGCGAGGGATACGGCTTCCTGCGCCCCTCCGGACTTCTCCCGAGCAGCAACGATATCTATGTATCGGCCTCGCAGATAAGACGTTTCGGCCTGCGCAACGGCGATGTGGTCTGGGGCATCATCCGCCCGCCAAAGGACCAGGAACATTATGAGGCGCTGCTCCGCGTGGAGAACGTCAACTTCACCGACCCAGAGGCGGCGCGCCGCCGTCCGCATTTCGAGGCGCTGACGCCGATATTCCCGACCGAGAAGCTTGAGCTGGAGACGGACCGCAAACAGATAGCGACGCGTATCGTCGATATCTTCGCGCCGATTGGCAAAGGACAGCGCGCTCTGATCGTTTCCCCGCCGAAGGCCGGAAAGACGACCCTTCTTAAAAATCTCGCGCATTCGATAACGACAAACCATCCCGAAGTGATACTTATGGTGCTGCTCATCGACGAACGCCCCGAAGAGGTCACCGATATGGCGCGTTCCGTGGACGGCGAGATCATCGCCTCCACATTCGACCGCCCCGCGGAGGAGCATCTCCGCGTCGCCGGACTGGCACTTGAAAAGGCTAAGCGCCTCGTGGAGGTCTCGAAGGACGTCGTGCTGCTGCTTGATTCGATCACAAGACTCGCCCGCGCCTCAAACCTCATCGTCCCTCCGTCGGGACGTACGCTCTCCGGAGGCATGGACCCCGCGGCGCTCTATTTCCCGAAGAAATTCTTCGGCGCCGCGCGCAACATAGAAAACGGCGGCAGCCTGACGATCATCGGCACCTCGCTGGTTGAGACCGGCAGCCGTATGGACGATGTGATTTATGAAGAATTCAAGGGAACGGGCAATATGGAGGTCCATCTCTCGCGGAAGATATCCGAGCAGCGCATCTTCCCTGCCCTTGATATCACGCGTTCAGGAACGCGCAAAGAGGAGCTGATGGTGCCAGAGGGCGATCTGCAGCGCATCTGGGGCCTGCGCAGGAAGATCGCAAATATGGACGAGGCGGAAGTTCTAAATCTCATCCTTGATAAATTAAGAAACACGCCCACGAATCGTGATTTTCTTGCTACAATAAAGGCTGGCTAGAAACTGACTTTTTCGAGCGACGACAATCGTAAGAGGTGGATCGATGAAAGCCGGAGATGAGATACGTAAAACAAAACGACGGAAGACTCTTTGCCTCATCATCTTTTTGATGGCTGCGGTTGGAGGCGCCGTCGTCTTCGCCGCCAAAGCGGCGGAGCATACAGGCATGTACTGGATCGGCCTTGACAGCGAATTTGTGACTGAACGCCCCGAAGACAACCGGGGCTTCTTTACTGTGGACGTATCGGACTTCCTCAACAATACTGGGGTCGCTCCGGCGGATGCCGCCGAGGAAGAGACCGAGGTGGTGCCGCTGGCAATCGGGCCGCTTCCAAGCATCCCGACTCTTACCGATGAGGAGCTTAAGCTTTACGGCATACTCTCTAAGAACGACGGACGCATCTCCAGCTCCGACCAGAGCGTTCTCGACGAGGACATCCACTGGACCGAGGTCGTACTTGAACCCGGCGATACATTGAAGTCTATCGCCGATGAGTTCGGTATCAGTGAAGAGGACCTGCGTCAGGCTAACGGTCTGCGGAAAAATGAAAAGCCGAATCCCGCCGAGGTGCTCTATGTACCGGACAGCCATAACGACGTGACCGCGACGCTGCTCTTCGTCAGGAAGCTTCAGAAAGAGGAGCTGGCTATCGCGAAGAAGGGAAAGCTGCTTGAGACCTCAGAGTATATTGTCAAAGAGGGAGATACGCTCTGGGGAATATCGGATAAATTCAACCTCGACGTTGATACGCTCGTGGGGTCGAACCAGAAGGTTCTCGGCGGAAACATAAATCGCCTTAAGCTGGGAATGACTCTGCGCATACCGAATCAGGACGGTATCTTCGTCAAGGTGGCGAAGAGAGATACACTCGCCAAGCTTGCCGATAAGTACGGCTCGACGAAGGAGTCGGTCCTGCTCGCCAACGCGATGAAGAGCGAATCGCTGATCGCCGGCAGCGAGATATTCCTGCCCGGAGGAAAGCTGGTAGCCGTTACCGAAGTGCGTATCGCGACGAATAAAAACGGACGTGTACGCACCGCCACTGTGAAAATTTCGAGCGGCAGCGTAAGAGGATTCCGCTGGCCCGTGCTTGGACAGATATCGAGTCCGTTCGGATGGCGCAAGAGCCCGTTCGGCAGACGCCGGGTATTCCATTCTGGGCTTGATATACGCGCCCCCCGCGGTACGGAGATCAAGGCCGGAGCCTCCGGCGTGGTAGTTCACTCCGGCTGGATGGGCGGATACGGCAAAGCGGTCGTCATCTCCCATTCAAAGGGGCTGACTACGCTTTATGGCCACTGCAGCAAGCTTATCGCGCGAAAGGGCATGAGAGTCTCCCAGGGACAGACGATCGCCCTCGTGGGCAGCACCGGACGTTCTACGGGAAACCATGTGCACTTTGAGGTACGGGTCAACGGCACGCCGCAGAATCCGCTTAGACATCTCAGATAGACTGGACAGATATTGATAAATTTCAGATATGCGTAAAGGGGCGTTTTGAATTCTATGACTAAGTATATTTTTGTCACCGGCGGGGTAGTTTCTTCTCTTGGAAAAGGGATCACCGCCGCGTCGCTCGGTGTATTGCTGAAGCGCCGCGGTTACAGGGTGAGCATCATAAAGATGGATCCCTATATCAACGTCGATGCGGGGGCGATGAGCCCATTCCAGCATGGAGAGGTCTTTGTGACCTGTGACGGCGCGGAGACGGATCTTGACCTCGGGCATTATGAGCGTTTCATAGACGAGGCGATCCTGGGAGAGAACAGCTGTACCACCGGCAAGGTTTATTCCTCCGTAATACAGCGCGAACGCGCGGGAGGCTATAACGGCGCAACAGTGCAGGTCATACCGCATATCACGAATGAAATACAGGACCGGATCGAGCATGTCGGCGCCGGTAATGATGTCGTCATTGCCGAGATCGGCGGCACGGTAGGCGATATTGAGGGACTTCCATATCTTGAGGCGATACGTCAGTTTGCGGGGCGTGTCGGCCGGGAGAATATTCTTTACTGCCACGTTACGCTCGTTCCATATATAGCGGCCTCGGGAGAGCTCAAGACCAAACCTACTCAGCACAGCGTTAACGAGCTGCGCCGTATCGGCATACAGCCCGACGTCATCGTCTGCCGTTCGCAGTATCCAGTGGGGCCGGATCTCAGGGAGAAGATCGGCCTCTTTTGCAGCGTCCCTGCCGACGCGGTCTTTGAAGCGATAGATTCCGATTCGATCTACAGAATTCCTATCGTGCTTCATTCACAGAAGTTTGACAGCCTTGTGCTGAAAAAGCTTGGCATGCCGACGCAGAAGGCCCCAGATATGAAGGACTGGAAAGAATTTCTCCATAAGCACGATACCCTTAAGGGTGAGCTTGTAGTCGCGCTGGTTGGAAAGTATACGGAGACAAAGGACGCCTATCTCAGCGTTAATGAGGCGGTCTCACATGCCGGTATCGCCAACGGCGTTAAGGTAAAGATGTTTCCCGTCGAGTCGGGCGACCTTGAAAACGGCAATGTCGAAGAGATATTGGGCGGCGCCGACGCGATACTGGTCCCCGGAGGCTTTGGCCAGCGCGGAGTCGAGGGCATGATCGCCGCGGCAAAGTACGCCCGCGAAAAAGGCATTCCCTACTTTGGCCTCTGCCTTGGCATGCAGGTCGCAGTCATCGAATTCGCGCGCAACGTGCTGGGGCTCAAATCGGCTAACAGCCTGGAGATGGACGAGAATACGCCAGACCCCGTCATCTACCTGATGGAAGAGCAGAAAAATGTCAAGGATATCGGCGGAACCTCAAGACTCGGAGCCTATCCCTGCAATATCAGCGCCGGCTCCAAAGCCGAGAGGATATACGGCACCAACGAAATAGAGGAGCGTCACCGCCACCGCTTTGAATTCAACAATAAATATATCAAAGAGTTTGACGACGCCGGAATGAAGGTGGCGGGAATCTGCCCAACCGGCGGACAGGTAGAGATTATGGAGAACGTCAATCATCCGTGGATGATCGGAGTTCAGTTCCATCCCGAGTTCCTTTCTCGTCCCGTCAAGCCGCATCCGCTCTTTAAGGATTTTATCGCAGCGGCGCTTGACAGGCAGAAAAAGCTAAAAAAGGAGGCAAAATAATGAAGAAAAAAAGTATGCTGGCCATATCTATGGCTGTGAGCATCATCCTATCCGCCGCGGCGGCATTCGCGGCGACTGGTACGACCCCGGTGACGGCTCCGGCCGCCACCACGGCGCCGGCCAATACGGCGGCGGCCACCGAGCCGTCCGCGGTTCCCGCGGCTGCCCCGGCATCAACTACGCAGGCTCCGGCCACCGTATCTACCGGTACGCAGAATACGATCGTCAAACCGCTTAACACCGCCCCCGCATTTCAGATGCTTGAAAGAATAGAGACGATCGTCTACGGACGGCCCCGCGACGGAGGACTCCTGAACAGGCTCAACGACGTAGAGAAAACTGTCTTTGGCAGAGAACTTCCCGGAAGCCTGACAGAACGCCAGACGGCGCTGATTGATTTCCTTGAGAAGGGGACCGGTACCCAGCCCTCGCTGCTCTTTAAGCTCTCTGTCGCCGAATGGGGCATAGAACAGCAGATACATCCCACTTGGTCGCTCTCCAAGCGCGTCGATTCTATGGAGGGTGTGCTTGAAGGGGCGATCCAGGCCGGTCCGCTCGTATCACGTGTGGAGCGTCTTCTGACCAGACTGCTTCCAGACGGTATTGCCGCTGTGCAGTTTGAACTGCCGAAGGAGACCATCGTCAAAGGCGCGCTGCTTGATACACTTACGGTACGGAACGTCAAAGTTGACGACATCATCATTCTCGGTCTAAACGAGCAGATCGTCGTTGGGGACGTACTTGTCGCGCCAAAGGGCAGCCGCGTATTCGGTCATATTACAAAGGTCAAGCCGCCGCGCAGCTTCGGCCGCTCCTCGGAGATAGAGATGCGCATAGACAGCATAGAGGTGCTCGGCCCCTCCGTGGTTCCGGTCAATCTCGGCGAAGCCGCTAAAAAGGCGATGGATGTGGACAGCGGCATCATCGGCGCCGCGGGCGCGAGCTTCGGCGGCGCGCTGCTGCTGGGACCGGTCGGCCTTGCCGGAGGATTCCTCATCCGCGGCAACGACAAGCAGCTGAAAGAGGGTACCCTCTTCTATGTTCAGACCGTAGATAACGTTACGGTTTCCGGATATAAGATACCGCAGCAGATAACGCCGATCACGCAGACGGAGGATTCCGCACCACAGGGGACTCAGTCCGCGCCTCTTAACTAGAGAAGGGCTAGATTGTGCTGAAAGGAAAGATATCCCGCAAGAAATTTACCGTCCTGACGGTGATCCTCGTGATCGCCGTCGGGGCATTTTATCTTTGGCGTGACCTCCACCTCAGCGCCATAAACAAGATGCCGATCCCAGATCTGGTGGTGGAGAATATAGAAATTGAGCGGATGATCAGCGGTAAAAAATGGAAGCTGATCTCGCCGCGCGTTGAACACAAAGACGGTATCGTCTACGGAAGCTCCATGGACGTGACGATTACGGACCCCGCCGGCAAGGTGACGCATATTTACGCCGACAATGGGACCTTCACCCGCGAAAACAACGATCTGTCGCTTACAAGCGCCGACGGCGTAATGAAAGAGGCTGCCAAGGAATATAACCTCAAGTCGGGCAATGTTAAATACGAGGCGTCGGCCGAGAGGTGGCATTTCGACGACGGAGTGAGGCTTACCGACGGACGCATGGTGATAAACGGCAAAAAGGGATACTATGATACAAAAAGCGGCGAGTGCCGGCTTACTGACGGAGGGACTATAACATGGAGCGATCGCTGATGAGGGGCGGAAGGGGATTATTTGTCGCCCTTTTCTGCGCGGCAATATTTTTTACGCAGGCTGCGCCCTCCTTTGCCGATGATAAGGGCGAACCGGCCCCGATGTACATACCATCCGAGGGTGCGGACGATACGCCGAAACAGCCGCCCAACGAGGTATTTCTTGACGCGGATGAGATCAGCTACAGTGAAAAGACCGGCCTCGCGACGGCGGAGGGCAACGTTAAGGTAAGAAACAAAGAGGTGCGCCTCTTTGCCCCCTACGCCGAATACGACGCCGATACAAATATAGTGGACGCCTATTCCGACCACCGTGAGAACGTCGTTATCATGTCCGGAGGCGATAGGTTTACCGGCAAGCATCTCAAATACAATATGGAGACGCGCCGCGGCATACTTACGCAGGTATCGGGTAAGTCCGAGGCGATGTACATGCAGGGCGGCACCGTGCGGCTCATGCCGATAGAGGACGCCGTTAAGCTTGGCATCGTACGAGCGCCTAGAAAAAAGAGGAAACAGAGCGAATCCGAGGATGTCGCCGAATGGCTCGGCGTGACCTCGACCACCTGCGATTTCACAAATCCGCACTACCGTCTCGTCTCGAAAAAGGTGGTCGTATATCCTGGAAAGCGTACGGTCATCAAAAAGCCAAAATTTTATATCGGCAAGACGCTTATCATGGCCTATCCTTTCGACTATATAGCCAACAGCAAGAGAAACCGCGACGCCCTGATGCCGATAATCCGTTACAACTCCAATAAGGGCATGGGCTTTGGTATAAAAGGCCCCATCGATATGGGGGATATGGGAGAGCTTGACGTCGCCGGCCTCTACTGGAGCAAGGGTATTTGGGAGGCACGGTTTAATTACAACTATGAGATAATGGACTCTCTCTCCCTCTTTGCCTCCGTGAAACATCTTTACAATGAAGATACTGACGATACCCTCTGGCGTCCGGCTTGGGGACTGCAATATGAGAAAGACGGCTGGCTCGCAAAGCTATGGTGGGCCGAGCGCGACCTTATCGGCAACGAAATAATGACGGACGTTTCCGTCGACTACGACGTCTGGCGCAAACCTGAATTTTCCCTGCATACGCCATGGTTCAAAGACGGGGTCTCCGGCGGGCAGTTCCGGCTCTTTGGTGTTTGGGGAAAGTACAGCGACAACGTATCCAAAGACGGCGAGTGGACGGAGCGTTTTGCCTACGGAGCTGAATACCAGGGGCAGCCGAAGTGGTCCCTGTGGATATTCAAGCCCTTCTACGGCGCGAGATATACGCGCTATGACTATTATGATAAGGATAGGACGCAGGACGTCACCAACGCCTGGTTCGGTTTCAGCTATAAGATCGGCGACTTCAGCCTCGCGAGCTCCTACTACCGCCGCTGGGCGGACGGAGGAAGTCCGATGGCGTGGGATTCCTATTCAAACAGCGAATACTTTACCCAGAGCATCTCTTTCCCTCTGCCGCTTGGCGCTTCGTGGGAGAAGTGGAATTTCGCCGTCAGCGGCAACTACGATCTGCTGGAGGAGAAGATATCATCCGTTCGCTACGCCCTCACCTACGATAAGCACTGTATGACGTGGCAGATATGGTACCGCGATAATAAATCGGATAATGAGACGCAGTTTGGCCTGACCTTCTTCATCAACGCCTATCCGGAGTATAAGCTTGAGTTTGGTTCGGACAGCAACGAGAGCGTAAAGGAAGATTTTTAAAATTTACAGGGAGAGGAAGCAGCAACGATCATGAAAGCAGTCGTATTGTGCGGCGGCGTGAGCCCGGAGCGCGAGGTTTCGCTGAATTCTGGGGCCGCCGTTGCCAAAGCGCTTGCGGATTTCGGTTACGAGGCCGAACTCTGCGATATCGCCTCTATAAGCGAATTTATCAAAAGCTGGCCGGAATATCATGCCGAAGGCGTCTTTATAGCCCTCCACGGAGGCTGGGGCGAGGACGGCAGGATACAGGCGGTCCTGGAGGCTTTCGGCATTCCATATACCGGCTCCGGTCCGGAGGCATGCATGCTTTCGATGGATAAGACGGCCGCGAAGCTCATCTTCGCCAACGCCGGCCTGCCGGTGCCCAGCGGCTTCATTGCCACGCGCGGTGAAGAGGGGCGCGGACGGGCGGAGGAATACCTTCGTAAATACGGGAAGATCATCGTGAAGCCTAACGGCGGCGGAAGTACCGTCGGCGTCACCATCCTCTCCGATATCGCCGGATACGGCGCGGCGCTGGAGCTTGCCTGGCAGTCGGAGCCGAAGGCGCTCGTAGAAGAGTTCATCGAGGGTGAAGAGGCTACTGTGCCGGTGATGGAGAGCATCGACGGCGGCATATTCGCGCTGCCGGCGATACATATCAAGCCAAAGAGCGGCTTCTATGACTACAAAAATAAATATACCTCCGGATGCACGGAGTATATATGTCCCTCCGACCTCCCGGCAGAGACCAACGACAGGCTGGCGGCACTCGCCGTTATGGCGCACCGGTCGCTCGGCTGCCGTTCGTACAGCCGCGTTGATTTCCGCGTCACACCGGAGGGTGGCCTCTATGTTCTTGAGGTCAATACCGCGCCCGGAATGACCGCCACAAGCCTCGTGCCGAAGTCGGCTAAAGCCTATGGCCTGTCCTTCGGCGAGTTTCTCGACGAAGTGGCCAGATTTTCGTTTGCCATCGACCGCGGATAGGGACAAATAAAAAATATTCTTGAAACAAGAAAAGAGCCTGCGCGATGATTTTGCGCAGGCTCTTGATCTTTCTCTTCCGCGGTTCTACTTCAGCTGGATCTTGACGACCTTGAGATGGCGGATGCCGCGGGGGGTCCTCACCATAACCTCGTCGTCGGCGCGTTTGCCCATCACGGCCTTGCCGACCGGGCTCGCCGCTGAGATGCGGTTATCCTTGATATCGGCCTCTTCCGTGCCTACGAGCGTATATACGAAGGTCTTTTTGAGGTCGAGGTCCGCAAGCGTCACCGTAGTGCCAAGGCTGACGACGCTGGTGTCGATATCCTCGGTCTCTACTATCTGCGCCTTACTGAGCTGATACTCCAGCTGGAGTACGCGGTTCTCAAGTTTTTCCTGCTCTTCTTTTGCCGCGTGGTATTCCGCGTTTTCGCTGAGGTCGCCGAAGGCGCGCGCCTCTTCGAGCTTTGCGGCTATCTCCGCACGTCCGTCACCGCGGAGGGAAACGAGTTCCGCTTTCAGCTTTTCATAGCCGTCCCGAGTCATTACCACTTTATCGTCTGCCGCTTTAGCCATTGATATCCCACCTAAATAAGAAGTGTCTCTAAATTCTTGTGAATTCTAACAGAAAGCGGGAAAAATATCAAACATAAAAATATGCTTGACAATTTGCTTAATGAGTAGTATAAATTCCACCAACGAACTTAATAATCACGATGCGATGACGGGGATAGTAAAGTTCATCACCTCCACAGAGAGAAGATCGAATTGCTGAAAGATCTTTGCCGGTATGGATTCGAAGACCACCCCTGAGCGGATGCCGAAGCGGTGCCAGTGCCGATAAGGCGTCAGGGTGCGCCCTGTACAGCGCAGACGAGGGCCGTCCTTGCGCGGCCGAATGGAGTGGAACCGCGACGCCGTTTATTATGCCGCCTCCTGTACTGCCGGTACGGAGGCGGCAATTTTTATACTTGCGCGAAGTGCATAAAAGGAGGAAACATCATGGGAGTAATTGAAAGATATTCGGAGCTGCTGCCGGTGACTGAAAAGACGCCGAAGCTGACGCTGGGCGAAGGTTCGACGCCGCTTGTTCGTCTTGACAATATCAGCAAACTGCTTGGTATAGAGCTTTGGGCAAAACTTGAGGGCTGTAACCCCTCCGGTTCATTCAAAGACCGAGGTATGGTCATGGCCGTTGCGAAGGCCCTTGAGGGCGGCGCGAAGGCCCTTGTATGCGCCTCCACGGGAAACACCTCCGCCTCCGCCGCGGCCTATGCCGCCGCCGCGAATGTGCCATGCTTCGTCCTGCTTCCGGCGGGAAAGGTCGCGCTCGGAAAGCTCGCGCAGGCCCTAATGTACGGGGCCACGGTTATCGCCGTCAACGGCAACTTTGACCGCGCGCTGGAGATGGCGCGCGAGGCCGCCGAAAAGGAGGGCTACGCGATCGTCAACTCTGTGAACCCCTATCGTCTCTGGGGCCAGCGAAGCGGAGCCTGGGAGATCTGCGAATCGCTCGGCAGGGCCCCCGACTGGCACGCGATCCCCGTCGGCAACGCGGGAAATATCAGCGCCTACTGGGCCGGTTACCGACAGTATCAGGAATTGGGAAAGATAGATAAACTGCCGCGCATGATGGGCTTCCAGGCGGCGGGGGCGGCGCCGCTCGTGACGGGCGAACCCTGCCCGAATCCCGAGACGGTGGCGACGGCGATCCGTATCGGCAACCCCGTCAGCGCCAACCTCGCGAAGGAGGCTGTCGCGCAGTCGGCGGGCGAATTCAACTCCGTCACCGATGAAGAGATACTTGCAGCCCAGCTGCTGCTCTCTTCAAGGGGCGGCGTCTTCGCCGAACCGGCCTCCTGCGCCCCGCTTGCGGGACTTGTGAAGCTTAAGAAAGAGGGGCGGCTGCCGCAGGGCATTACCGTGGTGATGATTCTCACCGGCAACGGCCTCAAAGATCCAGACACCGCGATGTCGCAGGTTGGACGTCCGATAGAGATAGGCGACAGCCTTGAAGAACTTCTGGAGGTGATGAAGAGGTGAACCATCTCATAACACTACGGGTGCCCGCCACCAGCGCGAACCTCGGTTCCGGCTTCGACGCGATCGGGATGGCGGTCTCCCTCTACAATATATTCAAGGTCATAGAGCTGCGCCCCGCGGGTGAATACGAGGTCGAGGCGCATGGCGAGGGCAGCCGCGAGCTGTCTTCGCCGAAGGCGAACCTCGTCGTCAAAGCCTATGAGGATACATGCGAACGCTGGAAGGTGAAGGGGCCGGGCTTCTCTCTCTGGTGCCACAACATCATCCCGCTCTGCCGCGGCTTAGGAAGTTCGGCGGGCGCTGTCGTCGCGGGCGTGCTCATCGCCAAATACCTCACCGGCTACGAGGCCGACGAGGACGAGCTGCTGCGCGCGATGACCGTCGTCGAGGGCCATCCCGACAACGTCGCCCCCTGCTATCTCGGCGGCATGGTCGTGAGCTGCTGGGACGGACAGGATCTGCGCTACGTCAACCTGCCGGCGCTGCCGCCGGAGGTGTTATGCGTCGTCGCAGTTCCCGACGAACGCGTCAAAACCTCGGACGCGCGCAAGGCGCTGCCCAAAGAGGTCCCCTTCGGAGATGCCGTCTTCAACGTCGGGCGTGCGGCGCTGCTCACGGCGGCCTGGGCCACCGGCAAGTGGGACTATCTTAAATGGGGGATGGACGACAAGCTCCATCAGCCCTACCGCAGCAAACTTTTCTCGGGCGGCGAGGTTATCTTCTCGCGCGTCGAGGCGCTGCCCGAATGCCTCAGCGTTGCGATCAGCGGCTCCGGCCCCAGCGTCATCGCGCTCGTCAAGGGAACGACCCAGCGCGTCGCGGAGGCGATGTGCCGCACCTTCACCGAGTACGGCGTGCGCTCGCAGTTCTTCGTCCTTGACGGAAGTGCCCAGGGCGCGCGCGTCGACGTCAGCATGGAGCTTGCGGAGGCTCTGGCAGCCGCCGCAGGTTTGTCCCCTAAAGGAAATACCGACGTTTGCTCATGTGAACCGGGTACCGCGGACAAAGCCGGGGGGTGCAGATAATGGAATGGGAAAAATTACCGCTCACAGTGCTTAAATTCGGCGGTTCGTCGGTCGCCGATTCCGATAGGATGAGGCATGTCGCGCAGATCGTAAAAAAGATCCGCGATAAGGGTTTCCGCGTCGCCGTCGTCGTCTCGGCGATGGGAAACATGACTGATGAGCTGCTGGCGCTCGCGAGCGACGTCGCGACGGAAAAAGACGGCCGCGAGATGGACCAGCTGCTCGCCACCGGCGAACAGCAGAGCGTGGCGCTGCTGGCGCTCGCGCTGAAACAGTACGGAATCCCCGCGCAGTCGTTTACCGCCCTCCAGGCCGGCATCAGGGCTAAGGGCTTCCCGATGGAGGGGCGTATCTACCGTATAGAGCCCGACGCCGTCGAAAAGACGCTAAACGAGGGCTCCGTCGCCGTCATCACCGGCTTTCAGGCGATCACCGACAACGGCGACGTCATCACGCTCGGGCGCGGAGGCTCCGACCTTTCGGCGGTCGCGCTCGCGGCTTCGCTCGGCGCGGACTCCTGCCAGCTGCTCAAGGACGTCACCGGGATCATGACTGGCGATCCCCGCATCGTGAAGAATCCCAAGAAGCTGTCGCAGCTGGGCTTTGACGAGTGCATGGAGATGGCGGTGCAGGGCGCGAAGGTGCTCCAGGCACGCAGCGTCGAGATGGCGGCGCGCTATGAAATACCGCTTTATGTCGGTTCAAGCTTTGTGGAAGAGGAGGGTACATGGGTAATGAGCAATCCGGTAACAGAGGGACTTATTATAAAGGCAGTCATACAGGATATGAAGGTGGCGAAGGTGGTGCTTCTCGGGGTGCCCGATATTCCCGGCATCGCGGCGCGTCTCTTCGCGAACCTCGCGGAGAGGGGCGTCGGCGCGGAGATGATCATCCAGAACTATATGCGCGGCGGCGTCAACGATATCGGCTTCCTCGTCAAAAAGACGAGTCTCGAGGTCGCGAGCCAGGTCTGCCGCGAACTCTGCCGCGAGATAGACGCGCAGGGCGTCTCCTTTGATACGGAGATCGCGCGTGTCTCCATCGTCGGCGCGGGCATCGCGAACCACCCCGAGATTCCCTCGAAGATGTTTAACATCCTCGCCGAGGCGGGAATAAATATTGAGATGATCGCCTCCACGGCGCTGGCTATCACCTGCGTCGTCGGCAGTTCACGCGCCGACGACGCGGTACGCGAACTGCACGACCATTTCATCGACGAGGTGGCCTTCTAATGAGCGGCAGGAGAGTGGCGGTGCTCGGAGCGACGGGGCTCGTCGGGCGCGAAATGCTCTACACGCTGGAACAGCGTAATTTCCCCGTCTCCGAGCTTATCCCGCTCGCCTCGCCTCGCTCCGCGGGCAAAAAGGTCGTCTTCAACGGTGAAGAGATAACGGTGCAGGCGGTCGGTGAAGATTCGTTCAAGGGCGTAGACATCGCGCTCTTTTCGGCGGGAGGCAAGACCTCCAAGCAGTGGGCCCCCGTCGCCGCGGCAAGCGGCGCGGTCGTCATCGACAACAGCTCCGCCTGGCGCATGGACCCCGAAGTGCCGCTCATCGTTCCCGAGATAAACGCCGCCGACGTCTCAATGGCGAAGAACAAGGGGATCATCGCTAACCCTAACTGTTCGACGATACAGGCGGTCGTCGTCCTCTATCCGCTCCACCAGGCGGCGGGGCTTAAATACATCAACATCAGCACCTATCAGTCGGTCGCCGGTACCGGCAAAGCGGCGATCGAGTCGCTACGCGACGGCGCGAAGGCGGCGATCAAAGGCGAGGAATATAAGGACGACGTCTATCCGCACAGCATCGCCTTCAACCTCCTGCCGCATATCGGGGCGTTCGACGACGAAGGCATCTCCGAGGAGGAGTGGAAGATGGTCAACGAATCGCGTAAGATCATGCACATACCCGATCTGCGTGTCAGCGGCATCACTGTGCGCGTTCCCATCTTCCGCTGCCACGGCGAAAGCGTAACGGCGCAGTTTGAGCGTCCTCTCAGCCCCGCGGAGGCGCGCGAGATACTGAGCAGAGCCCCCGGCGTCGTTGTGCGCGACGATCCGAAAAACGCTGAATACCCGCTGCCAGTCGATACGGCGGGCAAAGACGACGTCTGCGTCGGCCGCATCAGACGCGACACCGGCCTCGACAACGCGCTCGCGATGTGGGTCGTCGGCGACAACCTGAGAAAGGGCGCGGCGCTCAACGCGGTGCAGATCGCGGAAAAGCTGGCTTAAAATTACACGCCGCAGAATTCAGCCATAGTAAACAGAGAGTTCGGAGAGGGGATTTTTTCTCTCCGAACTTTTACTTTAAAAAAGAACATGGCTGACAAAGAACGGCGAGAGGTTCGGCGGACACTGACATTAGGTTAAACGTACAACAATGGACAGATAAAGATAAATAGCGATTTAGCTTTCAGCCTGTCGTGGCTAAAGCCGCTGTGTGTCCCTGCCTTGTCGCACCGGCCTCCGAGCCGGTGCCCAGCGGCTTGCCTTGCTTTTATGCCTTGCCAGACGAGCATAAAACCCCACGACACTAGATTCCGGGTCAAGCCCGGAATGACTGAATAAAACAAAACTACAATTTATCTCTTTTCCCCTCTCGAAGATAAATCGGCGTTTATACGCACGTCCAGCTTTCGCTGATGCGTCTGCCCTGCTCCGGTGCATTTTGCTTTGACGTTACCCCTCGGCTGTTATACAATTATTCGATGTAACGAAACGGGGTGCTGGAATGAAACTTTCTGAGATAATAGCCAGAATAGAAAAGAGAATACCGAAGAGCTGGGCGGAATCGTGGGATAATCCTGGCCTTGCCGTGGGCGACCCACGAGCGGAGATAGACGGTATCGCCCTCTCGCTTGACGCGACCGCGGATACGGCATCCGCCGCCTCCGCGCTGGGCTGCGGCCTGCTCGTGACGCACCATCCGCTTATATTTCATCCGCTGAAATCGGTGGTGAACGACAGCTACGTCGGACGGACGGTCTTCTCCGCGATCCGCGGCGGTGTCGCGATATACTCTGCGCATACCAACTGGGATTCGTCGCCCGAGGGCGTGAACTTTGTCCTCGCCTTGCTGCTGGGGCTTGAGAATATTGCGCCGCTGTCGCCCTCTGAGTCGGGCGCGTGGGGGATGGGGGCTATCGGAGAGCTTACCGTTCCCATTAGGCTCGGTGAACTTTCGGATATCCTGCGCGAGCGGTGGCGTCTCGCCAATTTTACCGTTTACGGCGACGTGGAACGGCTGCTGGGAAGGATCGCGCTCGGCGGCGGCGCCTGTCAGGAATTCTGGCCCGAGGCGCTCTCCCTGGGAGCGGACTGTTTCATCACCTCCGATATCGCCTACCACCACCGCCAGGAGGCGCTCGACGCGGGACTGTCTCTCGTGAGCACCGACCACGGCGAGATGGAACGGGCCTCTTTGCCGGCGCTGCGGACCGTCATCGAATGCGAGACGGGACTTCCCGTCCGGCTGATAGAGGAAAAGAACGCTCCCTTTACGCACGGGCGCGTATAGCGGAAAATAATCCGGCGACGGCCGGAAAGTCGTATGTAAATAGAAAGGATGTTTTGTGAGATGGATGACAGAAAGAGGATCTTCAGCGGCATGAGGCCCACGGGGCGGCTCCATTACGGCCATATGGCGGGGGCGCTCATCAACTGGGTGAAGCTGCAGAACGAATATAACTGCTTCTGGGGCATCGTCGACTGGCACGCGATGATGTCCGACTACGCCGATCCGAGCAAGGTGAAGGAAAATTGCTATGAGATCCTGCTCGATTGGCTTGCGGTCGGCGTCGACCCCGAAAAGTCTTCGATCTTCATCCAGTCGCACGTCAAGCAGCACGCGGAGATCCACCTAGCGCTTTCGATGATCACGCCGCTTGGATGGCTTCAGCGCTGCCCGACATATAAGGAACAGATACTCAACCTCCAGAACAAAGATCTTTCGACCTATGCCTTCCTGGGCTATCCAGTGCTGATGGCGGGAGACATCCTGCTCTACAAGTCGTGGGGCGTGCCGGTGGGCGAGGATCAGAGCGCCCATCTTGAGTTGACGCGCGAGGTCGCGCGCCGCTTCAACAGCTTCTACGGCGATGTATTCCCCGAGCCGGAAACGCTGCTGACCCCCGCCGCGAAGATGCCCGGTACCGACGGCCGCAAGATGAGCAAATCGTACGGCAACTCTCTGCAGATCGCCGAGGATATGGAGACGATCTGGGGCAAGGTGCGCACGATGAAGACCGACCCGGCGCGCGAACGCCGGACCGACAAAGGGACGCCGGAAAAATGCCCCGTCTGGGACGTGCATAAGTTCTTCAACAGGGATGCGCAGGAGCTCGCGGAGCTCCACGAGGGCTGTCTGAGCGCCGGCATCGGCTGTGTCGACTGCAAAAAGAAGCTGATGGTGCATCTCGCTGAGATGATGGACCCCATCCAGAAGCGCCGCGCGGAGCTCGCGAAGCGTCCCGACGACCTCAAACAGATACTTGAGGCGGGAGCGGCGCGTGCGCGCAGGGTTGCCGAGGGTACGATGGAAGACGTCTATTCGGCGATGAACCTCATACATTAAGGAAGTCCGGTGGAAGAGGAAAAGATTTTAGAAAATAACGGAGAAAACAGAGCGGCTGGATTTGAGGTCCGTTTGGGCAGCTTTTCCGGGCCGCTTGATCTGCTCTGCCATCTTGTGGAGTCGCGCGAGATGGACGCGCTGAAGCTCAATCTAACGGAGCTGGTCACACAGTATATAAACTTTCTCGTGCAGGCTAAGGGGGCCACCCTCAACGAAATGGCGGAATTTTTCTCCTTTGCGAGCCGCCTGCTGCTGCGTAAGGTACACTCGCTCTTTCCCGGGCAGGAGCCGGAGGAGCCAGATGACTCACTCCTTGGCGATTATATCGAGACGGAGGAAGAGCTGGAGGCGATTATCCGCAGATACCGGCCCTTCCGCGCCGCGGCGCGCTGGCTGGCCGCCGCGAAGGAGCGGCGTGAGCGCTGTTTCCTGCGCGTGACGGACGAAGAGGATAACTACTATTACGATATCGGCGACCTTGAGACGCTTGCCTCGAAATGGTGGGAGATACTGGCCCTCTACGAGGAGCGGACACGCGCCGCCGAGTACGACGAAGATACCATGCTTTGGGATGAGATACCAGACGCGGTCCCTGAGGAGCGGCAGATAGAGGAGCGCATGGACGAGCTGCTGCGGATCGTGCGCGGGCGCAGGCTGTCCCTGCGGGAGCTGCTCTCCGACCGCAACCCTAAAACGCTGATCGTCACCCTGCTGGCGCTGCTGGAGATGTCGCGTCTCGGTATGGTGCATATAATCCAGACTGAGACACTTGGAGGTGTTGAGATTGCCGCTGACTGAAGAAAACGAAAATATGGGGCTTCTTGAACGGCAGATAGAGGCGCTGCTCTTCGTCTCGCCGCAGCCCGTCTCGGCGGCGACGATGGCCGATCACCTGGGCGTCTCTTTAGAGCGTGTGGAGCGCGCCGTCGCCGCGATAAAAAACAGTTACGCGAAGGGGCGGGGGCTGACGCTGCTGAATCTCGCGGGGGGCTGGCAGATGGCGACCGCCCCCGACCTCGCCGACACGGTGGAGAGCTTTTCGGCCTACCTCTCAATGCAGCGTATCAGGCTCTCCCGCGCGGCGCTTGAGACGCTTTCGGTGATCGCCTACAACCAGCCGATCACGATGGCGGAGATCGAGGAGATACGTTCCGTGCGCTGCGACCGTGTCGTCGAGACGCTGCTGAAGAACGGCCTCATCGACAGGCCGCGCCGCGAGAATAAGAGAAAATCCCTGCGGCGTTACCGCACGACCAATAAATTCCTGGAAATATTCGGCCTTTCGAGCATCAGCGCCCTGCCGACGCTCGAGGAGCTGCGCGAGGACTACGAAGACGACGAGGAACTTCCCTCAGTGGAGGAGGTCCCGACGGAAGAGGGAGAGATGGAGCAGAGTGATGAGTGACGAAAGCGTACGCCTAAACAGATATCTGGCGATGTGCGGCGCGGGGGCGCGCCGTAAGGTCGAAGAATATATAACTGCGGGACGGGTAAAGATAAACGGCGTCACAGTAAACGAGCCGGGGCGGCAGGTGTCTCCAAATGACCGCGTGGAGCTTGACGGCGCGGCCGTTGCGCCGGTGGAGCAGCGTTATCTTATCTTCCATAAGCCCAAGGGGGTGCTCTGCGCCGTCGAGGACTCGCGCGAGCGCACCGTGATCGACATCCTGCCGCCTGAGATGGACCGCTTCAGGCTCTTTCCCGTCGGACGGCTCGACCGTGACAGCGAAGGGCTCATCATCCTTACAAACGACGGTATATTCTCACAGGAGTTGATCCACCCGCGTAACGGTTTTACAAAAACTTACGAGGTCGAGCTGCGCAAACCGTTGGATGAGGAGCGCCTCATTCGCTGGAGCAGGGGAGTGCAGGCCGAGGAACATTTCCTTAAACCGATATCGGTGCGCCGTCTGGCACGCGCGCCGCTCCAATGCTGGTTCGAGGTTGTGCTGGGCGAAGGGATCAAGCGTGAGATACGCCTGATGGCAAGGGCGCTCGACAACGACGTCCGCCGCCTCTTCCGCCGCAAAATCGGCAAACTCGTTTTGAAGGAGCTTGCCGTGGGCGAGTTCATCTCCGTAGAGCGTGAAGTCCTCTGGGATTATATTAAAAACGGTAAAACCGTATAGTTAAACAAAACGGCATCTTTGCCGTCTCTATCGGTACCGCTTTCCAGAATCATTCGTTAAGCATCCCTGCGGGCCAGCTCTCGTTTTCTTTTAGGTGTCTCAGCGCGTGCACGATATTGCTCTTAAGCTCCGGCATCTCTCTTTCGAGCGCGGCGACGATCTCCTTTGTGCTCTTACGCTTCGATTTATCGCCGTAGGGGCAGCAGGAGCTGATCACCGGCAGCGAGAGCCGCTCCGCCTCCAGCCTTATCT
The DNA here is from genome assembly GCF_001701045.1 of Cloacibacillus porcorum. Classification (GTDB taxonomy): domain Bacteria; phylum Synergistota; class Synergistia; order Synergistales; family Synergistaceae; genus Cloacibacillus; species Cloacibacillus porcorum. The sequence continues at coordinate 1,580,792 of NZ_CP016757.1, forward strand.
GCCGCTCCTCAATGTAGACGAAGGGGCGGATGACGCGCATCCGCGTACGGCTCATATAAAGGTGCGGATGAAAACATTTAAAGCGGCCGCCGTAAAAGAGGTTCATCAGCACCGTCTCCGCCGCGTCGTCCTTGTGGTGGCCGAGGGCGATGACGCCGCAGGCGAGCTCCTTCGCCTGATTCGCGAGGATGCCGCGCCTCATGTTCGCGCAGAGGCTGCAGGGAGAGCGCTCTTCGCGCTCCTTCATGATCTGATATGTGGGGTGTTTTACGATCGTCAGCGGTATGCCGAGGGCAGCCATATATTCGGCGAGCCGTTCCGGCTCCATCGCTCCGTTCGACTGGTCTATGAGGCAGGCCCGCAGCGAAAAACGCACGGGGCTGCGTTTTTTCAATATTGCCAGCGCCAGCGCCAGTAAAAGGCTGTCTTTTCCCCCTGAAAGCCCGATCAATATGCTGTCATCCGGGCGTATCATGTTATAATCCCTTATGGCTTCCCCCGTGAAGCGTGATAACTTCTTTGATAAGGGATAGAGTTCCTCAAAATCCTGTTTCAGGGAAAATACCTCCTTTTAGGCTGGTATAATATAATTTATAATCCTATCACAGATTGCCTCATAATGAGCGGAAAGGATGGCGGCATGAAAAAAAGTAGGATAATTCTCGCTGATACAAACTCACTCTTTACCGACGCGCTTCGCTTTGTGCTTGGACAGGAAGTCGATTTTGAGATTGAGACGAGAGACGAGACCGATGCCGACTCCATTCGCAGCATACTCGCAGCCAAACCGGACGTGATGGTCATCCACCAGCTGCGCCCGGACTCCGGCGTGGTGCAGATACTGCGCGAGGTGAAGCGCCGCCTGAAGGACATACACATCCTCTTTATCGTGAAAGAGACAACCGCCGAGCTCTTCTCCCTTGCGAGCGAGAGCTCCAGCGTGGGCATCATGCCTGAGGGCACCAACCTCGCGGAGTTTATGGAGGCGCTTCGCGCCGTTGCGCGAGGCGAACGCTATATAAGTAAAGAGATACTCTCCGCGGCCCTGCCGCAGGACGATGACGAGTTCTACGACGACCCGCTGGGCGAGATAACGCCGCGTGAGCGCGAAGTGCTTTACTGGCTCTCCCACGGCCTGACGAACAGGGAGATCGCCCAGAGGATGATACTATCGGAGAAGACCGTGAAAAATCATGTCAGCCATATGCTGAAAAAACTTGATTTGACAGACCGTACGAAGGCGGCCGCGCTTGCATGGAGAGAGGGGCTGCCGCAGATAGCGGAAGAATTTTTCTCGCTTCCCGCGGTGCAGCCTATGTTAAAATAGTCCGCATATGGTAGTATAGATGCTGTTGTTTACCGGGGAGGGCAGATTTTGACCGTCCAAAAAAGTTTCTCAATATTTGTAATAATAGTTATATTGTCAATAACGGGAGTATTGTTCTGGAGTATAGACGCCTCTACATTCGCAATGCTAAAAAACGCGGACCCGAAGCTTTTGCTCTGTGCAGCGGCTCTTGTCGCTCTAGGCTGGACGCTTGACGCCTGTAAATTTATGACGCTCGCGCGTGCCGCCGGAGAAAAACTTTCCTTTAAATCCACGCTTGCCGTCGTCTGGATAAATTACTTCGGCTGCGCCATCACGCCGATGCAGAGCGGCGGCGGCCCGTTTCAGATATACCTGCTCTATAGAGACGGCGTCTCAGTTGGAAAATCCGTGGCGATAACGCTGGTACGTACCCTGCAGATACTATTTCTGCTCGCTCTCGTGGTTCCCTTCTCACTTTTGGCCGACCCGGAAATGCTGCGTAAATATGTATACATGCGCTGGTATGTCTGTTACGTCGTAATCTTCATCATATTCTGCGCCTTCCTGCTTACCGTCAGCGTGATCCGTCCCCAATGGATAAAGCACTGGGTCAACGCCATCCTTGTCTGGATTAAGCGTGTCGGCATCCTGAAATCCAAATACCTGCTTCACGCCGTACGCTGGGTGAGCCGGGAGATCGACGCCTATAACACAAACATCAAGCTCTTTACCTCCACCGGCAAGTGGTGGCTCATGCTCTCCATTTTCCTCGCCGTAGTACATCTGATCGTGTATATGTCCATTATGCCCTGCCTCATCAAGGCAGCCGGTTTCAATGTAAATTACATCCAATGCCTGCTCGCGGAATCCCTGCTGCTCTTCATGCTCTACTTTGTGCCGACGCCCGGCGCGAGCGGGGCGGCCGAGGGCGGAGCCGTCGCGGTATTCGGGCTCTTTGTCCCCTGGAGCGTGGCCGGCGTCATGGCCGTCACCTGGCGTCTGCTCTCCGAATATACCGGCGTCGCGCTTGGGACCTTTATCGTGGTACGGATGCTGGGCTGGTGCGGGGCAAATAAGGTTTTGATCGCGGAACATGAGGCGATAGAAAATACAGAGGAGTCGGAAAATGAAGATAAATAAAAAGATAAGCTCACTTGCATTCAAAGGAAGGGGACTTTTCTGGGGACTCTTTGCCGCCGGGATATTGATATTTCCGGGAGAGTTTAACGCCGTAAGATTCACCGTCGGACTGTTGCTTGTGGTCGCGGGGCAGATGCTGCGTTTTTGGGCGGCCGGTTTTATTCCCAAATATCGTACTGAGGTGATAGGCGCTCCCATATTGATTACCTGGGGGCCTTACAGCTGGGTCAGAAATCCCCTCTATGCCGGAAACGCCGTGATGGGGCTCGGATGGTCGCTCATGGTAAGCTGGGGTTGGGTTGGTGCCTTTGTCATCGCCTTCATGCTGCTTTATTCGCTGGTAGTGATACCGGCGGAGGAAGAATTTCTTGAGGATAAATTCGGCTCCGAATATATCGCCTATAAAAAGACCGTCCCGGCGCTCTTTCCGTGGCCGAGGAGGGGATTTCCCGCCGCTTCGCGCAATGAAAAGCCCTTTGACGCCAAAAGGGCGCGCGAAGAAGAGATATACTCCATCCGTGTGAACATCGTAGTCACGCTGGTGATCGTAGCGAGGCTCTTTTTTCTCTAAGGAATTTTCGTATCATGTTATCGCCGCATGCTGATTTTTTTTTATTGCCCGAAGGCCGCCGGCGCTTTGCCGGAGGCGGGCCGGCGGGCATATTCAGTTTTTGGGGAGCTCCGCCGTACCGGCAAAAAAGTATCACTGACAGGTTGACATCTCGGAAAAAATCCGTATAATATTCAACGTTGTCGCTGATGCGGTACGATACCAGAAAATGTTGGGCGGGTAGCTCAGCGGGAGAGCATCTGCCTTACACGCAGAGGGTCGTAGGTTCGAAACCTATCCCGCCCACCATATGACAACAAAGTGGAGCTGTAGCTCAATTGGTTAGAGCGCCGGCCTGTCACGCCGGAGGTCGCGGGTTCAAGTCCCGTCAGCTCCGCCACTTTAAATATTTTCGCCACTGAGATGGCGGGATAGCTCAGTAGGTAGAGCAACGGACTGAAAATCCGTGTGTCCCCAGTTCAATTCTGGGTCCCGCCACCATAAGTAACGAGAGTAGAGGCGGAAGTAGCTCAGGGGTAGAGCACAACCTTGCCAAGGTTGGGGTCGCGGGTCCGAATCCCGTCTTCCGCTCCAAATTATGTCAGCAGGCATGACGCATCAGAGCAGCAAAGTGGAGCTGTAGCTCAATTGGTTAGAGCGCCGGCCTGTCACGCCGGAGGTCGCGGGTTCAAGTCCCGTCAGCTCCGCCACTTTAAAGATTCGCCGCTGAGATGGCGGGATAGCTCAGTAGGTAGAGCAACGGACTGAAAATCCGTGTGTCCCCAGTTCAATTCTGGGTCCCGCCACCACTAAAAAATAAATATTGAGTAACAATGCGGAAGTAGCTCAGGGGTAGAGCACAACCTTGCCAAGGTTGGGGTCGCGGGTTCGAATCCCGTCTTCCGCTCCATTTTTTTATCTTCACGCCTACAACCTCTTGACGGTTTACCTATGATCATTGTACGGGATATTTTTCATATAGACACAGATGCCACTCAGGCGGAACTTTTGTCATACTCCTGCTTTTTACGCTTTGCCGCATAACGGCTTGCCGTGATATTATATAGCACTATAAAATATATAGACGGAGGGGCGCTGGCCGCAGCTGCCTCTCTTAACAAAATTGAAAGGGAGATTTTTATGAAACGTACGAGATACATCGTTGTGGTAATGCTGCTTATGCTGTCTGTATTCGCCGTCTCCGCGAGCGCGTCGGCGGCGGAGGAGCGCGACTCCATCGCCGTGACCGGAACCGCCTCCGTTGAGGCTGAACCTGATATGGCATCTGTGACGCTCTCCATGACCGAATATGGAAAGAGCGCTGCCTCGACCCGCGCCGCGCTCGCGGAGAGGATAGAGAGGCTGAGTAAATACATTGCCTCTATTCGCGTGGATTCAAAGGATTTCAAAACGACGGGCTATGAGCTTGCGCCGAATTATGTGACGGAGCGCGAGAAGCGCGTCCAGAAGGGCTACGCGGCGACCGTATCGTTTGCCGTTACGGTGCGGAACCTTGCCGACCTTGGCGCCGTTATCGACGGCAGCGCGGAAAAATGTTCCGCCTCCGTGAATAACGTCAGCTTTGGACTGCAAAAGCGTGAGGAGATCGAGCGCGGCCTTCTGAAGTCCGCGGTCGAGGACGCCAGAGCGCGCGCCTCTTTAGTCGCCTCAACGGGCGGACGCAGCCTCGGCAGGCTGGTCAACGCGAACATCGGCACCGCCGGCGCCGTGCCACTGGCGCGAAAAAACACCGCAATGAGCTATTCAATGATGGCGGACGCGGCGATGCCCGCCGCCACGCAGCTTGCCTCCGGAGTGATAAACGTCAGCGTCTCCGTCTCGCTGGTATTTGAGCTGAAATGAGGGCGCTTTAAGCGGTTAAGTTCCCGTAACAGGCTGGAGTTTCGCGGAAATCACCACTGCCGATAAATGGGAAGTATGCGATAGAACAGATAAGCAGGTAACAAAATGGCGGCGGAGATGTATAAAATCCGACAGCAGCTCCGCCGCCAATCTATTCAATAGACAGGTTTTGAGAGTATCCAGCCGGGTACTCTCTTTTTTATTTAATGAATGCCAATTTGAAGGCTTTTTTGCGCCGCCTCTTCCTGCATAGCCTGTCTTAGAAGCCGTAAAAAAGTATGATGTGTCAAGAATTCTATTGCGCAGGCGGCAAGCACGGCAAGGAAAACCGATGTGAGAAAAAATGCTTGAGGTTTTTTAAAAATCGAACTTGTCCAATAGTCCGGTTCCTTTTTATTCATAAGCCGCGATCCATGTATTAAGATTAAACAGATCAGAAAAGTACAAAATTGAGCTAGATAATATAGTGGCCTGTTATGGAGATAAAGAGAGACGAATAATTTATCCATTTTAAGTTCAGAATAGGAAAAATATGAATTTATAGTCTCCCATAAAGATAGCAAAAACGACAAACAAACCACATCCCTTATCATAATAAGATTACTGCGAGATAAAAAAGCGGTACTCTTAAATACATGTTAATTTAGTGTCAGGCAAATATTTATTTCATAATACTGCGTTGAAGAATAAAATAAAATGTGTGATACGTTGACATATAGATTATACAATAGGCAATAAATGCAAATATAAATGAGGTTAACATAAATATTACTGGCTTATTAAAAAATGGGCTTGTCCAATAGTCTGGTTTCTTTCTGTGGGCAAGGCGATAACAATGTATTACAACAAAGCAAGAAACAAAGATCCCAAAGTGTGCTAAATAATATAAAGTCTATTATGGAGATAAAGATAAACCATATTAGTATCCATTTTACGAGGCGAATACGTAAAAATATCTTTTAATATTCTTCCAAGTACTGACAAATTAATCACCCCCTAATCGGCCAATTGAGACAGCCGTAACTGACAAAAACGCCTGCATATGAAAACGTAATGTAGAAAACGGGAAACCGGATCAACTGCTTTATTATATTGACCATATTAATGGATGTAAAGCCGAAGCCGGATTTTGCGCCGTATGAGCTGGCGCGGCCTTGCCATAAGATAAAAATGGCGGAGAGATCAGCTCTCCGCCATTTTCGTAGTTTTTATAGAGACCGCGGTATTTTCTCTCAGTAAACCAGCGCCTTCGGGCCGCGGCCGATGAGGTCCTTTCTTCCCGCCTTTATCAGCGCCTTGCGTACATATTCCCTGTTTTCCGGCATCCAGTACTGCAGGAGCGCCCGCTGCATCTTTCGCTCCTCGTGATCCTTCGGGACATAGACCTTCCGCATCGTGAGCGGGTCTATGCCGGTATAATAAATACAGGTGGAGAGCGAACCGGGCGTCGGGGTGAAGTCCTGCACCTGCTCGGGGCGCAGGCCGCTGTCGCGGATAAACTCCGCGAGTTCCACCGCCTCTTTCAGCGTCGAGCCGGGATGGGCCGACATGAAATAGGGGACGAGGAACTGCTTCATGCCGAGCCTGGCGTTCATCTCCGCGTATCTTTTCAAAAATTCTTCGGTCACGGCGCGCGGCGGCTTGCGCATATACTGCAGCACCTCCGCGCTCACATGTTCTGGGGCCACCTTCAGCTGTCCGCTGATGTGCCAGCGGCAGAGTTCCTCGAGAAATTCGCCCTTTTTATCCGCGATGATGTAGTCGTAACGAAGCCCCGAGCGGATGAATACCTTTTTGATGCGCGGCAGAGCGCGTACCTTGCGCAGCAGCGCGATGTAATCGTCGTGGTCCGCGCGCAGCTTTTTGCAGGGCTGCGGATAGAGGCAGGACTTTCCCTTGCAGGAGCCGCGCTTGATTGACTCCTGACAGGAGGGGACGGTAAAATTCGCCGTCGGGCCGCCGATATCGTGGATGTAGCCCTTGAAGCCGGGCATCTTCGTGAGAAGCTCGGCCTCCTTGATGATCGATTCGTCGCTTCTTCTCTGGATGATGCGTCCCTGGTGGGAGGATATCGCGCAGAAGCCGCATTCCCCGAAGCAGCCCCGGTGGCTTGTGATGCTGAACTTTACCTCGTCGAAGGCGGGTACGCCGCCCGCGGCGTCGTAGTCGGGATGCCAGGCGCGCGCGTAGGGCAGGGCGTATATCCTGTCCATCTCCGCCGTCGAGAGCGGGCGTGCGGGGCGGTTCTGCACGACGTGCCAGGCCCCCTGGTCCTGAATGAGCCGCTTGCCGCGTATGCCGTCGTTCTCGTCGTAGAAGAGCTTGAAGGAGGCGGCGAACTTTGCCTTGTCGGCGCTGACCTCCGCAAAGGAGCCGAGCGCCACGGCGTCGTTGGCCGCCGCCAAATCGTGCGTCTTCCAGCAGGTGCCCGCGATATCCCTGAGCGAGGCGGCCTCTTCACCGTCGGCGAGGCGGCGCGCGATCTCCAGCGAGGCGCTCTCGCCCATGCCATATACGAGAAGGTCTGCGCGGCTGTCCGTCAGGATTGAGCGGCGCACGCTGTCGCTCCAGTAGTCGTAGTGCGCGAAGCGGCGCAGGCTGGCTTCGATGCCGCCGATCACTAGGGGGATGTCGCCCCAGAGCTCGCGCACCCTGTTGGCGTATACGACGGTGGCCCGGTCCGGCCTGTGTCCCGCCGCGCCGCCCGGAGTATAGTCGTCGCGGCGGCGTTTTTTGCCGGAGGCCGTGTAGTGGTTCAGCATTGAGTCGAGGTTCCCCGCCGAGAGCATGACGCAGAGGCGCGGACGGCCGAGCTCCGCGAAATCCTCCGTGCCGCGCCAGTCCGGCTGGGAGACGATGCCGACGCGGAAGCCGTGAGCTTCGAGCCAGCGCGCGATTATCGCGTGGCCGAAGCTGGGGTGGTCGACGTAGGCGTCTCCCGTGATGACGAGGACGTCGAGTTCATCCCAGCCGCGCGCCTCCATGTCGGCCCGGCTCACGGGAAGGAAGGCGCTCCTCGGCGGGGAGGCCGGAGCCTTTGGCGGCTGCTTCGCGCGGAATTTATTTTTATTTTCAAGACGGCGTATCGCGCCGTTTTTTTCAGCGGTCATCTCTTTTATCTCCGTTTTTTTTATTTTTGCGCACAAAAAGAGAGCGGCGCAGCGCCTTATAATTTTACCATCATTGATATATTATAGGTGTCATGATAAACGATTATATTGCCGTAGAGGGGATCAGATACGAGATAAGAAGAAACGCGCGAAGAAAGCGGGTCGCTATCGGGCTGGACGGCGACAATAACTTTTTTATCGCCGCGCCCGTCCATACGGCGCGCGGGGAGCTCGAGCGCATCCTGCGGGAACATTCCGCCTCGTTTGTCGATAAGATCGCGAAAAAAAGGCCGCATTCGCTGGCCGTGGAGCACAAATATGAGGACGGCGAACTCTTCTTTTTTCGTGGGGAACAGTATCCTTTGCGGATAGAACCCGGCTTTGCCGGCGGCCTGCGGTTTGCCGGAGGGGAATTTTTGAGTGGTTCATTCACTGACAGCGAAATAATTCGCCATAATTTCGAGGTTTGGTATGCCCATAGGCTCAGAGAAATGATACAGGCGGAGTTTCCTGCATGGTGCAAACGTATCGGCGTCGGCCCGAAGAAGGTAGAGCTGAAAAACGTCAGGACGCTGTGGGGCAGCTGCTCTTCGTCTAAGAGCATCACCTTCAGCATCCGCCTCGCGCTAGTACCGCCCCCCCTGATGGAATATGTGATGATACACGAGCTCTGTCACCTGCTGGAGATGAACCATTCCGCGAAATTCTGGGGCCATGTCGGACGCTTTTGCGGCGGCTACGAGCAGCGGCGGGCCGAGCTCAAACGCGACGGAGGCAAATATAGATGGTGAGGCGTATATATTGACTAAAATCGAGAATTTTTCCTATCCTGAGAACTTTATAAAATACCTTGGCACAAGCGGCGGACGTTTCTCGATGATACGTCAGGTGCGCAGCACTGGCGGCCTCTGGTTCCGCTACGGCGGGATTCAGGGGGTCATAGATCCCGGCCCCGGAAGCCTCGCGCATATCTGCGCCGCGCGGCCGGAGCTGGCCGCCGACGAGGCTGATTTTGTACTGCTCACGCACAAGCACCTCGACCACAGCACCGACGCGAACGTGCTGATCGAGTGCATGACACACGGAGGTTTTGACGAGCGGGGGCTGCTCGTTGCGCCGCGGGACGCGCTCGCGGGCGACGACCCTGTGATCCTGAAATATTCGCAGAAGCGTGTGCCGCGGATAGTGAGCCCCGCCGATGGGCAGCCGGTCGGCCTTGGACGCGGCGTGACCGCGGAGCCGGTGGCGCACGTCCACCACGGCGTTGAATGTTTCGGCTATATCTTCCGCCGCGAGGGGCTGAATGATTGGGGGATCATCAGCGACAGCCGTCTGATGCCATATTTTGCAGAGAGGTATCAAAGCTGCCGCTTCCTCTCGCTGAACGCCACCTTTCCCAACGCCAAGAGCCGCCTGGACCACATGTCGATCGAGGAGGCGCGGCAGCTGCTGACGGAGCTGCATCCCCAGGCTGCCGTCCTGACGCATCTGGGAGCGATGCTCACCTCGCCCGAGGGGGAACACTTTCTGACGGGGCTCGATACGAAAGAGACTCACATCGTCGCGGCGGAGGACGGCATGGTCGTAGACCTCGATTCTCTGGCGATATACCGCGAGCGGCGCGGAGAGCCGGCCGCCGTCAGGTATGAAAAAGAGTGATTAACATAAAACGCAGATTTTTGCATTTTGATTCTATGTTATAAACGCTGATTTCCTTCGGGTGGGGGAAGAGATAAATTGCGATTTACCAAAGATTTTGGCGCCCTCTTTTGAACAGAGTCCCGCAAACCGGACAACGCTATAAAAGCTCCCAAGGGTATCAAAAATTTATTCAATAAAGAGACTTCGATATTGCATCGGAGCCTTTTTCAATTTTATCTGTATCCTGTCGTTATTATAATACCTTATATATTCGTCTATGGCATCTTTGGCCTCCTCGTAGTTCTCCCATTTTACTCGGTTGACGAGTTCTGATTTAATGTGACTAAAGAAGTTTTCTGCACATGCATTATCCAAACAATTTCCTTTCCTTGACATTGAGACCTTGAGTCCGTATCTTTGTGTCAGGTTGAAATATGCATGGCTTGTATATTGAAACCCCTGGTCGCTGTGGAGGATTGGTCCATCAGCGACCACCTTATTATTATTTTCAAATGCTTTCTTCAATGTATCGGTTACTAACTTAATATTATTATTACGACTGATTTGATATCCCTGTATGGAATTATCAAAGAGATCTTTTATCATGGAGAGGAATATATTACCCTTTTTTGTTCGTATATATGTGATATCAGTAACCAGTTTCTGGTTTGGTCTGTCGGAACGAAATTCTCTGTTCAGGATATTCTCATAGCTGTGGATATTTCCTGACATCACTTTAAACTTTTTCTTTTTTCTTATTTCCGCTTGAAGTCCCGCTTTTTTCATAACACGCCTTACCCTCTTATTGTTTACATGAATGCCAATGAAGTTGTTGAGCCACAGAGTCATTCGCCTGTACCCATAAGTGTTTTTGTTGATATTCTGTCCCGTTCTTATTGCTTCTATGAGAGGACCGTCTTTATCTTTCATTCCACGCCGCTTTAGCCAACTGTAGTATGCGGAGCGTGATACGGACAAAAATCTACACATTCCACAGACAGAATGTTTTGTTGAAAATTCAAAAATGATCCTGTATTTAATATTTCTTTCTATCACCACCTTTGCAGCTCTAAGGCTTTTTTTAATACGTCGACCTGCATTTCCAGCTCTTTAATCTTTTCTATGCTATTTGTAACTTCCAATTTCTTATCTGGACAGTCTTGTTTTGAACTAGAAATATCCCCTTGTTCGATAAATTCCTTACACCATCGTCTTAAAAGAGAGGGACTTGAAATGTTAAAAGATGAGGTAACATCTACCATAGTACGTCCCTCTTCTAAATGAGCCGAAACAGCTTCAAGTTTTACAGCCTTGCTGTAGGTTCTTTTTTTCCTTGTATCATCCAGTAAGTCCTTCTGTCCGCTCTTATATAAAGATATCCATGTTTTAACAGAATCAGGACTAACACCAAGTTCTTCAGCAATCCGCCTTCGTGGAATTCCCTGTTTGTGCATCTCAATTGCTCTTATTCTTTCTTCTGTTTTACGTTTACGCATAGAAGATCCCCCTTTATATGTATTTAGTTTTATTATAATCCAGGGGCTTTATTTGGCTGTCCGATTTTCGGGATGCTGTTCATTTGAGGGAGCTCCCCGCGAAGCGGGGTGAGGGAGAGTTGACCTTAGGTTCTCCCGTGGCCTTTGCCGCGGGCTCTGTATGGCGCGGGAACCGCGCCATACAGAGCAACACTCCTTCCGTCTCGCCGCAAAAGCGGCGGCGATCCACCTTCCTCATAGAGGAAGGCTTTAAGAAAAAACTTCCGTTTATCATCGATAGGGTAAAAGCTAAACAGCAATTTATCTGTTTTCCCACCCGAAGGAAATCGGCGTTTAGAAGTGCGAGTTGCTAAATAAAATGGTGGTTCCGATACCGGAGCCGTATTAGCATACGGCGAGGATTCGGAACCACCGTTTTATGACGCAAATCGTGCTTATAAACGCCGATTTAGCTTTTGACCCGCGTATGCCATATCAGACTTGCGCCGCTGATATTTCTGTGATATCATCCCTTCACGAAGGACAGAGAGATTAAGGAGAATGTTTATGCCCATTTGCCGTTTTTACAGCATAAATACGAATATAAAGGGATGGTGGCGCGGCTTTTAGCTGCTCCACGGTTGCTTCGTGTAAATTCGAGGGACCTGGAGAGACATCCGGGTCTCTTTTGTTTTTTGAAGAAAACGAAAGAGGTTGGAAGAGAGCCTCTTTCGTTTTTTATAGAGAAGAGAAATCAGATAAGAGAAGATCAGGAGGAGTTTTATCATGAGAGAAGAGATAATGGCGGGTTTTCCCAACGGCGCGATGTATGGAAGTTTCGGCGGCTCTTATATTCCCAGGGAGCTGGAGCCGGTGATGGCGGAGATCGCGCGCGAATATGAGCGATGCCGCGCGGACGGCACCTTCAAAGAGGAGTACCTGCGTCTGCTGAAGGAATATGTCGGCCGTCCCTCGGCGCTCACCGAATGCCTCAACCTCTCGAAAGAGACGGGAGGCGTGCGTATCTTTCTCAAACGCGAGGACTTGAATCACACGGGAGCGCATAAGATAAATAACTGCATCGGACAGGCGCTGCTTGCCAGACGTATGGGCAAGAAGAGGCTCATCGCGGAGACGGGGGCGGGGATGCACGGCGTCGCCACGGCGACGGTCGCCGCCCTTATGGGCATGGAATGCGACATCTATATGGGAGCGGTGGATATCGCGCGCCAGGCGCCGAATGTGCTGCGTATGAAGGCGCTCGGCGCGAACGTGGTGTCGGTGGAGGATGGCCAAAAGACGCTTAAGGAGGCGGTAGACGCCGCGCTTGCCGCGCTCTGCGCCGACACCTCGCTCTTTTATCTCATCGGCTCGGCGGTCGGGCCCCACCCTTACCCGACGATGGTGCAGGATTTTCAGCGCATAATCGGCGACGAGGCCCGCGCGCAGATGCTTGAGCGCGAAGGCCGCCTGCCGGACGCCGTCGTCGCCTGTGTCGGCGGCGGCAGCAACGCTATCGGCGCCTTCACGGCCTTTATCGGCGATAAGGATGTGCGCCTTATAGGAGTGGAACCCGCGGGACGCGGCCTCACGTACGGCGGCCACGCGGCGACCCTCACGATGGGTGAGCCCGGCGTTCTCCACGGGTTCAGAAGTTATCTGCTCACCGACGGAGCGGGCGAGCCCGCCGAGGTCTATTCGATCGCGGCGGGGCTGGATTATCCCTCGGTTGGGCCGGCGCACGCCGACCTCAAGGTGAGCGGCCGCGGGGAGTATATCTGCGCCGGCGACGAAGAGGCGCTCGAGGCCTTCAAACTGCTCTGCCGCACTGAGGGGATCATCCCCGCGCTGGAGAGCTCTCACGCCCTTGCCGGCGCGATGAGGACGGCGAAGGAGATGAAGCCCGGCGATATCGTGATCGTGAACCTTTCCGGGCGCGGCGACAAGGATATGGAGACGATCGCGAAGCTCGGCATTATCGAATGACGGGCAAATAGAAATAGAGGGAAACGATGCGGAGTGGTTATCTCTTATACCTCCGCATCGTTTATAGCTCCGCAGCGTGCCTGCCGGGTACAGTACGGCGGAAGCCGCAGAAAGCCAGAGGCCTCTGCGTGAAGAGCCGTACCAAGAACCGCGGCGGAACGATGAGGGGGCTTACATCCTGCACATTTCGAGGGAGTCTTTCACTCCGAGCTGGGCGAGATGTTTTTGCAGCCAGGGGAAGTCCTGAGATAATTTTTTATGGAAGATGTCGGCGAATTCACCGAATCTTCCGCTCCGCAGCAGGTTGAGGCTCTCTTTTGAGAGGTATTTTGACCTCTCTCCGCCTCCTAGGTCATGCGAATGTGAGAGCAGCGGGAAGGTCCAGGCGGACAATTCATATAAATTGGCGTAGACCGTCCTGACATACGCGAGGCGGCTTTTTTCGCTGATGAAATTTAGACATGCAGGGAGGATGTTGGAGGGTCTTTTGTTCTCCAATAACCCCTCCAGCCTTTGTATAAAGGCGTACCTGTCGGCGGGTTCTGCGTTTGCCAGGGTATCGCGCATCACTTCACCGCATGTCAGGCAGACGAGATGCAGCCCCTGCAAAGAGAGCGACATGTTACGCATTATTTCGGGAGATAACTTTTCCCCTTTCAGCGGCTCTTCATTCATTGCTGAGACCTGCGTCCCCCTGCCGTTATAAGTTTTGGTGACGGAGATCTCGTTAAGCAGCCTTATCGTGCGGCGCATCGTCATCACCGATACGCCGTAATTTTGCGCCAGCGCCGACGCGGAGGGCAGGAAGGAGCCCTCCGGATATATCCCCTCGTTGATTTTTTGTATCAGACTGGCGGCGGCGGTATAACATTTCTGTGTTCTGATCCGCCAGATCTCCCACTGAAAGGGGATCTGCGGCGGCAGACCGGCGGCTTCGCCAAGTGAATACGCCTCTGCGTTTGAAGCTAAAATGATCCGGCTGTAGCATTCATAAAATATTACCGCTATGTTACGGGTATCTCCGCTCTTTATGCAGGAGATTATCCGCAAGAGGCCGGCTCTGAGAAAATCTGAGTCAGACGTCACCCTGGACCCGCTGCCCCAGAGATATGGAAAACGTATATAGCGTACAGTGTCCCAGAACAGGTTGAGGAGCAGGTCGTTTTTTATCGGACGGAGTATCGTCCAGAAGGAGACGGTGAGCAGCCATAATGGGTCAGCCTCTTTTCTTGATACGCAGTCCTCTAAAAAGACGATATCGTCTTTGCCCATCATCCTGATCCCGGCGTTCATAAACCTCTGCCAGATAAACTCAACGGAGCCGTAAAGGTCTGAAAATCCCGCCTTTCTCGCGAGGAGATAATCCTTCAAGAGTGGGTTTTTCTTATGACCGGCGTCATAGATTACCTTTGCCCTGCGTCCGGGAGAGAGCGAAATATAGCCTTCGTTGCGTATTTTCAGAAGCGCTTTACGGACGGTCTGCGGCGAGCAGGCAAACTGCCGTCCGGTAGTACCTGCCGAAGGCAAAGATTCATATAGGTTATAGCAGCCAAAGGTTATCCTTGACTTGAAGTATTCATAAATAAGATAGCCTCGGCTTTGCATCGAAGGCCAGCCTCCCGTCTTCGTATCTACATCATAATGATATTATTTTTTATTCGTAAATTCTACATAAATTGTTGCTTTTCTATAATTTTTTGGTATATTTATAACATATATATACATGAACAAGGTTGTTCCTTTGATGTCCCAAGATGAACTTAGCCCGTACCGTTGAAGCATGCTGCAATTGGCGGAGATTGTCTGGAATATCTATATTTAAGTTTCCGTATTTTTCGGGAAAGAGGGCTTCTTATGAAATTGGGCAGTAATATGGCTGGCCGCACAGGCATATGGATGAGTGTGATATGTCTGCTGTCGGTCGTTCTTGTCGCGGTAAGCGTCTCTTCGATGTACGGCATCAAAGAGCGGACGACCATCATCTATAAACATTCCTACGTGGTTTCCAATACCGCGAAAGATATGCTCTCCCGTCTCTCAGGGGTACAGAATTACTCAAAGAAGCTGCTGACCGAAAGGTTTAAGAGCAGGGACGACGCCGAGCGCTACCTGCTCTCAAATGCTGAGATAAGCCGCAGGCAGGTGCAGGTGATTGCCGAGCGTTACCTCGGAGCTAAAGCGGACACAAAAAAACTCGCCTCCGACTATGAAAAGTTGGTTGCGGCGCGTTTGAAGACAGTAGATTTTGCCCTTGATCATAACGACGGTGATACAGTAAGGTACCTAGAAGAGAACATAGATTTTCTGTATGATGAGGTCTTTAAGGATCTCGACACTATTCTGGCCTTTGCCGACAATAATGTGAGACGGCTGGAGCATGAGTCGACGGTTACCTTCAACGCGGCGACGCTGATGCTTGCTTTGCTTATCCTGATATTGGTGTGTTTTTCATTTTTCAGCTACCGGCTTCAGCGGAAACGCGGCATGGAGGTGGCCTACAGGCAGAGGCTATTTGATCTGATCTCTCTGAGCGTGGACGACGTCTTTCTCATCTGCGAGAGGGATAAGATGGAGTATGTCAGCGAAAACTGTGAGCGGGTGCTGGGTTTTCCTTCGGAGGCCCTCTCAGTCACCGGAGGCGCCTTCTTTTCTATGTCCGGCGCGGACGATGGTACGAAAGACGATGAATTGGAGTCTCTTCTGCGTGAGATCAGGGAGGGGACTCTGACGAAGGCGGCGGAGCATGACTTCATTCTCGGCGGGCGGGATTCCATGCAGAAAAGATATATAAACATTAAGGTGCTTCCTACCATGGGAAACGACGGGGTCTCGCGCTACGTCGCCGTCATCTCCGATGAGACGAGGGAGAGAGCGGCGCAGCAGACGCTGAGGGACGCTCTTGTCGGCGCGCAGCGGGCCAACGCGGCGAAGCGTGATTTCCTTTCACGGATGAGCCATGAGATCCGTACGCCGATGAACGCGATAATCGGTATGGCGACGATCGCCGCGGCGCATATCTCGGAACGTGACCGCGTGGAGGATTGTCTCAGGAAGATCGGCTTTTCGTCGAAGCATCTTTTGTCGCTTATCAACGATGTGCTGGATATCTCAAAGATTGAGGACGGCAAGCTGACGATAACTAAGGAGCCATTTGAACTGCGGCAGCTTACGGACTCTGTCTCCTCTATAATATGCCAGCAGGCGCGCGACAAAGGTATCGGCTTTGAGGTGCGGCTGAATGGCGTCGATGAAGAGATGGTCGTCGGCGACTGCATGAGGCTCAATCAGATATTGCTGAACCTGCTTTCCAACGCCGTAAAATTTACCCCCAGCGGCGGCCGCATCAGCCTTGACATAAAACAGATACCGCAGAAAAACGGCGGCGTGCGCATGGATTTTACCGTCAGCGATACGGGGATCGGGATGAGCGAGGAATTTTTGAAGAGGCTCTACCTGCCCTTTGAACAGGCCGACAGTACGATATCGCAAAAATATGGCGGCACGGGGCTGGGTATGTCGATCACGAAAAACCTCGTCTCGCTGATGGACGGCACGATTCAGGTCAGGAGCGAGATCGGCAAGGGCACCTCCTTTACCGTCGAACTTCCGCTGGCGCTGCCCGGCGGCTGCTCATCTCTGTTAAGGCCGCCAGCATCCGTCGAATCGCTAAACGTCCTCATTGTGGATGATGACCTGAATACATGTGAACACGCGAAGATACTTCTGGAACGGATGAAAATTGCCGCTAAGTGGGTGCAGAGCGGGGAAGATGCCGTAAAGACGGTTCGGTCTGCACATGAGACGGGAGAGGATTTCGACGTCTGTTTTATAGATTGGCAGATGCCAGAAATGGACGGTATCGAAACTACAAGAAATATCAGGCGGATCGTCGGGCCCGATACCCTCATAATTATAATAACCGCCTATGACTGGAGCTGCATAGAGCAGGAGGCCAGAGAGGCTGGAGCGGACGCCTTCTTAGCCAAGCCATTCTTTCAGTCTTCCATGTATAACACCCTGATGGCTGTCCGCGGGCACCGGCACGGAAAGATTGATGAGAGCACGGCGGCTGGGCGGCAGAAATTTGACGGCGTGCACATACTGCTTGCCGAGGATAACGAACTCAACTGCGAAATCGCCGTAGAGATGTTCAAACTTATCGGCGTCACGGTGGACTGCGCCGGAGACGGCCAGAGGTGCGTGGAATCTTTCATGGCCGAAAAGAGCGGCACCTACGACGCCATCTTCATGGATATCCAGATGCCGGTGATGGATGGCTACAGCGCCGCGAAGACGATAAGGGGCTCAATGCACCCGGAGGCGAAGACGATGCCGATAATCGCGATGACCGCCAACGCCTTCAGCGAAGACGTCTCCGCCGCGCTTGCGGCCGGCATGAACGGCCATATCGCCAAACCTATCGATCTGGATATCCTGGTCATGATGCTAAATAAGTATGTGAAAAAAATGGATGACGACCGCCCTGACAAAAACGAAGCATAATAGATAACGGCGTAGTTTTTTCTTTGGGCGGTCCTGTGGGGCCGTCCATTTTTTGTGTGGACCGCTGATGCCGGCAGGCTTTGCTGTGTGTATAATAAATAGGCTTAGATATGTAATTTAATTAAGCTGTTTAAAATTATTAAAAAGGGGATGTCTCATTGAAAAAGATATTGATTTTAACTCTCTTTTGCCTGCTCGCCGCGTTGCCCTCATACGCCGGTCCGCGGTATGTCGAGGGAGAGGCGATCGCGGCGATAAAGATGGCGCCAGCCGGAAACGTGGCCGCGGGCGTCATGTCGGCAAAAAACTCCGCCGCGGCGTCTGCCTCATCGGCCGCCGTGGAGTCCGGAGCCGAGCTTATCCAGGTATTCAGCCCGATAGCCGCCGGAGAGGTACAGGCCGCCGCATCCGCAAAGAGGGCATCCTCCTCAGGATCGGAGCTGCTTGCCTTGGCCCATTTCAGGGGCGCGGCAGGGGAGACGACGGCGCAGCTGATCGCAAGGCTGAAGGAAAATCCCAACGTCGTCTCGGCGATGCCGAATTATATGATGCCCGTCAGCTCCGTAAAACCCAACGACCCGATGTGGAAAGAGCAGTGGGGTTCTGAAAGGATAAAACTGCCCGAGGTGTGGGAGCATGGGGTCGGTTCCCAAGAGGTCGTCGCCGTCGTCTTTGACACAGGCGTCATCTACGACCATGAGGACCTTAAAGACAATATGTTCGTCTTCGATGAGAAACTGCTGAACGGTATAAAAAATAACGGCGTTTCGCTGGATGTCGGTGAATTTAAAGGCAGCCACGGGGTCTGGTGCCACAGCAGAGGCCTATATGCAGATAAAGAGGGGCTGATCCATGACGACGGCTTCTTCCCTGCGGTCCCCGTCGGCCCCGGCGGCACGGAGGGAGCCGCCTCCGCGGACATAGACTGCGGCGACGTTGGCAGAATGCGCATCGTCGGCGACGTTAACGGCCACGGCACGCATGTCGCGGGGATCGTCGGCGCCGTCGGCGGCAACGGTATCGGCGTCGCCGGCACCAACTGGCATGTTAAGCTGATGGCCGCCAACGTGTTTTCCATGTATCGCGATGGGGATGATAATTATGGGGTGACGGCGCTGGTCAGCGACCAGATGCGGGCTATCGACTTCATCGTCGCCGCGAAGAGGGCGGGCGCGAACATCCGCGTCGCAAACATGTCGATCGGCATGTGGGCGGGGCCGGAGGAAGAGGAGCTCTCCCCCTACGGGGCAAAGGTAAAGCAGCTGAGCGACGCGGGGATAATCATCTGCGCGGCGGCGGGCAACGAGGGGCAGAATATCGACGATCCGCAGGATACCAAAGACTTTGATTACCGGGGAAAACTCTCTTACCCGGCCTGTTTCAAAGTGGAAAACATGATCTCCGTCGGGGCCTCTACGAGCGGCGACGGATGCGCCGTTTACTCAAACTACAGCTCCTCCGGCAAGTGGGTGGACATATTCGCTCCCGGCGACAATATACTGAGCACCTGCCGCAGGAGCTGGATCGTCAATCCAAGCAGCGATGTAGACACCTTCGATCCCAGCGGTTATGTCTCCATCAGCGGCACCTCGATGGCCTCGCCGTATGTGGCGGGCGCGGCGGCGCTGCTCTGTTCGTTATATCCCGATAAGAGCGCGGCGGAGATCAGGTCGATGCTGCTGAACGGCGCGGAGCACGGTCTGCTTGCGGAGGGGTATTCAAAATATGGTATGCTGAACGTCCTCGGCGCCTATAACTACGGACAGCCGTCAAGCGGCGGTTCCAGCGGTGGCGGCTGCGCCGCCGGCTTTGGAGCGTTGGCTCTGATTGGCGCGGCTCTGCTGCCATTTATCCGCCGCGCGGGAAGGAAATAAAGGATGGTGAACGGTTTGCCGAAGATGATGTCGCTGATTATAATGTCGGCGCTGCTGCTCGGCGCGGCCTCCGCTGCCTGCGCCTGCGCGCCGCAGATTCAGAAGGGTACCGAAAAAGGGGCCACAGCCGTCAAGGGAGACGCTCTGGTGCTTGTGCGCCTTCCGGATGAGGTACGCGCCTCCAGCGATAGGAACGTCTTATTTGCCGCGCTCTGCGGCGAGATAGCGAAGGCCGCCGGAGCCGAGGTGGTCTACGTTTCTCCGATTTACGAGGACTCACTGAGCGGCACGGCACATTTTAAGTCTTCGCTGGAAACGGCGGAGATTATCGAACGGCTGAAAAAGGACAAGCGCGTCATCGGCGTCTCGCCGAATCACATCATCCGAATATCGTCCCAGTCAAAGGTGCGGTGATCCATAGAGCGATAAAAAAAGGAGAGCTTTGCCGTCCGGCGAAGCTCTCCTCTGTCTGTAACCTATCTGTAAAAGGTCTTTTGGATTACATCTTCTTTGACATGTCGGAGCAGCCGCGGCCAAGCATGATAAGACTCATGCCGCTGAAGATCAGGTTTATGCCGAGGATGATCCCGATCACCGCCGCGCCTGTGAAAACGTTCTGCCACATCATGAAGGCGAGGATGATTCCGAGAATGCCGGAAAGCATGATCCACAACGAACCGCCGATAGACTTTACGCGGAAGTATTCGACGATCTTCGTCACCCCGTCTATCAGGAAATAGGCCGCGAGCAGTATGCTGAGGGTCATCACCCCCGCGACCGGATGGATGAGGAAGATGACGCCCGCGGCGATAGAGATAAAGGCCATAAATGCCTGCTGCCAGGGGCTGTCTCCGATACGGAGGGCCGAGTAGGCGCCGAAGGCGTTGCCGAAGCCGACCGCCAGCAGGAAGAAGCCCACCATCGTCTCTATCGCGAAAGAGGCGAGCATCGGCATCGCGAGCGAGAGAAAACCGATGACGAGCATGATACCGCCGACCCAATAGAACCTCTTTTTACTCTTAGCGAGATCATCTTTTGAAAAATTACCTGTAAATAACATAACTTGAACCTCCCTGTTTTTTAACGGACCCACGGCGGTGATAAACCGCCCTTATTTTGTGATATACAGTATAACATAATGGTTGAAAGGGTAACGTATAAGCGCTTAAAAAGCGGTTTTGTGATATTCTTTTAGAAAATATATTATGAAGGAGCGGACGACCGATGGGAGATAAATCTGTGCGGCTGCTTGTGAGTGCCTGCCTTCTGGGGATGAACTGCCGCTATTGCGGCGGCGGCTGCGAGGATGGGCGCGTCGTTGCTTTGCTGGAAGAGTGCTGGCTGGTACCGGTCTGTCCCGAACAGCTCGGCGGGCTGCCGACGCCGCGTGCGCCCAACGAGATACTGAACGGGCGCGTGGTCGAGTCTGACGGGCGGGACAATACTGAGGCCTTTGAGAGGGGAGCGCAGGAGGCGCTGCGCGCGGCGAAGCTCCTCGGCTGTGATTTCGCCCTGCTCAAAGAGCGCAGCCCCTCCTGCGGCTCGAATATGATATACGACGGCAGTTTTACCGGCAGGCAGGTACACGGCGCGGGCGTCACGGCGCGGCTGCTTGCCGCGCATGGAATAAGGGTGTTCAGCGAGGAACATATCGAAGACTTGAGGGGGGCGTTGAATTGGTACAGGCGGGTATTCTGGTAGTACGTAAAGACGAGCTGGAACATAAACGGTGGAGCGGCGGAATCACAACCCAGCTGGCGATATGGCCCGAGGGAGCGGATTACGGCGCGAGAAAATTTGACTGGCGCATCAGCTCGGCGGTCGTTGAGGATGAGGAATCGGTATTTACGCCGCTTCCCGGGATACACCGGCACCTGATGCTGCTTGAGGGCGGCATCGAGCTTACGCACGAGGGGATCGGCAGCCGCGTGATGATACCGCTCGCCGATACGGAGGAATTCGAGGGCGAATGGAAGACGAAATCTTCCGGCAGGTGTGTTGACTTCAATCTTATGACGGTCAAAGGTTACGGCGGAAAGATGGAATCTGTCGCCGCTAATAAAAAGATAAAACTGCCCATGCCACAGGAGCTGCGCTGCTGGTACGGCCTATACGCGATCGCGGACGGCGTCGCCGCCGAGGTGGAAAAGGATGGCCGTTTCGCGCGGGTGACGCTCGAGCGGGGAGACTTTATTCTCATCACGTATCTTCCCGCGCCCGGCGAGGAGATCTCGCTGACGCTGGGCTCCGACGCGGCGGTTCCCGCCGTGAGCGCCGCCGTCTGGCAGGAGAGCTGATTGCTGCCGCCGGAGGTCGGCCTCTGCCGCATAGAAAAACTCCAGTTCGCGCCGGAATCACGCTGGGAGGAGGCCGTCGTCGTCGAGCCCGGCGGCTTAATGACGGAACTTTCGGCGTGGCTGGACTCTCTTCGCGGCGGGCGGCTGGGCTTTGAGGCCTTCTTCGGTATGCCGTATGACGGCGGCCGTCTTTCGGCCTTTATCGGTATGCGGCTGGAAATTTCGGATGAAATCAGGTCACTGATCGCTGATGCGGCGAAGTTCTTTCCTGCGTGGCGGCCGGTATCCGTCGGCGGCCTCCTGGCCGAAACGGAACGAAGGCTGGGGCTGCGCCTCTTTGCCGGGGAACCGGCCTTTATGGAGCTGGGGCTGATAAACCGCTGGAAATCCTTCGGCGGGCTTACCTTCTGGCGTAGGGGCGAAGGATATCCCTCCGGGAAGTTCACGGAGGCGCTCGCCGCCGCGCCGCGTTATCTTGGAAATTTGCCCGCGCCGCCCGCGATAGAGACGGCATATTCCGCGCCCGTTCCCCACTGGTTTGGAGTCTCTGTCGCCTCCCCGTCCGCGGAGGGCGGCTATCTTCTCGATATGAAGGCGGCGGCCGCCTATCTTGAGGCCGCCGCGCTCATTTAACGGTAATTCTTTATTACCTCTCGCAGAGTCCCCGGAAAAAGGAGAAGAGCGCCGAGGCGGCCAGCGCCGCCGTGCGGTGGTCTTCGTCGAGAAGCGGCGAGACCTCCATAATGTCGAGGTACTTTACCTTAACGCTGCGCCCGGCGAGATAGGCGATCTTATCCAGCTCCGGGGCCTTGAGGCCGCTGGGGTTGCTCGCCGAGGCTCCGGGAGCCTCGGTGCTGCGCACCGCGTCGATGTCGAGAGATACGGCGATCGCCCGGTTATTTTTCCCGGCGGCGTTCAGCGCCTGGAGGAAAAATTCCATCACCCTCTCCGAGACCTCGCGCAGGGTTATCACATGGCCGCCCTGCTCAAGCACCCAGTTGTAGTAATAGGGCGAGTTATACTGCTCCTGGATGCCGAATTCTACGAAGGCCTCGCCGCAGAGCGCCCTGTCCGGCAGCTGTGTCAGCGCGCGGTAAAATGAGGTGCCGCTGTTGATGCCATTTTCGTCGCTGCGCACGTCAAGGTGGGCGTCGACGTTTATCAGCCCCATGCCGTCGCGTCCGATCTTCGCGCCCTTTACGAGCCCCGCCACTCCGGGATATGTGAGGTCGTGGCCGCCGCCCAGAACTATCGGCAGGCCGCCGCGCGCGACGATCTCCGCGACCGCCTCGGTCTCCGCCGCGTGGACCTCCGCGAGCGTCAGCTCTTTCGTGCTGACGTTGCCGACGTCGACGATCCGCAGGCGGTGAAAGTCGCCGCTGAAACCCGGCGTCAGACGGTAGAGCCGCCGCCTGATATCGTCCGGCCCTCCGGCCGCCCCAGCGCGTCCCTTGTTCGCCGTTATGCCGCGGTCTTCGGGGACGCCGATGATTGCGACAGTCCCCTCCGTTACGTCCTCTATCTTTTCGCGGGTGATGAGCTCGCCCAAGCGGCGGTCCTTAGGATCGTTCCTGCTGTAAAAAAGGCCTCTGTCCGCCGCGTCTATTTTATATTTCATAATTAAACTGCCTCCTTAGAGTGGCCTAACGCCCAGATAATTTTATCCTCCGTCGCTCAAGTACACAAGCCGCCGCGTTATAATAACGTCAAACCAAAGTTTCAGTTAACGTAAAATAACGCAGCGGCGGCCTTGATTCAGGCAAGAGACCGAAATAAAACGGCTCTCATGCGTGGGGCGTTCAGGGAAATTTTATTATCGGTCTTTCAGCGCGGCCCGCCGCCGATCCTTTCAAGCGCCCAGGCGGCGGCTTCGCGGACTATCGGTTCACCGCGCTCTATCGCGGTCTTCAGCGCCGGTATATAACCGGCGTCGTTCGTGTTGCCGATGGCGATGGCGGCGTTGCGGCGAAAGACCTCGGGTTTGCGGATATAGTTATACATTATCGGCCTTACGACCCTTTCGTAGTAGGCGTCGTCCATGAACAATATCTTTTCAAGGTCGAACTCCCTTTTCAGCAGCTCCAAAAACGGGTCTTTCTCCGCCGCCCCCCTCATGACCGGTATGTTGCGCGGGCAGGCGGTCTGGCAGCGGTCGCAGCCATGGATGAGGGTGCCGTTTGCCTCCATGATGTCGGCGGGCACGGCGCTGTCCCGCATGTGGCTGTAGAGCAGGCACCTCTGAGGGGCCAGCTTGCCTGGCGCGTAGAGCGCGCCGGTAGGGCAGGCCTCCACACACTTACGGCAGCCAGACGGACAGTCGCACCTTACGGTAGGGGCGTCGTATTCCAGCTCGGCCTCGGTCAGGTATGTGTAGAGGATTACAAAAGAACCGCAGTCCTCGGCGTAGGCGAAGTTGTTGCGCCCGTAGGTGGTGACGCCGGCCCGCGCGCAGCAGAGCCGCTGCGGCAGCTCTTTGTCGCCGTCGTACACGCGGCATCCCAGCGAGGTGAGATAGTCGTGCAGCGCTCGCGCGCGCAGCCCGCAGATGGAGTCCGGCAGGGGGACATAGGCGCGGCTGAGATAGGCGCGGGCGACACTTGCCGTCAGCTCCTCCGGATAGGCTAACCTTGAATAGTCGTAAACGGCGCATACAATGGATTTAGCTCCGGGCATGATGCCGCGCGGACGTACTCCTTCGATGAGATAGGATCTCTCCGGGTCTTCGCTGCGGTCTGGATTGATCCATGGACGATATCCAGGGCGGTCATGAAGCTCGGCCTCGTATTCTGGAAAGTCGTCGGCTGTCGTTATTCCCACCTTTGCGAAACCAAGTTCCAGCGCGCGGCGTTTGATCTTTGAAGTTAAAAGTTTTTTATCCATGCTGGCTCCTCCTGATAAGACCGGTATTTTTATTTTTTAGCATCCAACGGCGTCATGCGCACCCGGCCCTTCTATACTAACAGTGTTGATAACAGGAATCAAATTGAACGATTTGAATTGTTAATTCAAAAATATTGAATTACTAAGACATGGCGAAGGCGGCGCAAGGCGCAGAAGATATATTCAAGCCCCAAGACTGGCGGTGAGGTCCGACTGCGATTTTGCCCTCACCGCTTTCAGAGTAGGGGGACGGGCGCTATAATATCGTCAGAGACAATGACTATCGAGAGAAGAGTGATCTGATTGAAGTCCATCAACGCGGCGGACTTTGAGCCGGAGGTCCGCAATGCCTCCGCCGTGAAGCCGGTGATACTTGATATATGGGACCCGGGCTGACCTCCCTGTCTGGCGCTCGCGCCTAAATTCGCGGCGCTGGGCGAAAGATACGGGGACCGTATCATATTTCTCAAGATGAACAGGGCGGAGAACCGGGAGATAATGAAGACGCTGGCTCTGCGCGGCGTTCCGACAATCATCTTTATGAGCGGAGGCACTGAAATATGCGGCCGCCTCACGGGCGACGCCGAAGCCACCGCGGAGAATATCGAGGCGGCGATAACGAAGATCCTGGCCGTTTAGACTATGAGGACTAAAGAGATATGGAGGTTTGAATGATGAGGAAATTGATTGTTTTAGCGGCGCTGTTTCTGCTTTACGCCCTCCCCGCATCCGCCGCCGCGCCGTTTCATATCGGCGTCGTTACGGGAACGGTCTCGCAGGGAGAGGATAATGTCCGCGGTGCGGAAAAGCTCATCTCGATGTACGGCGACGCCTCCAAGGGCGGCATGATAAAGCATGTCACCTACCCGGACAACTTCGGCGCGGAGATGGAGACCGTCATCAGCCAGATAGCCGGACTCGCGGACGACCCAAAGATGAGGGTCGTGGCGGTTATGGAGGGCGTTCCCGGTACGGCCGAGGCCTTTCGCCGGATAAAGGAGAAGCGCGGCGACATCCTTTGTCTCACGGGGCAGCCGCAGGAGGACCCGAACGTTATCGGCGAGGTCGCGGACCTGGTCGTGAACTCCGACAACCTCGCGATGGGCTACATCATGCCCGCGGCGGCTAAAAAGCTCGGCGCCAAGACCTACGTGCACATATCCTTCCCGCGCCATATGAGCTACGAGCTGCTCTCGCGCCGCCGCAAGATAATGGAGGCGGCCTGTAAAGACCTCGGCCTGCGCTTTGTCTTTGAGACGGCCCCCGACCCGACGAGCGACGTCGGCGTTGCCGGAGCGCAGCAGTACGTTCTGGAAAAGACCGCCGCCTGGCTCAGGAAATATGGAAAAAACACCGCCTTCTTCAGCACCAACGACGCGCAGGTCGAGCCGCTGCTGAAGAAGATAACGGAGCTCGGCGGTTACTATGTGCAGACCGATTCGCCGCTGCAGGGCTACGCGGGCGCGCTGGGCATCGACCTAAGCAAGGAGAAAGGCGACTGGAAGGCGATCCTTGCCAAGATAGAGAAGGCCGTCGTCGCTAAAGGCGGCAAGGGGCGCCTCGCCACCTGGGCCTATCCCTCTGGCTACTGCATCACCGCCGCCCTCGGCGAAATTGGCAAACGCGTAGTGGAGAAGAGGGCGAAGCTGAACCGCCAGGCCGATGTGATGAAGGCCTTCGCGGTTTTTTCTCCCGGGATGACCTGGAACAGCAGCGCCTATACCGACGCCGCCACTGGAGTGAAGATGAAAAACTTCCTGCTCATCTACCAGGATACCTACGTCTTTGGCAGAGGACCTCTCGGAATGGACAAGATAAAGGTCCCCGAGAAATACTATCGGATGAGGTGAACCGTTGTTATGGACAAAACCAAAGATGCGCCCACAGCTCGAAAGGCGTCATTACATCTCGAAAATGGTCTGTATGCCCCTCTTGCGTGGCGTGAATGACGACGACGGCAGCGGCTTTCGTCGGGATACGCGTCGCGTCGAAGGCCTTTTCTTTTTCAGCAGGGGATATTCTTATTTTAAAATTTGCGTTATAATAGTAGCATGGTTAACAATAAAGAGCAAAAATTAAAATCATTGGTTGGCATACGGATATCAGGAGTTCCTTTACTTGCATCGTATCTGACGAGGTCGGGCATATCGCCGAACTTGCAGCAGTATTATCGGCGAAGCGGGTGGCTTGAGCGGATCGGGCGCGGCGCTTATATCTGGCCTGGCGACATGCTCGATTGGCAGGGTATTCTTTATGCTCTTCAATCGCAGATCAATATGCCGGTCCATATAGGGGCGAGGACGGCGCTCGCGCTTCAAGGATATGCGCAGTTTCTGCGGGGAGAAGGGGAGCGCGTCTTTATATTTTCCGGTCAAACGCGTATCCTTCCGGCGTGGACAGCGGATGCGGCCGGACTTACGAAGTTTTGTCTCTGCCATACGTCGTTTCTGACGGACGATCGTGCCGGTATCACGGATATACCTCACAAGACCATCTCCATTCGCTGCTCCAGCCCGGAGAGGGCGATACTTGAAACATTGCACCTCGCACCGCAGACGATAAGCTATAGCGAGGCGTACCAGCTGACAGAAAATCTCGACACGCTGCGTCCCCAGCTGCTGCAGGAGCTTCTGTCGGGCTGTAATTCCATACGCGTCAAGCGGACGTTTTTGCTATTTGCGGATCGCGCTGGTCATTCGTGGGCACAGCGGCTCGACCGGGATAAAATATCCCTTGGCAAGGGGGTGCGCAGTTTGGGCAAGAATGGCGTTTATCTCGAAAGATACGGTCTGGTGATACCCCAGGAACTGAATCGGTTATGGCAATGAACTGTTTCGCTCAATCTTACATGGAGCAGCTTCACCTTGTTGTGCGGATTCTTCCGGCGATTGCGCGAAATGGTGCGTTTGCGCTCAAAGGCGGAACTGCCATCAATCTTTTCGAGCGCGGACTGCCGCGCCTGTCAGTCGATATCGACCTCTGTTACCCGCATTTCAGCGAACGCGCCGAAGCCCTTGGCTCTATTGTCAAACATCTGACATCGATCAGGCAGGACTTATCAAAGCGTATCCACGGGATAAAGTTTGTCAATCTTGGCGTGGAGTCGCTGGAATATAAGCTGCTTTGCCGGACGCCTGAAGCCATTGTCAAAATCGAGGTGAACACTACGATGCGCGGCCACGTCTTTCCCATACGCACGATGCCCGTGCACCCAGACGCCGAAGAAATTCTCGGCCAGTACACGGAGATGCCGGTGATATCGAGAGAGGAGTTATACGGCGGAAAAATCTGCGCTGCGCTCGACCGCCAACACCCCCGCGATTTGTTCGATTTGGCTCCGTTTCTATCGGGTTCGGGAAATGGCTTCGACAGGCGAATTGTCCTTGGTTTCATCATCTGCCTGTTGAGCCATAATCGCCCACTCCATGAGCTGCTCGCACCCAACGCGCACGATATGAAGGAGGCGTTTGACAACCAATTTGTTGGAATGAGCGCTATGCCCTTTACCTATGAGGATTACGTCAAGACGAGGGAAATGCTCTTCGCGGCTCTTCCCGCCCTATTGGACGACGCCGACCGGAAATTCCTGGTATCGTTCGCCGAAGGTGCCCCCGATTGGAGCCTCTTTGAAGTTCCAGACGCTGCGAGGCTCCCCGCGATACTCTGGAAGCTTCGCAATATCGATATATTGAAAGAACGTTCCCCTCGCAAATTCGACGATCAATGCGCGATCCTGCGTGAAGTATTGAAATAAACAGCGAACGGTGTATGTAAAGTTTTCAACGAACACAGCCTTCCATTATTTCCATCTTCTTTACGTTATATCTTCCCTGAGGGGCATTATTGATTGTGACGCCGGTATTATTGATATACATTAAGATTTTTATCCTTCCCTCTTTTTTCTTGTTAAATGGCGCGGCGAATGTCTATATACGGTGCGTAATATTCCGTCTCTGCCGTGCGCAAAAGTTATATAATATTGGCAATAGATAAAACGAAAGGAATGGTGGCAGCAATGAAGGAACTGAAGATGTTTATGTTCGAGGGATGCCCGCACTGCAAACGGGCTGAGGAGATGATATCGGAGCTGCTTGCCAGGCACCCGGAATACAAAGAGGTGCCCTTCGTCATGATCGACGAAAAGAAGGAGCCCGAAGTTGCCGACAAATACGATTATTACTACGTCCCCACATTTTTTGTCGGCAGCGAGAAGATCGCCGAGGGAGTTCCCACCGAAGAGGGTGTGGAAAAGGCATTCAGCACGGCATATAAAGGATAGGCGGGGAGAACTTGAAGAACGTTGAAGATCTGGAAATAATGGAGCTGGTGGGCGGTACGCCGCTCTACCGGCTCAAAAGGGACGGCGGCGGCGCGCAGGCCTGGATAAAGCTTGAGGGCGGCAACCCCGGAGGCTCGATCAAGGACCGCGCCGCCTGGGGTATGCTGAAAGAGGCGCAGAAAAATGGCCAGCTCACGGAAAAGACGGTGATTGTGGAGCCGACGAGCGGCAACACAGGCATCGGGCTTGCGATGCTCGGACGGGCGCTCGGTCTGCCGGTGGTTCTGACGATGCCGGAATCGATGTCGCAGGAGCGCCGCGCGGTGCTCGCCGCCTTTGGCGCGAAGCTTGTGCTGACCCCCGCCTCCGAGGGGATGGCGGGCGCGGTAAACGAGGCGAAAAGAATGCTGGCCGAGGATGCGAACGCGCTGATGCTCGACCAGTTTTCCAACCCAGGCAACCCGCGCGCGCATGAGGAGAGCACGGGGCCGGAGATCCTGGCCCAGCTGCCCGACGGCAAGAAGCTGGCGGCCTTTGTCGCCTCTTTCGGCACCGGCGGCACCGTCACAGGCGTTGGCCGCGCCCTGCGCAAAGAGTTTCCCGAGGTGAAGGTCATCGCCGTGGAACCGGCGTCCAGCCCTCTGATCACCAAGGGCAAGGCCGGTCCGCATAAGATCCAGGGGATCGGCGCGAACTTTGTCCCCGCGAACCTCGCCGTCTCAGAGATCGACGAGTTCATGACCGTCACCGACGAAGATGCTCTGTCGACCGCGCGCCGTCTGGCCGCCGAGGAGGGCCTTTTCAGCGGCATCTCCACCGGAGCCAACGTCTGGGCGGCGCTGAAGGTGGCGGCCGACCTCCCGCGGGACAATGTCGTCGTCACGGTCCAGCCGGACCGCGGCGATAAGTACCTGAGCATTTTTTCCAGTTAATTTTCCGCAAAAGGCTGTACAAAATAAAGAATTACTGATAGTTTATCAGAGTAAAACCTTTTGCTGGAGGAGTTATATGCCACAGGTCGATCAAAATATAAAGGAAAAGATGCTCTTTATAAAAAAATTTGTCGCGGAGCCGCGTATGATCGGCAGCATTACTCCCAGCTCCCCGCAGCTTGTCGCCTCCATGCTCTGTAATGTAGACTGGGACAAAATCGCCTGTATCGCGGAGTTTGGCGCCGGTACCGGCGTTGTGACGAAGGCGATCATGAAAAACAAGCTGCCGCAGAGCAGGCTCTTTGTATTTGAGATAGAGGACGACCTCAGGCAGAAGCTGATACGCGATACGGGGCTCGATATCTACGACGACGCGAGGCGGCTGCCGCATGTACTCAGAGAGGAGCGGCTTCGCAAGGTCGATCTGATAGTCTCCGGCCTGCCTTACGCGGTTCTGCCGCAGGAAGTCACCGCCGCCGTGCTCGACGGTATCTCCCGCACCCTCGCCGAGGACGGCATGTTTGTCGCTTTTCAATATTCCCTCCATATGAAGAGCGCCTTTGAGCGGATATTCAAAGAGGTCAAAATTCGATTTGTGATGATGAACATCCCCCCGGCCTTCGTATATGAGTGCCGGGGATTAAAGGGATAGGCAAAGGGCCGTATTTCCCTGAAAGGCGGATGATGCCGGTGGAAAGCAAGATCGCCCTCTTCACTGATAAAGATGTTACGCTTGAGGTTCCCGTATCTCCCGAACGTGATACGGTTTGGCTGACGGCAAATCAAATGGCGTTATTGTTTGATAAGGATGAGAAGACGATTCGCAAACATATCAACAATGTCTTTGCCGATGATGAGTTGTCTTTGGAGAACAACACGCAAAAAATGCGTGTTGTTGGCGTGAAGCAGCCGGTGGCTATTATGATTGCGGAATCCCGCACCGAGGAAAAGTTGGATGATTCAGTTGTCGCAAAATTTGCGACAACTGCCGCCGATGGAAAGACCTGCTAAATAAATTATCCGTACACAAAGCGAGGAGCCCCGGATTTTTCAGGGCTCCTCTTCTGTTATCGCGAATGATTTTTTAATAGGCGTCCGCGGGGGCGGCGGGGAGGTTTTCGAGCTTCTTGCGGCTCTCGCGCACCTTGCTGGCCTCTTTTTCCGCGTAGGCTTCGAGCTTTGCCGTCAGTTCGTCGTCGGTCGCCGCGACGATGCGCGCCGCCAGCAGGCAGGCGTTTTTCGCGCCGTTGAGGCCGACGGAGGCGGCGGGGACGCCGGGGGGCATCTGCGCGATCGAGAGCAGCGCGTCAAGTCCGTCCATCGCGCCGCCCTTGACGGGAACGCCGATGACGGGCAGCGTGGTCGCGGCGGCCACCACTCCGGGGAGCGCCGCGGAGAGTCCGGCGACGGCGACAAGCGCCTTGATGCCGCGCTTGCGCGCGCCCTTCGCGTAGTTCTCGACGTCCGCGGGCGTGCGGTGCGCCGAGGCGATCGCCACTTCAAATTCTATGCCGAGCTCCTCAAGGACTGGCGTTCCCTTTTCCACGACGGGAATGTCCGAGGCGGAGCCCATGATGATGCCGATTTTCGGTGCCATTTTATTTCCTCTTTTCGTAAGCGAATTTATTATCTCTTCAGCGATTTGTCGCCGATGTCGTTCCGGTAGTGGGCCTTTTCAAAGCTGATCTTTTTCACCCTGCTGTAGGCGCGTTCGCGCGCCGTGGGCAGATCGTCCGCGAGGCCGACGACGGTGAGGACGCGGCCGCCGTTCGTGACCAGCTCGCCCCTGTCGTTGAGCTTCGTACCGGCGTGATAGACGAAGGTGTTTTCAATTTCTTCGTCGGCGCCGCTGATGGGGCAGCCCTTTTCAAAGGTGTCGGGATAACCGCCGGAGGCCATGACGACGCCGAGGGCGACCAGCTTCGCGCCGGGCCAGGGTATATCGGCCAGCTCGCCTTTGGCGCAGGCGAGGATCACCTCGCCAAAGTCGCCGCCGAAGGCGGGCAGCACCACCTGCGTCTCGGGGTCGCCGAGGCGCACGTTATATTCGAGGACGGAGAGCGAACCGTCGGGCTTGATCATGATTCCCGCGTATATCACGCCGCAGAAGGGAATCTTTTCCGCCTTGAGGCCGTCGACCGTCGGGGTGAGGACCTCGTCTGTGACCTTCTTCATGAAGGCGTCGTCGACCCAGGGCACGGGCGAGTAGGCCCCCATGCCGCCGGTATTGTTCCCCTTGTCTCCGTCGAGCGCCCGTTTGTGGTCCTGGCTCGAAGGCAGGATGCGCACCGTCTCGCCGTCGGTGATGGCGAGCACGGTCATCTCCATGCCCTGAACGTAATCCTCGACGACGATGAGGTTGCCCGCGGTGCCCAGCTTTTGCTCCTCGAGCATCATGCGGCAGGTCGCGACGGCCTCATCGTAGCTTTCCGGGAGGAAGGCGCCTTTGCCGGCAGCGAGGCCGTCGGCCTTGACGACGAAGGGCGCGCTGCGTTTTGCGAGCGCGGCCTTGCATTCCTCGAGGTTGGTGCAGAGGTCGAAGTCGGAGGTGGGTACGCCGTGTCTCTTCATGAACTGCTTGGAGAAGGCCTTGCTGCCCTCGAGGCGCGCGCCGGAGGCTCCTGGGCCCATGACGAGGATGCCCGCCTCGCGCAGCGCGTCCGCCGTACCGGCCACAAGCGGCGCCTCAGGTCCGACGAATACGAGTTCGATGCCGAGTTTTTCGCAGAGCGTCTTCATCGCCTGCGGATCGCAGGGATCTCCGGCGTGGCACTGCGCGAGCTTCGCGATCCCCGGGTTGCCGGGGCAGCAGTGCAGTTCGCTCGTTATCTTTGATTTGGAGAATGCGTGGACGACCGCGTGTTCTCTGCCGCCTCCGCCTAGTACCATTACCTTCATTTTAGCGGCTCCTAATGCCTGAATGTGCGGCTGCCGCCGGCAAAGAGGCTGAGTCCGAGCTCTTCGGCCTTCTCAAAGACCTCGTTGTCACGGATCGAGCCGCCCGGTTCGATGACGGCGATGACGCCGGCCTTATGGGCCAGTTCGACGGAATCCGCGAAGGGGAAGAAGGCGTCGGAGGCCATTACAGACCCCTTGGCCTTGTCTCCCGCGAGCTTGATGGCGTACTCCGCCGCGTCCACGCGGTTTGTGAATCCGCCGCCGATGCCCACCGCCGCGCCGTCCTTGACGAGCACGATGGCGTTGCTCTTGGTGATCGCCGCGGTCTTCCAGGCGAAGATGATGTCCTCCCAGAGGTCCGGGCGCGGCTTACCGTGCCACTCGCCCTCGGATTGACGCGGCAGGGCGGGGAGCTTGTCCTCCTGGACGAGGAAGCCGCAGCGGTTGCCGAGGATCTGCAGCTTCGGCGCGTAGCCGGGCAGTATCTTAAGGACGCGGAGATTGGGCTTCTTTTCTTTCAGGTAT
This sequence comes from Cloacibacillus porcorum, assembly GCF_001701045.1. GTDB lineage: Bacteria > Synergistota > Synergistia > Synergistales > Synergistaceae > Cloacibacillus > Cloacibacillus porcorum. Next base: position 1,614,054 of record NZ_CP016757.1, read on the forward strand.
TCCACGACGCCCTCCTCGAAGTCGGGGGCGGCCAGTATCTCAAAGAAGGTCTCGGTGACAGTCTTCGCCGTATCCAGGTCCACTTTGCGCGTCATGCCGATGATGCCGCCGAAGGCCGAGACGGGGTCGCAGGCGAGCGCCTTTTTAAAGGCCTCGATGGGCGTCTCTCCGCGGGCGGTGCCGCAGGGAGTCGTATGCTTGACGATCGTGCAGGCGCAGCTGTCCTGGAATACGGAGCAGCCGCGAAGCAGCGTGTCGAGGTCGAGCAGGTTGTTGTAGGAGAGCTCCTTGCCCGATAGCTGTTCAAAGGGACGCTGCTCAAGCGGGGGCATAAAGAGCGCCGCCTGCTGGTGCGGATTCTCGCCGTAGCGGAGCTTCTGCTCCATACGCAGCGGCAGCACCTTGTCGCCATCCACCTCGTCGGCGATGCCCAGCTCGCGGCAGAGGCCGCGGTAGATGATCGAATCGTAAGAGGCGGTGCAGCGGAAGGCCTTGAGCGCGAGCTCCTGCTTGAATTCAAGCGTGAACTCCTGCTTTTTCTCAAGCTCGTCAAGGACGCGCGCGTAGTCGCCGATCTCGGTGACGACCGCGACGTGGCAGTAGTTCTTCGCGGCGGCGCGGATCAGCGAGACGCCGCCGATGTCTATCTTTTCTATAAGCTTGTCGAGCTCCGCGCCGCTCTTCGCCGTCTCTTCAAAGGGGTAGAGCGTGCAGACGACGACGTCTATAAGGGGGATGTTGAATTTTTCCCGGTCCTCCTCATCCTGGGCGAGCCCGCGTCTTGCGAGTATTCCTCCCATGATCGTGGGATGCAGCGTCTTCACCCTGCCGCCGAGTATCGCGGGCAGCCCCGTCATATCGACGACCTCCGTGACCGTTACGCCGCCCTCTTCGAGGTGCTTGGCGGTGCCGGAGCTGGATACGATCTCATAACCGTGGGCGGCAAGCCCCTTCGCGAGATCAAGTATGCCCGTCTTATCCCAGACGGAGATGAGCGCCTTTCTAGTTTCCATCTTTTCCATCCTCTTCACCCTTCCATTGATCGATATCTACCGGATGTTTCTCCAGAAATTCTTTCAGAGTGCGTTTATAGAGCTGATGTTCCACCGCGTGTATCTTCGCTTCCAGCGTCTCAAGCGTGTCGTCGGCGGTGCGCCGGACCTTTTCCTGCGCGAGGATCGGGCCGTGGTCGACCTCCTCGTCCACAATGTGGACGGTGACGCCCGTCTCCGGAACTCCGGCGTTCCAGGCGTCGAGGATGCCGTGCGCGCCGGGAAAGGCCGGCAGCAGCGCGGGGTGGATGTTGATGATCCGCCCCTTGAAGCGGCGCACGAACTCGGGCGAAAGAACGCGCATGAAGCCGGCAAGCACTATCCAGTCGCTGTGCGTCTCCTCGACCGCCGACGCGATGGCCTCTTCCGCCGCGGCGCGTCCGTCGCGCTTATAAAAAAAGACCCGCGTCTGCGCTCCGAGTGCGGCAGCCGTGGAAAGCCCCTTGGCCTCCAGCCGGTCGCTGCCGACAAAGGAGACCTGCGCCGGCAGCTCACCGGTAATGGAGGCCTTTAAAAGCGCCTCCATGTTCGTTCCCGTCCCCGATATGAGTATCGCTATCCGCGGGATGTACATTTAATGACCTCGCCGATGACGACGGGTTTTTCTCCAAGCGGGGCCAGCGCCTCTTCGAGCCGCTTCAGCTCCGTTGCGTCGATGACGAAGACATAGCCGATGCCGAGGTTGAATACCCGCTGCATCTCCTCTTCGTCGATCCCCGCGCTCTGGATCAGGTCAAAAATCGCCGGACGTTCCCATGATTTGAAGTCCACCGCGATATCCAGATGCTTGGGGATGATGCGGATGACGTTGCCGTACATGCCGCCGCCGGTGATGTGAGCCATCCCGTGGACGACGCCGGTCTTGATAGCGGCGAGCGCCGCCTTGACGTAGAGCTTCGTCGGGCGCATCACCGCCTCGGCGACGCTCTCCTTCCAGCCCTTGGGGGTGCTGTCGAGAGGGATGTCAAGCCCGCCCTTTCCAAGGGCGCTGCGCACGAGGCTGTAGCCGTTGCTGTGGACTCCAGAGCTGGGGAGCCCGACCAGAAGGTTGCCCTCCTGGATATTGCTGCCGTCGATGATCTTGTCCTCGTCGACGATGCCGACCGAGAAACCGGCGAGGTCAAAGCCGTCGGCTCCGTAGACGCCGGGCATCTCGGCGGTCTCGCCGCCGAGCAGCGCGCAGAGGCTCTCGTCGCAGGCGTCGATGACGCCCTCCACTATCTGCTTCAATATCGTTTCGTCAAGCTTGCCGCAGGCCGCGTAATCGAGGAAGAAGAGCGGACGGGCGCCGACCGTCACCAGGTCGTTGACGTTCATCGCCACCAGGTCCTGCCCCAGCCCCTTATAGAGCCCCGTCGCTTTGGCCAGCTCGAGCTTAGTCCCGACGCCGTCGCAGCAGGCGGCAAGGCACTGGCCGCCGCCGATGCGGTATAGTCCGGCAAAGCCGCCGACGCCGCCGACGCAGTTCTTATCTTTAGGGTGCTTTGACAGCAGCCCCTTTATCGTCTCCACCCAGGCGTCGCCGCCCGTGATGCTTACTCCAGAATTTTCGTAACTGAGCTTACTCATCGGCTCTTTACTCCTATCCTTTAAGGTAACCGCTGATTATATGTGCCGCCTGCGTCACGGACAGGCCCCGCCTGTGGCTCCAACGTATTTTTATATACGCCTCCGCCCCATGCGGGGCCAGCCCGTTTAGCGTCTGACACATCTAATCAGCGGAACGCACATTTTTGTTTTGCTGAACGGATTCTGTTTAATCAGCGTTCCTCAAGATATTTGCCGGTGAAGCAGGCGGTGCAGAGCTTATCCTCCGGCAGTCCGATCGCCGCTATGAGATCCTCTTCCGTGAGATAATCGAGCGAATCGGCGCCGACCTTCCTGCAGAGTTCGTCGAGCGTCATGCGCACCGCGGCGAGGGTCTCCTCTTTCCGTGTGTCGATACCGTAACGGCAGGGGTGGAGCACCGGCGGCGAGGCGATACGGAGGTGGACCTCCGCCGCGCCGCAGTTGCGTATCATCGAGACGATGCGTTCGGCGGTGGTGCCGCGCACGATCGAGTCGTCTACGATGACGGCCCTCTTATCTTTGAAAATCTCGGCGATGGGGTTCAGCTTTATCTTCACGCCGAGTTCGCGCACCTTCTGTGTCGGCTGGATGAAGGTGCGGCCGACATAGCGGTTGCGGACGACCCCCATCTCGAAGGGGGTGCCGGCGGCCTGCGCGTAGCCGATCGCCGAGATCGTGCCGCTGTCGGGCATCCCCGCGGCGAGGTCCGCGCCGCCGCAGGGCGACTTGCGGGCCAGGCGGCGGCCCATCTCTTTCCTGGCCTCGTAGACTGAGCGCCCGTCGATGATGCTGTCGGGGCGCGCCGTATAGACATATTCAAATGAACAGTGCATGCAGCGTCCGCACCGCTCCTGGCGGACGCGCAGGCTCTTCATGCCCTTCGCGCCGATCACGACGATCTCGCCCGGTTCGACGTCGCGCAGCAGCTTCGCGCCGACGATGTCGAGCGCGCAGGACTCCGAGGCCGCGTAATAGGTTCCGTCGCGTTCGCCGATCACAAGAGGCTTGAAGCCGTACGGGTCGCGGGCGGCGACGAGCGAATCCTCAAGCAGCACCGCGATCGCGTAAGAACCTTCGAGCTTTTTAAGCGCGTCGACGAGCGCGTCTATCGGCTGCATGTGCGACTTCTGGGCCATCATGTGAAGGATGGCCTCTGAGTTCGTCGAAGACTGGAATATCGCTCCGCGCTGTTCCAACTGGCGCGTGAGTTCCGCAAGATTCGTCACCAGTCCGTCATGCGCGATGGCCACGGGGCCGCGCGCATAGTTCGCGCAGATCGGCAGCACGTTATGCAGCTGCGAACTTTCCAGCGGCACATACCTCACATGGCCGATGGCGCAGTTCGCGCTCTCGCCGGCCAGGCGCTGCTGGTCTATCGCGTTGTGCAGCAGCCCCATGCCGCGCACGGAGGCGACGTGGCCGTCCTCGGCCCAGGCGATGCCCGCCGATTCCTGGCCGCGGTGCTGCAATGCGTAAAGGCCGAGATAGACCTCTTCGAGGACGGGCTTATTTGTTGTGCTGTAAGCGCCAAAGATTCCGCTCATGGCTGGTTATGCTGATATTCTCTTCCAGATCTCTTCATATGCTCCGAGGACGTCTCCGAGATCCTTGCGGAAACGGTCCTTGTCGAGGTGGTCGCCCGTCGAGCTGTCCCAGAAGCGGCAGGTGTCGGGCGAGATCTCGTCCGCGAGAATAAGGTTGCCCTGCATGTCCTTGCCGAACTCCAGCTTGAAGTCTACGAGCACGACGCCCTTCTTCGCGAAATAATCCTTGAGGATTTCGTTGACGCGCAGCGATATCGACTTGATCTTGTCGAGCTCTTCCTCAGTCGCCCAGCCGAAGAGCAGCGCGTGGTCCTCGATGATGAAGGGATCGCCGAGCTCGTCGTCCTTATAGCACATCTCAAAGAGCGGGCGGGGGAGCACCTTGCCCTCTTCCACGCCGAGGCGCTTACAGAGAGAGCCGGTGGTGATGTTGCGGACGATGACCTCCAGCGGCACGATCTGGACGCGCTTGACTATCTGGTTCGTGTCGTCGACCTGCTCGACAAAATGCGACTCTACGCCGTTATCGGCGAGCATCTGGAATAGCTTTGAGGATATCTTGTTGTTGAGGACGCCCTTGCCGCTCATCGTCGCCTTTTTCTGGCCGTTGAAGGCGGTGAAGCTGTCCTTATATTCAACGATCACATAGTTCGGGTCCTCGGTCGTGTAAAGCCTCTTGGCCTTGCCTTCGTAGATAAAATCCTTCTTTGTCAGATTCATTTTGGTGCGCCTCCGCATATTCTTTATTTTTATTGGGCAGTTTTACTGTCTTTATTACTCGCTTTTATTAAACTTCCAGCAGAGACTGGTCGTCCTCTTCCTCTAAATAATTGCCGTCGAAGCAGGCCGTGCAGAGTTCGCCGAGCGGCAGCCCTATCGCTTCGCAGAGTTCGTCGCAGCTGATGTACCGCAGCGAGTCCGCGCCGATCTTTTCACACAGCTCCGGGATATCCATCTGCGCCGCGATAAGCTCCTCCGAGCTGGGGGTGTCGATACCGTAATAACAGGGGTAACGGACCGGCGGCGAGGCGATGCGCATATGCACCCTCTCCGCGCCGCTCTCACGTATCATGGAGATGATGCGTCCGGCGGTCGTGCCGCGGACCAGAGAGTCGTCGACGATGACCGCCTCCTTGCCGTCGAATATTCCCGGCTGCGGATTAAGCTTTATCTTGACCCCCGCCTCGCGCACGCGCTGGGTCGGCTGGATGAAGGTGCGGCCCACGTAACGGTTGCGGACGACTCCGGCCTCGAAGTCCATACCCGCCTCTTCGGCCAGTCCGAGCGCCGCGAACGTGCCGCTGTCGGGCATTCCCGCGACGACGGCCTCACGCGGGCAGCCGCAGCTCTTCGCAAGGCAGGAGCCGAGCCTCTTCCGCGCGCTGTAGACGGAGCGTCCGTCGATCACGCTGTCGGGCCGCGCGAAATAGACATATTCAAAGGAACAGTGATGGTGGCGCTGCGCCTCCTTCGGCAGTTTGCGCGAGATGATGCCGCGCCTGTCGATGACGAGGATCTCTCCCGGTTCGACGTCACGGACGAGCTCCGCGCCGATGATGTCCAGCGCGCAGGATTCCGAGGCGACGAAATAGGTATCGTCGCGGCGTCCGAGCACCAGCGGGCGGAAGCCCCAAGGGTCGCGCGCCGCGATCAGGCAGTCGTTGAGCAGGACGGCGAGGCTGTAGGCCCCCTTGATCTTTGAGAGCGCCGTCTCCAGCGCCTCAAGCTGCACCGTTCCCGGCTGGTGGGCCATCAGCTGAATGATCGTCTCCGTGTCGCAGGAGGTCTGGAAGATCGCCCCGCGGTTCGCGAGATAGCTCGAAAGCGCCACGGCGTTCGTCAGATTGCCGTTATGCGCGATCGCTATCGGTCCCTGCGCGTAATTCGCGCCGAGCGGCTGGCTGTCCTCCGGACGCGTACCGCCGGCGGTGGCATAGCGCACATGGCCGATGGCCGTGTGCGCCTCAACCTGCGCGAGCTCGCTCTGTGAAAGGGCCTCGTGGACGAGGCCCAGACCCTTCTTGATGTGCACGGAGCCGCCGTCGATCCAGGCTACGCCCGCCGAAAGCTGTCCCCGGTGCTGCAGGGCGCAGAGCCCGAGATATATATCCTCAAGTACCGCCGAGCCGCTCTGGCTATACGCTCCGAACACGCCGCACATCTGCTATTTTTCCTCCGTGAAGGCCTTTGCGAGCTCTTCAAGGGGCAGAGTCAGAATGCCCTGCCAGCTGAACTTATCTCCTCCGGCTTTGCCCGCTTTGACGCAGGGGAAGCCGCTCCAGGCCGCTTCAAATTCCGCGGCCTTTTCAGGAGAGACCGCGTAAACGGCGCGCGCGCCGCCCTCGGAGAAGAGAAGCGTTTCGACGCCGCCCCGCGGGGCCAGTTCGATATCCATTCCCACCCCGGAGGCGATAGCCTCGTTGGCGAGCGCGGAGGCGAGCCCGCCTCCGGCCACAACGCGGCCGGAATTCGCAAGCTGCCGCTGCGCAGTCTTAAGCGCGCGGTCGCGGAAGGCCTTTTCCGCCTCGGCGTCGGGGGCCGCCGTCTTGCCGAGCGGCTTGCCGTCCTTCGCCTGCTGATAACGCGTCGCGCCGAGCGAGCCCTCGGGCGCGCCGACCAGATATATGAAATCTCCCGCCTTCGTCCTTCCCGCGCGGATCACCCTGTCGCGGTCAACGACGAGTCCGGCGGTGACGACGAGCGGCGTCGGATAGATGCGGTCCGTCGCCGTCTCGTTGTAGAGGCTGACATTGCCGGAGACGACGGGGCAGTCGAGGGCGCGGCAGGTATCCGCGAGCCCGCGCAGACATTCCTTAAGCTCGTAAAACTTCTCCGGCACCTCCGGCGAGGCGAAGTTGAGGCAGTTCGTCATACCGAGCGCGTCAGCGCCCGTGAGCCAGAGGCCGCGCAGAGAGAGCGCCATCGCCTCGGAGGCTCCCGTGTAGGGATCGGTCCAGCATTTATAGGGTTCGGCCTCCATCGTGAGGACGCAGGCGCGGTGTGTATCGGGAACCTCGACGATCGCCGCCGGCTCGCCGGGGCCCGCTATCGTGTGAAGCTGTACCATCGAGTCGTACTGCTCCCAGATCGCGTCCTTGCGGTGTCCGTTGGGGCAGGAGAGCATCTCGAGAAGATCCTTCGCGGGATCGGCGCTCGCCAGCTTTGAAAGTTCAATGGCCTGCCGCGCGGGCAGGTCCTTCGGCTCGGCGGCGGGCCAGAGGATCTCCGGCGTATCTCCCAGTATCGAAGTCGGCAGCTCCGCCTCCAGCACGCCGTTCTTATAGACGCGGTAACGTTTGCTGTCCGTCATCTCGCCGACGATCGCGCAGTCGAGGCCGTAGTGCTTCGCCATCGCGAAGACCGGCTCCAGCTTCTCCTCCTCGACGATCAGAAGCATACGCTCCTGCGACTCGGAGAGGAAAATCTCCCAGGGAAGCATATCCGCTTCGCGCAGGGGGATCTTTTCGACCTGAATATCGATGCCGCAGCCGCTCTTATGGGCGATCTCGCTTGACGACGAAAGGATGCCCGCCGCGCCCATATCCTGCATCGAGGCGATGAGCTTCTTGTCGAGGAGGTCCATGCAGCACTCAATGAGCAACTTTTCCTCAAAGGGGTCGCCTATCTGTATCTGGGGCTTGCTGGCCTTGGAATCCTCGTCGAGTTCGCGCGAGGCGAAGGAGGCTCCGGCGATGCCGTCGCGTCCCGTCTTTGAGCCGAGTAGTACCGCGTAATCTCCGGGTTTGGCCGTCTGTGAGCTAGCCATCTTGTCCAGACGCACGAAACCGGCGCTGAAGGCGTTGACGAGCGGGTTGTCGTTGTAACAGGGCGAATAAAAGGTCTTACCGCCGACGATCGGCACGCCGACCGCGTTGCCGTAAGAGCCGATACCCTCGACGATGCCCTTGGCGAGGTTGCGCGTCTTCTGTAGCGAGGCGTCGCCGAAGAAAAGGCCGTCCATCGAGACCGAGGGACGGGCGCCCATCGCGATGATGTCACGGATGATGCCGCCGACTCCCGTCGCCGCTCCCTGGAAGGGCGCGACCGCGGAGGGATGGTTGTGGCTCTCTACCTTAAAGGCAAAGCCCCAGCCCTCGCCCATATCGACGACGCCGGCATTTTCCCCCTGTCCCTGAAGCACATACTTCCCCTTGGAGGGGAAGGTGCGGAGCAGAGGCCGCGTCGACTTATAACTGCAATGCTCTGACCACATGACGCCGATAAGCTCCAGCTCAAGATCGTTCGGCTCGCGGCCGAGCAGCTCTATTATCCTCTTATATTCCGACTCCGAGAGTCCAACTTCACGAAAACCCATTAGAGTGCACCCCTCTTTGCAAAATCTTGTGCGATCGAACGCCAGAAATCTCCGCCGTCGGAACCGCCGTTGAGATGTGCGATCGTCGCGCGCTCCGGGTGCGGCATCAGGCCGAGGATATTTCCTTCCTTATTACAAATGCCGGCGATGCCGTTCAGCGCGCCGTTCGGCGCGTACTCCGCGCCCGCCTCGCCCGTCTGCGGGTCGGCGTAGCGGAATACCACCCGTCCCGACTCCTCGAGCTCGCGAAGCTCCTTATCGGGGAGGAAATAGAGCCCCTCGTGGTGCGCGATCGGATACTGGACGATATCGCCCTTCTTGAAGCCGGAGGTGAAACGGTTGTCGGTACGCTCAACGCGCATCCAGCATTTTTTACAGAGGAAGGTGGTGCTGGTATTCGCCAGCAGGGCGCCCGGCAGGAGCTTCGTCTCCGTCAGCACCTGGAAGCCGTTACAGATGCCGAGCAGGAGCTTTCCCGCCTCAGCGTGCCTGCGCACCGCTTCGATGATCGGCGAACGCGCGGCCATCGCGCCGGAGCGCAGATAATCCCCGTACGAAAAACCTCCGGGGAGAATGACGAGATCCGGCTGTGAGGCGAACTCACGCTCCTCATGCCAGACCATATCCACGGGCGTCTTTAATGTTTCGGCGACGGCGCGCTGAACGTCGCGGTCGCAGTTGCTTCCGGGAAAAACGACAACGGCGGTTCTCATCGTTACGCTTCCCGAACCGATATCTTGTAGGTCTCTATCAGATCGTTGGCCAGAAGATCCTGGCACATATTTTTCACAGCTTCCGCCGCCGCGTCGCCGTCCTTGGCCTCGAGCCGCATCGTCACGATGCGTCCGACGCGCACCTCGCTCAAGCCCTCATAGCCGAGATGGGTCAGCGTCTTCTCTACAGCCTTGCCCTGTGTGTCCAGAACTCCTTCGCGCGGGGTGATAACGGCCTCTGCATGGAAAATCATAGAATAACATCCTCCTTGAGATGTTTATTTAGTGTGATTGTGTGGAATTGTCCACGGTGATGCTAAGAATATAACGCTCATATCAGTAAATGTCAATGATGTGTCATTTCAGAAAAATGCAGACAAAAAATTGACTCTATGTCACAAAATAGTATAATATTGAGCAGAGCAAAAATATTTTGTTCTAAAAAAAGGGAGGTAGATGTATCATGAAACTAAGTAAGCGCACCACGGTTGTCGTTATGTTGGTTCTTTGCACCGCCCTCTTCGCCTCGACGGCGGCCTTTGCCGCCGAAGAGATCAAAATCGGCGCTCTCTTCCCGCTGACCGGCCCCGCGGCGGTCTCCGGACAGAACTGCGTGAACTCCGTCCTCGCGGCAGCCGACGTCATCAACAAGAAAAATCCCGACATCAACGCCCCTCTCGCGGCGGGAGAGGGCCTTCTCGGCGGCAAGTACGTCATCAAGATAGTCCCCGCCGACCATCAGGGCAAGCCGGATGTCGCTAAATCCGAGGCCGAACGCCTCTACAACCAGGAAAAAGTCTTTGCGATCATCGGCAGCTACAACAGCGCCGCCACCAAACCGGCCAGCGCCGTCGCCGAGCGCGCGAAGAAGATCTTCATGTGCGGCTGCTCGAGCTCCGCGGCCCTCACCGAGCGCGGCTACAAGTATTTCTTCCGCCACGCCCCGACGGACGCTATCGAATCCGTTGAATTCGTCGATTACATCGAATACCTTAATAAGGAAAAGAAGGCCGGCATAAAGACCCTCGGCCTCATCTATGAAAACACCGAATTCGGCAAGCACGCCGCCGACGAGGCGCGCAAAGCGGCCAAGAAGATCGACCTTAAAGTAGTGGCCGACGTCCCCTTCAACAACGGCGCGACGAACCTCAACAGCGAAGTCCAGAAACTCAAGTCTGCCAACCCCGACGCCGTATTCGGCGCGGCGCTCGGCGGCGACTACTCACTGTGGGTACGCACCATGAAGCAGGTCAACTGGCTCCCGAAGATCGCCCTCAACTACTGCACCGGCTACCAGAACCCCGCGGTACAGAAAGAGCTCGGTTCCGACGGAAACTACTTCATGGGCGGCATGGGCTACTCGCCTGAACTCGCGAAACAATTCATGCCCGAAGCGATCAAAATCCAGGACAAATACTACACGCCGAGAAGCAATCAGCCCTTCGACAGCGACTCCATCCAGGAGGCGGTCATGCTGATGGTCCTCGCCCAGGCGATAGAGAAGGCGGGCGGCCCCGACACGGAGAAGGTCCTCAAAATAATCCAGACCGACGAATTCCCCTCCGTCATGTCGCTGAGCGGCAGCGTGAAATTCGGCCCCGACGGCCAGAACATCAAAGCGCTCTCCGTCATCACACAGCTTGACGAACAGAAATACAACACCGTATTCCCGCTTAAGTACAAAGACTCCGAGCCTGTCGTCCCGATGAAGCCCTGGGACAAGAGGTAAAAGCGCCGCAGATTATATGCGCCATCCGCGCCGCGGACAGACTTTGCCCGAAGCTCCAACGTATTGATATACGCCTGCGCTCCGTGCGAAGCCTGCCCGCTTAGCGGCCGGTACATCTAATCAGCGGACAGGCTCTCAGAATTTTTCACACGTTAATCAGACATTATAGTAGCCTTCCGGCGGGGCGCCTTGACACAACAGCCCCGCCTTTTTACTAAGGAGGTCGTTGCATGAGCAATTTTCTGCAGGTCCTGATCGACGGGATCTTGAGCGGTCTGCTTTACGCTCTCGTCGCCGCCGGCCTCAGCATGATATGGGGCGTAATGGACGTTATCAACTTTGCCCACGGAGAGTTCCTCATGGTGGCGATGTACATCTGCTACTGGATGGGCTTCATACTGGGGATAGATCCGCTCTTTACCTGGGTTGCGGCTGGAATCTTCCTATTCATTATGGGAGGGCTCACATACAAATGGATCATCAAAAGAAGCCTCGGCAAGGCGGCGATGGCGCCGCTGCTCGCCACCTTCGGCCTCTCGATGCTCCTCAAAAACTTCTGCATGAACCGCTTCTCGCCTAACTTCCGTCTGCTCTCCGGTACCATCCTCGACGGAAAGACCTTTGAGGTCGGCGGGGCCATCGTCTCCGTTCCCCAGCTCGTTACAGGCGTATTCGCCCTCGTTGTGCTCGCCGTCGTCTACTGGCTTATAAAGAGAACCCGCCTCGGCTGGGCGATCCAGGCCACCGCGATGGACAAAGAGGCGGCGGAGCTCATGGGTATCGATACGGAAAAAATATACCTGCTCGTCTTTGGCATCGGCGGGGCCTGCGTCGGCATCGCCGGCGGCCTGATGACCACCTATCTCGCGGTCCATCCCGAGGTCGGCAGCCTCTTCAGCCTCATCGCCTTCGTCGTCGTCGCCCTTGGCGGCTTCGGCAGCATACCTGGCGCGCTCTTTGCCGCGCTGCTCATCGGCCTCGTCGAATCCTTCACCGGCTTCTACGTCGCCGCGGTTCTCAAATATGTCGCCGTCTTCGCGATATATCTGATCGTCATACTTGTGCGCCCCAAGGGCCTCTTCGGGTGGTGACGGCTATGCAGCTAAATAAAAAGGATAAACTCTGGTACGGTTTCATCATAGCGGCGTTAATACTGCCCTGCATCCCCGGGCTTATCGGCGGTTCCTCCTTCTTCGGACACGTGGCGACGATGGTCCTGCTCTACGCCGCCATGGCGCAGTCCTGGAACATCATCAGCGGCTACGGCGGACAGGTCTCCTTCGGCCACTCCGTATTCTTCGGAATCGGGGCCTACGGAGCCGGCCTCGCGGTCGTCACCTTCGGCTCGCTGCCCTGGTACGGCGCGCCGCTCGGAATGCTCGCCGCGGCGGTCGTCTCCATCCTCATCAGCTACCCCTGCTTCCGGCTCAAGGGCCACTACTTCGCCATCGCGACCTTCGCCATCGTGGAGATATTCAACCGCCTCTTCATGATCTGGGACGCCGTCGGCGGCGCGCTCGGCCTTGACTATCCGATCCTGCCCGACGGCTGGAAAAACTTCTCCTGGTCGGACACCAAGACCGGCTACTACCTCGGGGCGCTCGCGATATTCGTCCTCGTCTACGGCATCGTGCGCTGGATAGAGAAAAACCGCATGGGCTACTACCTGCTCGCCGTACGCGAGGGACAGGAGACCGCCGAATCCCTCGGCGTCAACAGCACCTTCGTCAAACTCGGCGCGATGGCCCTCTCCGCGGCGCTGGCGGCCCTCTGCGGCGCCTTCTTCGCGCAGTACAACTACCGCGTGGACCCGCCGATGGTCATGTCGCTCGACATGTCGATGAAATTCGTGCTCATAACGATACTGGGCGGCATCGGCACCTTCTGGGGGCCATTCCTCGGCGCCCTCGTGCTCATACCGCTGCAGGAATACACCAGGGCCTACCTCTCGCACCTCGGCGCGGGGATAGACCTGATAATCTTCGGCATAATAATCATCATCGTGATGATAAAAGAACCGCGCGGCATCATGGGGCTGCTCTCCTACTTTACTAAAAGATCCGACGCGGATAAAAGAGAGGAGGCGAAGTGCTGATGGCTCTGCTTGAAGTGAGAGACCTGACAATGAAATTCGGCTCGCTGCTCGCTAACAGCGACGTCTCTTTCGACGTTGAAAAGGGAACCATCGTCGGCCTCATCGGTCCCAACGGCGCGGGAAAGACGACCCTCTTCAACTGCGTCGCGGGGCTCTACACCCCCACGGCGGGAAAAGTATTCTTCAAAGGCGAAGACGTCACCGACCTGCCGGCCTACAAAATGGCGCGCCGCGGCGTCGCGCGCACCTTCCAGGTCGTGCGCCCGCTCAAAGAGATGACCGTCTTTGAAAACATCCTCGTAGGGGCCTACATGCGCACCGGCGACAGCGCCAAGGCCAAAGAGATCGCCGAGCGCTGCCTGGAGCTCTGCTTCCTTGGCGAACACCGCTGCCGTCTCGCGGGAGGACTCACCATCGGCAACAAAAAGCGGCTGGAGGTAGCGCGCGCCCTCGCCACCGAACCCGAGCTGCTGCTGCTCGACGAGGCTGTGGCAGGACTCACCTCAACGGAGGTCAGAGAGATGGTCGAAGTCATCGTCCGCCTGCGTGAAGAGGGCATCACCATCCTCATGGTCGAACACATAATGGAAGCCATCATGCCCATCGCCGACAAAATAGTAGTCCTTGCGAGCGGCAAAAAAATCGCCGAGGGCGCGCCGGCGGATATCGTCAAAGATCCCGTCGTCATCACCGCCTACTTCGGCGAAAAATTCAGCAAACGGATCAACGAACATAAAGCGGACGCCCCCGCGGAAAATTCGGATGTTCACGCGGAGCGCGAACAGGGGACTGCGCATAAGGAGGGAATATAATGACGGCGATGCTTGAAGTTAAAAACATACACTGCGCCTACGACCAGGTCTCCGTCATCCACGGCATCTCGCTGCATGTGAACGAGGGAGAGATCGTGGCCATCCTCGGCGCGAACGGGGCGGGGAAGTCCACGCTCATGCGCGCCGTCGCGGGCCTTATGCACCCGACCGCCGGAACCATAACCTTCGACGGCTGCGACATCACGAAGATGTCCGCCTCCAAAAGCATAAAATTGGGGCTAAGCTACGTCCCCGAGGGACGCAGGCTCTTCTCCAAACTTACCGTGCGCGAAAACCTTGAACTCGGAGCCTTCAGCGTCACCGATAAAAGTGTCGTCGCCGAACGCCTCGACGAAATGTACGAACTGTTCCCGATACTCAAAAGCCGCTCCGGACAGACCGCGGAGACGATGAGCGGCGGTGAACAGCAGATGTGCGCCATCGCGCGCGGCCTCATGTCCCGTCCGAAGCTGATAATGCTCGACGAACTTTCGCTCGGGCTCCAGCCCAGCCTCGTGGAGAGAGTCCTTGAGGCCGTCGCCGAAATAAGAAAACGCGGCGTCACCGTCCTGCTCGTCGAACAGATGGTGCAGGAGGCGCTGGAGATCGCCGACCGCGGCTACGTCCTCCAGACGGGGCGCGTCGTCCACAAAGGCACCTCGCAGGAGCTCCTCGACTCGGATGAGGTGCGCAGAGCTTACATGGGCATGTAAAAATCGGTGCGAATAAGCACCGTATGCGTCATAAGCCGGTCCCTGAGTGTCCTCGCCGTATGAACAATACGGCTCCGGTACTCAGAGACCGGCTTATTTAGCCTACGGCACTTCTTCGCACCGATTTTCCTGCTGTCATGTGAATTTTCAAAACCGATTTCCTTCGGGTAGGAAAAGAGATAAATAACGATTTACCAAAGATTTTGGCGCCCTCTCTGAGGGAGCTCCCCGCGATGAACAGAGTCCCGCAAACCGGACAACGCTATAAAAGCTCCCAAGGGTATCAAAAATTTATTCAATAAAGAGACTTCGATATTGCATCGGAGCCTTTTTCAATTTTATCTGTATCCTGTCGTTATTATAATACCTTATATATTCGTCTATGGCATCTTTGGCCTCCTCGTAGTTCTCCCATTTTACTCGGTTGACGAGTTCTGATTTAATGTGACTAAAGAAGTTTTCTGCACATGCATTATCCAAACAATTTCCTTTCCTTGACATTGAGACCTTGAGTCCGTATCTTTGTGTCAGGTTGAAATATGCATGGCTTGTATATTGAAACCCCTGGTCGCTGTGGAGGATTGGTCCATCAGCGACCACCTTATTATTATTTTCAAATGCTTTCTTCAATGTATCGGTTACTAACTTAATATTATTATTACGACTGATTTGATATCCCTGTATGGAATTATCAAAGAGATCTTTTATCATGGAGAGGAATATATTACCCTTTTTTGTTCGTATATATGTGATATCAGTAACCAGTTTCTGGTTTGGTCTGTCGGAACGAAATTCTCTGTTCAGGATATTCTCATAGCTGTGGATATTTCCTGACATCACTTTAAACTTTTTCTTTTTTCTTATTTCCGCTTGAAGTCCCGCTTTTTTCATAACACGCCTTACCCTCTTATTGTTTACATGAATGCCAATGAAGTTGTTGAGCCACAGAGTCATTCGCCTGTACCCATAAGTGTTTTTGTTGATATTCTGTCCCGTTCTTATTGCTTCTATGAGAGGACCGTCTTTATCTTTCATTCCACGCCGCTTTAGCCAACTGTAGTATGCGGAGCGTGATACGGACAAAAATCTACACATTCCACAGACAGAATGTTTTGTTGAAAATTCAAAAATGATCCTGTATTTAATATTTCTTTCTATCACCACCTTTGCAGCTCTAAGGCTTTTTTTAATACGTCGACCTGCATTTCCAGCTCTTTAATCTTTTCTATGCTATTTGTAACTTCCAATTTCTTATCTGGACAGTCTTGTTTTGAACTAGAAATATCCCCTTGTTCGATAAATTCCTTACACCATCGTCTTAAAAGAGAGGGACTTGAAATGTTAAAAGATGAGGTAACATCTACCATAGTACGTCCCTCTTCTAAATGAGCCGAAACAGCTTCAAGTTTTACAGCCTTGCTGTAGGTTCTTTTTTTCCTTGTATCATCCAGTAAGTCCTTCTGTCCGCTCTTATATAAAGATATCCATGTTTTAACAGAATCAGGACTAACACCAAGTTCTTCAGCAATCCGCCTTCGTGGAATTCCCTGTTTGTGCATCTCAATTGCTCTTATTCTTTCTTCTGTTTTACGTTTACGCATAGAAGATCCCCCTTTATATGTATTTAGTTTTATTATAATCCAGGGGCTTTATTTGGCTGTCCGATTTTCGGGATGCTGTTCACGAAGCGGGGTGAGGGAGTTTTGACCTTAGGTTTTCCCGCGGCTTTTGCCGCGGGCTCTGTTTGGTGCGGTTTCCGCGCCAAACAGAGCAACACTCCTTCCGTCTCGCCGCAAAAGCGGCGGCGATCCACCTTCCTCAGAGAGGAAGGCTTTAAGAAAAAAACCGCTGTTTATCATCGATAGGGCAAAAGCTAAATCGCTATTTATCTTTTCCCCACTCAAAACTAAACCACAATTTACCGCTTTCCCCTCTCGAAGATAAATCGGCGTTTAGACGTGCGAGTTGCTAAATAACTTTGGGCTCTGGAACCGGAGCCGTATCTTTATACGGTGAGGATGCCAGAGCCCGAAGTTATGACGCAAGTCGTGCTTATAAACGCCGATTTACATTTGTGAACGGACCTTCCGCCTACCACTGTTACATTTATCACACGCAGCAGGTAACAGACAAAATAAGGAGGGTCACAGACATGAAGAACAAAAAAGTTCCCCCGTCGCCCATACCGCCGCGCGGCTCCTCGCCGCGCTGTACCGACTACCGCCCCGGCCTCCCGCCGCTTCCTGAGAGCTCTTTTCCGCCGCCGGTTCCCGCTCCATCCGCCGCCGCCCTCTCCCTTCCCGAAATAATCCGCGCCTACAGGCCGCTTGTGCTCGCTGTCGCGGGCAGGTATCAGGGGCGCGGCGCGGACTTCTGCGACCTTGAACAGGAGGGCTACCTCGCGCTGCTCATCCTCGTGCCGCAGTGTCCCGACATGAACTGGCTCGCATACTTCCTGCGCTGCCGTCTGCCCGGCGTCGTGCGCGACGCGGCGGCGCGCCTGAGACGGGCGCGGGCGCGCGCGGGGATGCTTCTTGAAGAGATAGAGGAGACGCTGGGGGCGGAGGAGGGGCGTTACCGCGAGATCGAGCTGCGCGCCACCCTCGCCCGCGAACTCACCACGGAAGAATACCGCCTCGCGCAGCTGCTCTCCGAGGGAAACACCCAGAGCGAAATAGCGAAAGAACTTGGCGTCACCCAGCAGGCCGTCGCCGCGCGGCTCAAAAAAATACGCGCTAAACTGAAAAAAGCGCTGCGGGAATAACCAAATCTTTAATATTTATGTTAGAATGTAGTCCGTATTATTGCTTATATAAAAATAAATAATGGAGGCTAAAGTGCACTAGTCAACAAAACCTGGACAGTTGACTTGCTTAACTCTGTATAGTAGGGGGGTATCTCGTTACGTCCTACTCCTAAAACTGCCGTTTCCGCTATACGCCTCCTTATACTGTTTCGGCGTCATGTATCCCAAAGCATAGGCCGGACGCTCTTCATTGAAGAATTTTATGTATTCCTCTATCTCCCGCTCTATGTTTTCTTTGCCTGTTACATGAAAGTCTGTAAACAGCTCCGCTTTCAGCCAGCCGTTTATCGCTTCCATCGCCGCATTGTCCGTAGGAGTTCCGCTTCTGGACATGGAGTGGGCTATATGGTTCAGTTCCAAGATGTCGTTGTATTTCTTGGAGGCGTATACCGCGCCCTGGTCTGTGTGCAGTATCGTCTGCCATTCCGTTTTTTTATCTTTATTCATTATCAGTCCTTCCAGCCCGTCTATGTATGTCATTCTGTCTCCGCGCCTTGAAGACAACGCATGGCTTACTATTTCGTTGTTCCATAGGTCCATATACAGTGTCAGCTCATAGTACGTACCTTTGAAGCAGAATGCCGTCATATCGCTCGCTATGTACTGCATCGGTGAGTATACCGGCAGGCCTGCAAGAAGCAGGTTGGGGAATAATCTGTACGGATTGCCTGGTTTTTTATAACGGTAGTGTTTTGCCTTGCTCTTTATACCGGCAGCCCTGCAACATTTATAGGCGTACGGATCTGAATGGACTATTCCGGTGTCAAGGCGTATCTTCGCGTTAAGCCATCTGTATCCGTGCGACGGATATCTTTTATGATATTCCATAAAGAGCATTACGCTTCTAGCAAAATCCCTCGCTCTTTTGGACGGTTCAAACAGGCTGCGTTTCCAGTTATAGAAGCTGCTTCTGGGAATCCCCGTCACACGGCACAGGATGACTACAGGAAAATACTCGGATAGTTCCAGAATTACTTGGTATTCGAGCTGTCTAAAAGGATATATTCCTTTACCGGACCATCTCCTTTCACCTCGTAGCCTTTTTTTAATCTTGCTTCCGCTACTTTCGCTTTAATCAACTCAACAATGAGTTCTTTTTTTGTCATGGACTCATAATCTGATAGGTCAGGCTGTCTTTCGGAAGGCTTGTAAACATAACTGTCCGAACCGTTTCCGGAAGACTTGGGCGGCAGACTGTTGGAATCACGATACATCCGCATATAGTCCCTAGCCGTGTCGTCGCTGATGCCGTAGGCTTCGGCAGCCTCGTAACGTGTCATTATCCCCTCATAAACTTTTCGTCCGATTTCAAGACGCTCTTCTTTCGTGTATCGCATTACAGGCCTCCTGTGCATATAAACATGGCTCTTGTGCCACAAGATATTATTGTCATGTATAAAAGACAATTATATCTTGTCTCACTTTTACCCCCTATATGTACAGGATTAGTTTAGCAGTGCACATTAAAGCCCTAAACGAGAGTACCCCCCCCCCAGAAGTAAAATCAGGTTTAAAATATTCAAGATATCCCTATCCATCATCATCCCTATGCCCATCCTCCGTCTCCGTGCCGAATGCCGCGCGGAATACAGGGTCTTCGCGTCCCGCCCCCTCCGCCCGCGGCGGAGGTGAAAAAACATTCGCGGCGCTCTTCGCGCCATACTCCAAAACATTTAAGATCCTGCTCATCGCCGCCATTATGCTGCTGCCGGCTCTGCGCGCCATTCCCGCCCTCGCGGGGGATACGGCCTTTGTCGACGTGGCGCGCGTCATCGACGCGAGCCTTCCCGGAAAAGCGGGGCAGCGATACATCGACGGCGTAAAGGCCGACCTTGACGCGGAGCGGGAAAAATTCAAAAAAAGCCTTGGCGGCGTAGCGGACAACGACCCGCGCCTCGCGCAGAAAGACGCGCAGCTCACCGCCCGCTACCGTGAGGAATACTCCCGCGTCACCGGCCTGCTTATGGGCGAACTCAAAAGAGTGACGAGCAGCTGGCTTAAGACAAACAAGCGCGGCTTTACGGCGGTCCTGCCCGCAGGCATGGCGCTGGCCGTCGCCCATGAGAGCGACGTCAACGCCGACATCCTGCGCCTCTTCAACGCGGTCACCATAGACTTTGCGAAGAGATGAGGGGAAGTGCTCCGGTAAAATGAAAAAAGAAAACCTTGTGAAAAGCCTCGCCCTCTGGGCCGCCGTCGCCGCGCTCTTTGCCCTGCCCGTTCTGAGGGCGGCGGAGGCGAACTACACCGCGGACGGCGGCACCGTCGGCAGCGGCGTGGAGCACGCGATCGCGATAGGCAGCGCCGTCGCGTCAAAGGATAATACCATCGCCATTGGCAACGGTACACAGGCTACCGGCCACATGAGTGTCGCGATTGGTCTAAATGCGCAGGCGACGCATATCGGCACCTCGGCCTACGGAAATAACGCGCAGGCGACGGGAAGTGGCAGCTCGGCCTACGGAGACAGTGCACATGCGACGGAGAGTGGCAGCTCGGCCTACGGATACAACGCGCAGGCGGCGGGAGCCTACAGTTCGGCCTACGGATTTTACGCGCATGCGACGGGAAGTGGCAGCTCGGCCTACGGAAGCGAAGCCCTTGCATCGGCGGACAACTCCATAGCCATCGGCAGCGGCAGCAGCACTGATACGGGCTACTTAAAATATACCAAGGCGACAGCGGAACGCGCCGCCGCCATCGGTTACCTGGCCCAGGCGACGGCTGTTGACGCGCTGGCACTCGGAAGCAACGCAAACGCCGCCGCCGACTACGCCACCGCCCTCGGCGCGAACGCCAGTGCCTCCGAGTCATACAGCATAGCGATAGGCAGCGCCGACGCGACGGAGGACAGAGCTATCGCCATCGGCAACGGCACACAGGTTACCGGCCGCAGGAGTGTCGCGGTTGGTCTAGATGCGCAGGCGGCGAAAGGAGGTAGCTCGGCCTACGGAAGCAGTGCGAAGGCGACGGGAATCAATAGTTCGGCCTACGGAGCTAATGCTAATGCGTCAGGAGGTGCCAGCTCAGCCTACGGAAATGGAGCCATCGCCTCGGCGGACAACTCCATAGCCATCGGCAGCGGCTATGATAGCTATGATATGTACTTCTCAAAACAAACCTTGGCTACAGCGGAGCGCGCCGCCGCCATCGGCTATCTGGCGCAGGCGACATCGGCTGACGCGCTGGCACTCGGAAGCAACGCAAACGCCACCGCCGACCACGCCACGGCGCTAGGCGCGAACGCCAGCGCCTCCGGCCAATACAGCATAGCGATAGGCAGCGCCGACGCGACGATGGAAAACGCCATTGCCATCGGCAAAGGCGCAAAGGCTGCCGGTGGTGGAAGTGATGGCGAGGTGGTAGGTAGTGTCGCTGTTGGCGTAAATGCGCAGGCGACGGGAGAATACAGCTCGGCCTACGGAAACGGCGCGATAGCGGAGGGAAAGGGGAGCTCGGCCTACGGAAGTAGTGTAGCCGCGAGTGGAGAATTCAGCTCGGCGTACGGAAAATATGCTGCCGCGACAGGAGAATCCAGCTCAGCCTACGGAGACAATGCGGAGGCGACGGGAGACTACAGCTCGGCCTACGGAGCTTATGCTTCCGCGGCAGGAGAATCCAGCATGGCTTACGGGTACTACGCGCAGGCGACAGGAGGAAGCAGCTTTGCCGCAGGCGCTCTTACTTTGGCTTCGGGAGATGCCTCCATCGCCATCGGCAGCGGCCTCGGCGAGAGCGGTATAGTCACGGAGGCCACCGGATATAGGAGCGTAGCCGTCGGAAACGCGGCGCAGGCGACGGGAAACGACAGCTCATCGTACGGAACTTATTCTAAAGCGACAGGAGAATCCAGCTCAGCTTACGGAGGCGGTGCGGAGGCAACGGGAAGTTCTAGCTCTGCCTACGGAAGCGGCTCTGTCGCCTCAGGAGACCAAAGCTCTGCCTATGGAAACGGAGCCCTCGCCTCGGCGAACAACTCCATAGCCATCGGCAGCGGCTATGATGTGGAATTCTCAAAACAGACCTCGGCGACAGCGGAACGCGCCGCCGCCATCGGTTACCTGGCCCAGGCGACGGCTGTTGACGCGCTGGCTATCGGAAGCAACGCAAACGCGTGGGGCGGAGGCAGCACTGCCGTCGGAGCCTCCGCCGTGGCCTCCGCCAACCACGCCTCGGCATTTGGAGACAACGCGAAGGCTAACGCAGACTACGCCACAGCGCTGGGCGCGAACGCCAGCGCCTCCGGCCAATACAGCATAGCGATAGGCAGCGCCGACGCGGCGGAGAAAGATGACATCGCCATCGGCAACGGCGCAAAGGCTGCCGGTGGTAGCAGGTGGGCAGGTACTGTCGCGATTGGCGTAAATGCGCAGGCGACAGCACAGCAAAGCTCTGCCTACGGAAACGGTGCGGAAGCGTCAGGAAGATACAGCTCAGCTTACGGAGCCGGTGCGGTGGCGACGGGAGAATACAGCTCGGCTTACGGAAGCGGCGCGGAGGCGACGGGATACTACAGCTCGGCTTACGGAAGCGGCGCGGAGGCGACGGGATACTACAGCTCGGCCTACGGATATTGTGCGGAGGCGTCAGTCGCCTACGGCGTGGCGCTGGGAGCGTGGTCCGTCGCGGATAGGATGACGACGGCGGCGGGCGTCTACGTTCCCACCGGCGCGGATGCCGGCGGTGTGAACGCCACGGTAAAGGGCGGCGGTATCGGCGTAGTATCAATAGGCGGCACTCAAGGCATTATAGAGTTCACGCGCCAGCTGACGGGCGTGGCGGCTGGCGTGACGAGCACCGACGCGGTGAACGTCGCACAGCTCGCGGCGCTTGACGGTGTGGTCGTCTCACAGGACGCGCTCATCGCGGGCAACACGTCGGCGATAAACGCCGTAAGCGCCGACGTGGCGATGGCGGTCAAATACGACGACGGCAAAACGAGCGTGACGCTCGGTAACGGTACAGATATGGTGACGCTGAAAAACGTAGCCGCCGGTGTCACCTCGAACGACGCGGTGAATTTTGAACAGCTCTCGGCGACAGAGCTGAAAGTAGCCGCGGTGAGCGGCGACGTAAGCGTCCTTGGCGGCAGGGTGGCGGCGAACGAGACGGCGATAACCTCGCACGACGCGCGCATCGCGGCAAACGAGAGCGGCATCGTCACGCTGAACACGGCGGTCGCCTCTCACGATACGCTCATCGCGGGCAACAGAGCGGCGATAAACGCCGTAAGCGCCGACGTGGCGATGGCCGTTAAATACGACACGGACAAAAAGAGCGTGACGCTCGGTAACGGCACAGATATGGTGACGCTGAAAAACGTCGCGGCGGGAGTGACCTCTAACGACGCGGTGAACTTTGAACAGCTGACGGAGACGGAGCTGAAAGTAGCCGCGGTGAGCGGCGACGTAAGTTCCCTCGGCGGCAGGGTGGCGGCGAATGAGACGGCGATAACCTCGCACGACGCGCGCATAGCGGCGAACGAGACGGGTATCGTAACGCTGAACACGGCGGTTGCCTCGCACGATACGCTCATCGCGGGCAACACGTCGGCGATAAACGCCGTAAGCGCCGACGTGGCGATGGCGGTTAAATACGACGTTGGCAAAAAGAGCGTGACACTCGGTAACGGCACAGATATGGTGACGCTGAAAAACGTCGCGGCGGGAGTGACCTCGAACGACGCGGTGAACTTTGAACAGCTCTCGGCGACGGAGCTGAAAGTAGCCGCGGTAAGCGGCGACGTAAGCACCCTCGGCGGCAGGGTGGCGGCAAACGAAACGGCGATAACCTCACATGATACTCGCATAGCGGCGAACGAGAGCGGCATCGTCACGCTGAACACGGCGGTCGCCTCGCACGATACGCTTATCGCGGGCAACACGTCGGCGATAAACACCGTAAGCGCCGATGTGGCGATGGCCGTCAAATACGACGCTGGCAAAACGAGCGTGACACTCGGCGACGGTACGAATATGGTGACGCTGAAAAACGTCGCCGCCGGTGTCACCTCAAACGACGCGGTGAACTTCGCACAGCTCTCGGCGACGGAGCTGAAGGTGGCCGCGGTGAGCGGCGACGTAAGTGCCCTCGGCGGCAGAGTGACGGCAAACACGCTGAATATCGGCAGGGTGAGCGACGACCTCAGAATGCTCGACGACAAGGCCGTCAAGTACAATGACGCTAAGACGGAGGTAGCTCTCGGCGGCTCAGGGGGCCCCGTCAAACTGACTAATGTCGCCGACGGAACCATCGCCGCGGGCAGCCGCGAAGCTGTGACTGGCGGTCAGCTCTATACCGTCAGCGCCGATATCAATACCAGAATAGACAATATCGTCACCAGCGGGGACGCCCGCGCCGTCAGATATGACGACGACGCGAAAACGTCAGTGACGCTCAACAATGGTGGGAACGCCGTCACGCTGAAAAACGTCGCGGCGGGCGTCACCTCAAACGACGCGGTGAACTTTGAACAGCTGTCGGCGACGGAGCTTAAAGTGGCCGCGGTGAGCGGCGACGTAAGCACCCTCGGCGGCAGGGTGGCGGCGAACGAGACGGCGATAACCTCGCACGACGCACGCATCGCGGCAAACGAGAGCGGCATCGTCACGCTGAACACGGCGGTTGCCTCGCACGACACGCTCATCGCGGGCAACACGTCGGCGATAAACGCCGTAAGCACCGACGTGGCGATGGCGGTTAAATACGAGGACGCTTTGAAAACGTCAGTCAAGCTCGGCGACGGAGTGAATCCCGTAAAGCTCACAAACTTGGCGGCGGGCGAGATCGCCAGAGACAGCAAGGACGCGGTGACCGGCGGCCAGCTCTTCGCGACAAATGAGCGGGTCGCGGCGAACGAGGCAAGTATCGGCGCGGTTAGCTCGGATGTGGCGATGTCCGTCAAGTACGCTTCCGGCTCGGCCAACAGGCTTACTCTGACGGACGGAAGCGACGGCGCGGTGAAGATTTCCAACGTCGCGGAGGGCAAGGTCGCCGCCGACAGCAGGGAGGCGGTGACGGGCGCTCAGCTGTTCGCGACGAATCAGAGCGTCGCGGCGGTGAGCGGCGACGTAAGCACGCTGAAGGTCTCCGTCGACTCGAACACGGCAAATATCAATACACTGACAAACAGTTTGGAGACGGTTAGCGGCGATGTAAGCGCTCTCGGCGGCAGAGTTGCGGTGAATGAAACGAATATCGGCGCGATAAGCTCCGACATGGCGATGGCGGTGAAATACGCCTCCGGTTCCAGCAATAAACTTATCCTGACGGACGGCGGCGGCGGCACGGTGAAGATTTCCAACGTTGCCGATGGCAGGGACGACACTGACGCCGTCAATTACAGACAGCTTAAGGGCGTCAGCGACGATTTGAGCCAGAAGATCGACGATATCGCCGTTACGGGAGACCCAAGGGCCGTCAGATACGACGTTGCGGGAGGCAGCGTCATCACCCTCGGCGGAGCCGGACATGCTCCCGTAAAGATAACCAATGTCGCGAGAGGCACGGAAGATGGCGACGCCGTCAACTACGGGCAGTATAAAGAGTTGGACGGCAAACTCGACACCCTCGGCACGACGCTTGCCGAGAGGACCGGCGGCTCCTACGACAGCGTGAGCGGATCTTTCGACATCACCTATCCGCCGAGCCCCATGCCTTCAACGGGGCAGAACACGCAAAACTCAAGTGGCGCGGTACAGAACAGCGGCGATCCGCACCTTAATGACACCCTGCAAAGTATGTGGGACGCCATCGGCTCTATTCAGGGCGGCAGCGTAACGGCGGGGGATAATATCGTCGTTGAGGGAAATAAGGTCTCGGTCTCCAAAAATCCCGAATTTGAGAGAGTCAAGGTGGGGGCGATCGACATCGGCGGCGGCGGTATCGATATGGGCGGCGGCAAAATAACCGGGTTATCAAACGGTGACCTCTACCAGGGAAGCACCGACGCCGTCACCGGCGATCAGCTCTGGAACGCCTACCGCAGGATAGATACTATCGACGAACGTGTGCAGGTGGTAGGCGCGCACGCGGCGGCCCTCTCGGCGATGCACCCCGTGGCCTACAATCCCTACGAGCCGACGACCATTTCCGCCGGAGTCGGCTATTACCGCAGCGAACAGTCTCTCGCTGTGGGCGTCTTCCATTATATAAGGGAGAACGTACTTGTGAACGCGGGCGTCGCCTTCAACTCGGACGGAGATACGATGGGCCGCGCGGGCATCAGCTTCTCTGTCGGAGGACATAAGGGAGGCAAACAGGCCTCTGTGTACAAAGACATGACCGAGATGCAGAGACAGATGGCGGCGATGCGTGAAATGCTCATGCAGCTGAAAGACGAGAACGATAAGAACAGGGAGACGATAAAGGAGCTTAAAGAGGCTCTGAAAGATAAGAACTGACGGTTCACGGCGCGCCGGTCTTCCGCGGCGGCGGAGGTCCGGCGCGCTCTCCGTCTGGTGATTTTTACAGTCTAAGAGATTTATGAAATTTTCTTTATGACTTTTGTATCCGAGCGGCGCGGAATTTTTTGCCTGGGAGGCCGTTTGTATGGGGGTCTGTGCTTGTCAAGTGGGTGATAGTTTGCATAGTAGGAACGCGGAGGCATTTTTTAACGACCTGATCCAAAACGAGAGGACACGCGGCTTGTGTCTTGAGATAGCCCTGCTGCCGGAGAATGAACGCGGCGACGCCGTCCGCGCGCTGGGGTATGATTTTACCGCGAAGGAGATGGACGAGGTCGTCTGCCGTGAGTATGTCGCGCTTTCGGAGAAGAGACGGCATATTCTTGGCGGCGGAGATCTGCGGGATATAGTAATGGAGAAGTGGGGTAATCATATGGACCCGTAAATCACCTTAAATCGGGAGCCTATGAAACAAACTCTGTAAATAAAGAAATCGCCCAAAAAGGCCTTCTGTGATAAATTAAAATTACTTACAGGAGGCCTTTAAAATGGCAAAAGATAAGAAGATTACTCACAAAGTTCAGATGACAGACGGGAAAAGAGATATCATCAGATACCTACTTCAGGAATACGATATCAAATCTGCAAAGGATATCCAGGATGCGCTGAAAGATCTTCTGGGGGGTACGATTAAAGAGATGATGGAGACTGAGATGGACGAACATCTCGGTTATAAGAAATCTCAGCGTTCAGAAGGCAGCGACTACCGCAACGGATACAAACAAAAGCATGTAAACTCAAGTTTTGGAGAGTTTTGCATAGACGTTCCTCAGGACAGGGAATCCAGCTTCGATCCTAAGATAGTAAGAAAGCGACAAAAAGATATTTCCGAGATAGACCAGAAAATAATATCTATGTACGCTAAAGGAATGACTACCCGTCAGATATCGGCAACGATACAGGATATTTACGGGTTCGACGTTTCAGAAGGCTTCATATCGGATGTGACTGACAAGATAATGCCGCAGATCGAAGAATGGCAGAACAGGGCACTCTCCGAAGTCTATCCCATTGTTTTTATAGATGCGATTCATTATTCTGTCAGGGAAGATAACGCTGTAAAGAAGCTCGCAGCCTATGTAATACTTGGAATCAACAGCAACGGTATAAAAGAAGTGCTTTGTCTGCAGGTGGGAGAAAATGAAAGCGCCAAATACTGGCTGACAGTCCTGAATTCCCTGAAGAACCGTGGTGTAAAGGATATCTTCATTCTCTGTGCAGACGGCCTTAGCGGAATGCGCGAAGCAGTAGAAAGTGCGTTCCCGCAGACTGAATACCAGCGCTGCCTTATACATCAGGTCAGGAGCACTATGAAATATGTGGTTGAAAAAGACCGCAAAGAATTTGCCGCAGACCTAAAAACAATATATCAAGCTCCCGACGAGTCCCATGCGCTGGAAGCGAGGGAGCATGTTGCTGAGAAGTGGGGATTAAAATATGCAAATGCAGTGAAGGGGTGGGAGCGCAACTGGGATACGATCTCTCCGATATTTAAATTTTCTTGCCAGGTAAGAAAGGTCATTTACACGACAAACGCGATAGAAAGCCTTAATTCCACCTATCGCAGGCTCAACAGCCAAAGAAGCGTATTCCCCAGCGCAGGCGCCCTTCTGAAAGCCTTATATCTTGCTACTTTTGAAGCAACCAAGAAATGGAGTATGCCAGTTAGGAACTGGCGCAGTATCCTTGGTGAACTAGCTGTAATGTATGAAGGACGGATGCCTGAATAGGCTAAGAATAATAAAAAGCGGCCAGTGTTTGTATTGACACTGGCCACTTAATAGGTTGATAATTTTGTTATACAGGGATCGTTATTAGCCCTAGTTGTATTGGATTTCTCACAGAAGGTCCATATTTACAGAGTTTTTTTCACACGCCCTAAATCGGCGTTTATAAGCACGACTTGCGTCATAACTTCGGGCTCTGGCATCCTCGCCGTATAAAGATACGGCTCCGGTTCCAGAGCCCAAAGTTATTTAGCAACTCGCACTTCTAAACGCCGATTTATCTTCGATAGGGGAAAGCGGTAAATTGCGATTTACCAAAGATTTTGGCGCCCTCTCCTGAACAGAGTCCCGCAAACCGGACAACGCTATAAAAGCTCCCAAGGGTATCAAAAATTTATTCAATAAAGAGACTTCGATATTGCATCGGAGCCTTTTTCAATTTTATCTGTATCCTGTCGTTATTATAATACCTTATATATTCGTCTATAGCATCTTTAGCCTCCTCGTAGTTCTCCCATTTTACTCGGTTGACGAGTTCTGATTTAATGTGACTAAAGAAGTTTTCTGCACAGGCATTATCCAAACAATTTCCTTTCCTTGACATCGAGACCTTGAGTCCGTATCTTTGTGTCAGGTTGAAATATGCATGGCTTGTATATTGAAACCCCTGGTCGCTGTGGAGGATTGGTCCATCAGCGACCACCTTATTATTGTTTTCAAATGCTTTCTTCAATGTATCGGTTACTAACTTAATATTATTATTACGACTGATTTGATATCCCTGTATGGAATTATCAAAGAGATCTTTTATCATGGAGAGGAATATATTACCCTTTTTTGTTCGTATATATGTGATATCAGTAACCAGTTTCTGGTTTGGTCTGTCGGAACGAAATTCTCTGTTCAGGATATTCTCATAGCTGTGGATATTTCCTGACATCACTTTAAACTTTTTCTTTTTTCTTATTTCCGCTTGAAGTCCTGCTTTTTTCATAACACGCCTTACCCTCTTATTGTTTACATGAATGCCAATGAAGTTGTTGAGCCACAGAGTCATTCGCCTGTACCCATAAGTGTTTTTGTTGATATCCTGTCCCGTTCTTATTGCTTCTATGAGAGGACCGTCTTTATCTTCCATTCCACGCCGCTTTAGCCAACTGTAGTATGCAGAGCGTGATACGGACAAAAATCTACACATTCCACAGACAGAATGTTTTGTTGAAAATTCAAAAATGATTCTGTATTTAATATTTCTTTCTATCACCACCTTTGCAGCTCTAAGGCTTTTTTTAATACGTCAACCTGCATTTCCAGCTCTTTGATCTTTTCTATGCTATTTGTAACTTCCAATTTCTTATCTGGACAGTCACGTTTTGAACTAGAAATATCCCCTTGTTCGAGAAATTCCTTACACCATCGTCTTAAAAGAGAGGGACTTGAAATGTTAAAAGACGAGGTAACATCTACCATAGTACGTCCCTCTTCTAAATGAGCCGAAACAGCTTCAAGTTTTACAGCCTTGCTGTAGGTTCTTTTTTTCCTTGTATCATCCAGTAAGTCCTTCTGTCCGCTCTTATATAAAGATATCCATGTTTTAACAGAATCAGGACTAACACCAAGTTCTTCAGCAATCCGCCTTCGTGGAATTCCCTGTTTGTGCATCTCAATTGCTTTTATTCTTTCTTCTGTTTTACGTTTACGCATAGAAGAGCCCCCTTTATATGTATTTAGTTTTATTATAATCCAGGGGCTTTATTTAGCTGTCCGATTTTCGGGATGCTGTTCATCCGAGGGAGCTCCCCGCGAAGCGGGGTGAGGGAGAGTTGACCTTCGGTTCTCCCGCGGCTTTTGCCGCGGGCTCTGTTTGGCGTGGTTCCCGCGCCAAACAGAGCAACACTCCTTCCGTCAGCCGCCAAAAGCAGGCGGCCGACACCTCCCTCGGAGAGGGAGGCTGTAAGGGCAAAGTCAGAAGCTAAATCGTGATTTATCTTTTTCCTAACCTGATTTACGGTGCGGTTGTCGCTTCGTCGAGGCAGTCGAGGCAGAGAAGTTTACCATCGCTGACGCGGAGCCAGGGTTCGGCGGTCGGTTCGCCGCAGCGGGCGCAGCGGCGCGACTGGTAGATTTTTGCCTCGCGCGGCAGAGCGAAGCGCGCCTCCTCGATCTTGAATATCTCTTCCGTGGGGGCTTCGCGCATGAATTTTCGCTTTTCCTCTTTGGAGGCGAATTCTTTTTCTTTCAGCACGATACGGAAGGAATCACCGCTTTTTCTATCGAAGAAGGTAAAGGCCTGTTTGCCGCGCAGCCGCAGGATGAGGTTGCCCTTGCCGGCGGTGCAGCCGAGCAGCGCCTGTACCGCGTCTATCCCGCAGGCGTCGTTCTCCGCGACGCAGACGATTTCTTCGTCGGGCGACGGCTCCGTGATCGCGAACCGTTCCATTGCGCAGAGCGCCGCGCGGAAGCCGATGAGCAGGCCGCCGCAGCTGTGGCCGTGAAAATCGACGCATTTTTTATATAGAAGTTCTTTATCCATCTGTCTGGCCTCCATTGTATTTGCAACTTAATTTCCCTGGGAATTATTATATCGAATAAAGATAAAAAAGATAATTTGCAATTCAACTTATATGGAGTTAAACTTTTTTAATCGGATTTGTGCGGAGGTATGGAATATGAAAAAAGAAGACGTATTTGCAAAATCGCTTGATATGCACAGGGAGCTGGGGGGCAAACTGGATATCGAGTGTAGGAAGAAGATAGAGAGCATGGAGGATCTCTCCCTCGTCTATACGCCGGGGGTGGCGGAGCCCTGCCGCGCCATCGAGCGCGATCCCGAAGAGCTCTGGAATGTTACGATAAAGAATAATTTGGTGGCCGTTATCACGGACGGCTCGGCGGTGCTGGGGCTTGGAGATATCGGCCCCGCGGCCTCGATGCCGGTGATGGAGGGCAAGAGCTGCCTCTTCAAGCGATTCGCGGGGATAGATTCTGTCCCGTTCGCTGTGTCTACGAATGATGTCGACGAATTTGTCAATGTGGTGTCGAAGATCGCCGTATCATTCGGCGGCATCAACCTTGAGGATATTTCCGCGCCGCGCTGCTTTGAGATCGAGCGCCGCCTTCAGGAAAGGCTGGATATTCCCGTCTTTCACGACGACCAGCATGGCACGGCGGTGATCGCGCTTGCCGCCTATAAGAACGCCCTGCGCCTGACGGGGCGCGGCATCGAGGACGCGGTGCTTGTCATTAACGGCGCGGGAGCGGCGGGCAGTTCGATCGCGCGTTATTTCCTCGCTGCGGGCGTAAAGAATATTATTATGTGTGATGTGGGCGGCGCGCTCTGCGAGGGATATACGGAGGGGCTGAATCCGGCGCAGATCGAGCTTTCCAAGATAACGAATCCCGAAAAGCGGCGCGGCAGCCTCGCCGAGGTGATAAGGGGAGCGGACGCCTTTCTCGGAGTTTCGCGCCCCGGTCTGCTCACCGGCGAGATGGTGCGCAGTATGGCCCCCAATCCCGTAGTTTTTGCGATGGCGAACCCGACGCCGGAGATTTTTCCCGACGAGGCGCTTGCCGCCGGCGCGGCGGTGGTCGCCACGGGACGAAGCGATTTCCCAAACCAGGTGAACAACTGTCTCGGTTTTCCGGGGATTTTCCGCGGCGCGCTGGATGTGCGCGCAAGGTGCATAAATGAAGAGATGAAGCTCGCCGCCTCGGAGGCGCTGGCCTCGCTGGTATCGGAGTCTGAGCTTTCGAGGGAGTATATTATTCCCTCCGCCCTCGACCCGCGCGTGGTGCCCGCTGTGGCTGCGGCGGTGGCCGCTGCCGCGCGCCGTACCGGCGTATCCAGGATATAGGGGGGTAGGCGGATGTTTCTGAAAAACGAAGAGGCCTTTGAGATAGTCCGGGAGTTTGGTTCGCCGGTCTATGTCTACAGCGAGGATATATTGAGGCAGAGGTGCCGCGAACTGCTCGACGCCTTTGAGGGGCGGCTTTCGCCGAGTTTTTCCGTCAAGGCGAATTCCAATCTGTCCCTGCTCCGCATCATCCGTGAAGAGGGGATCGGGGTGGACGCGATGTCCCACGGCGAGATTTTTCTTCTTGAACACGCAGGTTTCAGCAGCGATGAGATTTTTTATATCGGCAACAATGTCTCCGCCGACGAACTGCGTTATTGTATAGACAGGGGGATACTCGTCAGCGCCGATTCGCTCTCTCAGCTGGAGGCCCTCGGGCGGATAAACCGCGGCGGGCGCGTCGCCCTCCGTTTCAATCCCGGCGTCGGCGCGGGCCACTGTGAGAAGGTTGTGACGGCGGGGCACAAGACGAAGTTCGGCATCGATCCCCGGTTCTGCGCGCAGGCCAAGGAGCTGCTGGCGAGGTATGATATGAAGCTCGTCGGTATAAATCAGCATATCGGCTCCCTCTTCCTGGAGCCGGAGCCATATGTCGAGGCGGCGGAAAATTTGCTGGCGCTGGTGCTGGAGAATTTTCCCGGCCTTGATTTCATTGATTTCGGCGGCGGTTTCGGCGTCCCCTATCGTCAGGATGAGAAACGGCTGGATTTCGCCGCTCTGCGCGGACAGCTGTTCCCCGTTCTTGATTCGTTTGTCGAACGTTATGACAATAAGTATGTCCATTTTAAATGTGAGCCGGGACGTTATCTGGCCGCCGAATGCGGCCTGCTTCTCGGCACGGTGCATGCCGTGAAGGAGAATTACGGCGAGACCTATGTCGGGACCGATATCGGCTTCAATGTTTTGATGCGTCCCGTCCTCTATGATTCTTATCATGAGGTCAGGCTGCTGAAGGGCGGCGAACATGGCGACGGAGCGGAGGAATCTGCTTCGACCGTGACGGTGGTCGGCAATATCTGCGAAAGCGGTGACATTCTCGCGGCGGAGCGCCGGTTGGACGGCGTGCGCGAGAATGATTTGATCGCGGTGGAGAACTCGGGAGCCTACGGCTATTCGATGGCCTCGAATTATAACTGCCGCCTGCGTCCGGCCGAGGTGCTCAAGACGTCACAGGGTGAGATAAAACTTATCCGCGCCGCGGATACGCTTGAAAGCCTGATCGAGAATTTTTAAAGAGAATAGTTATGAGAGAGGACGGATTGGAAAAAATCCGTCTTTTTCTATGCAGCGCCTACCGTTGATTTTTATTGTGGTAAAATAAATTCGTTATCGTTGAGCCGCTGTCAGAATGCAGTTATCTTTGATTCATAAACTTGGAAGGACTGAATCATTTGAATAAAGAGTTGTTGGTCTCTGCCGGAATAGATTATGACGGAGGCGTCCGGCGTTTTATGGGAAACGCCCCTCTATTTGAAAAGATGCTTTGCAAATTCCTTACGGATCAATCCTTCTCGGAGGCACGGAAGAGTTTTGAGAGCTGCGAATGGCAGTCTTTTATGCGGAATGTGCATACTCTGAAGGGACTCAGCGGAAATCTCAGTATAAATGTCATTTACCATACGGCCTCACAAATAGTTTCGCTGCTGCGCGCCGACGACATCGAAGGGGCGAAGGCGCTGTTTCCCTCGCTGGAGGAAGAATACGGCGCCGTCTCTAAGGCTATAGGGCTGGCCGCAGAGGCAGACCGGCGATGACAGCTGAAAAAGGCGTTCTTATCGTTGACGATCTTGAATTAAACAGGATATTGCTCGCGGAGATATTCAAGGGCAGTTACAGGGTATTTGAAGCCGGCAACGGTGTTGAGGCTCTTGAACTGCTGCGGCGGGAGACGCCGCGGATCGACATGGTGCTTCTGGATATCGTGATGCCGGTAATGGATGGTTTTGAGACTCTCGCCGTGATGCGGGAGGATGCGGGGCTCTCCGGTATTCCGGTGGTCGTCATCACGGCGGGGGACGACCCCGACGACGAGATAAAGGCGCTGAACCTCGGAGCCACGGACTTTATCACGAAACCATTTGATCCGCGCGTCGTCATAAGCCGTGTGCGCAATATAATCGAACGGCGCGAGATAGACGAGATAAAACTTGAAAATAAGATGCTGCGCAGACAGACGCTCGCGCAGGTCCAGCTTCAGGCGATTCTGGACAATATGATCGGCGGCGTCGCGCTTATTGAGTTTTCGGAGCAGCCGCACGCGATTTATATGAGTCCGGGGTTCTATAGTCTGACAGGCTGTTCAAAAGAGGTCTTTGAGGCTCACAAGGATGATTTCTTTTTCCGGGTTCACCCGGACGACCGGCCGAAGCTTGAGGCGGAGATCAAGGCTGGGATGGACGGGAAGGCCCCCATCAGCTGTGAATTCCGCGTGATAAGAGTTGATGACAGGCCCTGCTGGGCTCATGTTCAGGGGATTAAGATATCATATCCCGACAGCCCCCATCCGGTCATGATAATGATATTCACCGATATTACGAACGAGAAAGAGAACGAGCGGCAGCTTATGGAGGCTAACGCCGAACTGCGTTATATGGCCTATCATGACTCTCTGACCACGATATTCAACCGTGAAGCCTTCTCGGAGATGACCAGCGCGATGCTGCGGAACAACCCCGACAAGGAGTTTGTGCTCATATGCTGGAATGTGGAGCGGTTTAAGTTTATAAACGAGCTCTTCGGGAAAAACACAGGCGATCTAATTCTTAAGGACGTCGCGGCGCTTTTGAAGAGGGAAATCTCCCATATCGGAACGTACGGAAGGCTGGAGGCGGACCATTTTGCCGTCTGTTTTCCGAAAGATGAGATAGATATTGACGCTCTGATCGAGCGGATAAAACCATGTGAAGACTTCCAGCGGAACCATTATGAACTAGTAATCCATGTGGGGGTATACGAAATAGAGGACCCGACAGTGCCGGTAGACCAGATGTGCGACCGCGCGAACCTCGCCCTACAGTCTGTAAAGGGCAATTATCTGCGGCGCTGCGCCTATTACACCGATGATCTGCGTTCTTCGCTGCTGCGCGAACAGGAGGTCGTCCGTGAGATGAGCCAGGCTCTTGAGGAGGGGCAGTTCGTCCCCTGGCTCCAGCCGCAGTACAACCATGCCACGGGTCGTATAGCCGGCGCGGAGGCGTTAGCGCGTTGGGAGCATCCCGTGCGTGGATTGATCCCCACCGGCGGCTTTATCCCGATTTTTGAGAAAAACGGCTTTATCTCAAAGCTCGACGAGAGTATCTGGGAGCAGGTCTGCCGTCTTCTGCGGCGGTGGCTTGACGAAGGGCGTCCGGTGGTTCCCATATCGGTCAATATTTCACGCGTGGACATCTATAATCCCAAACTTGAATCTATTCTCACCGGTCTGGTCAAGAAGTATGACATCCCCATCTCGCTTTTCCGCCTGGAGATCACGGAATCCGCCTGTGTGGAGAATCCCGCTCAGCTTATCAAGGTCATCAGCTCTCTGCGTGAGAGAGGTTTCTTCATAGAGATGGATGATTTTGGCAGCGGCTACTCTTCGCTTAATTCGCTGAAGGATATGCCGATAGATCTTGTAAAGCTGGATTTGAAGTTTTTGCTTGGCGACGACGAATACCAGCGCGGGGGAAATATTCTCGCCTCGGTAGTGCGCATGACGAAGTGGCTCAGCCTTCCCGCGATTGCCGAGGGTGTGGAGACGGCGGCGCAGGCCGACTTCCTGAAGAGTATCGGCTGCAACCTGGTTCAGGGCTATCTCTACGCGCGCCCGATGCCGGTCGGAGACTTTGAGGCGCTGCTGGACGCCTCTTCTCTCGACACGGAGCAGCTTGTAAAAAAATCGGAAAATATCATTGATGTCAACGAGTTCTGGCGGGCCGATTCGCAGAGTTCTTTTGTATTTAACGCGCTGCTCGGTCCGGCGCTGGTATTTGAATATAACGACGGAAGTATCGACATGCTGCGGGCGAACGACGAATTCTTTTCCCTGCTCGGCCTTGACAGCGACCACGCGCCATTTCATAAGCTGTCCCTCATCGACCAAATTTGCGCCGACGACAGGGAACGGTTCATCTCCATGATCGAAGCGATGTCTGAAGGCGGGGAAGAACGGGCCGCCTGCATCTGCTGGCGGAACGGCGGCGGGGAAGAGCTGCGGCGCGTAAAGGTGCGGGCGCGTATGCTGGCCGAAAGCGACGGACGCAAGATAATCTTCGCCTCCCTGGAGGATATCACCGATTTCTGTTAAAGCTAAATGAAATAAAAGCCCCGCGGGACCATTTCGGCTCCGCGGGGTTTTTGTTGTGCCTCTATTAACGGTGAGGGATTGCTATCTTACCGAGCAGACGCTGCCCGCCGCCGTCGGGACGACGAGGCGGTCTCCCGCGATCGCGGGGGTCGCCACGATGTCGCCCTCAAGCTGCAGCTGCCAGGCGGGATTTCCCGTGTTTATATCAAGGGCGTAAAGGTTGTCGCTGTTTGAGCCGATATAGACGCTGTCGCCGAGCGCCGCCGCGGAGGAGAAGACGGAGCCGCCGGTATTGTATACCCAGGCTTTGGAGCCGTTCTGAGCGTTGAGCGCCGTCACGTTGCCGGAGATGTCGCCAAAGACGACCTTACCGTTATGCACGAGCGGCGCGGTCTCGATCTGCGCCTTCGCGTCGTAGCGCCAGATCACCGCCTGATGTTTGATGCGCGCGCAGTAGATCTTGCCGTCCTGGCTTGTAAAGTAGAGCAGGCCGTCCGCCACCGCGGGAGCCGCCGTTATCGGCCCGCCGACGATGGCGCGCCATTTTAGTTTGCCGGTCGCGGTATCGATGGCGTACATTTTGCCGTTGCGGTTGCCGATATAGACCACGCCGTCGGCGACGACCGGCGAGCCGGTGACGGCGGCGTCGGTCTTGAATTTCCACTTCTGCCAGCCGGTCTTGATCGAGACGGCGTAGACATATCCGTCGTTTGAGCCGAAGTAGACGGCGTCATCGGCGACGGCGGGCGAGGTCGCCACGCTGTTGGAGGTCGTGAATTTCCATATTTGCTCCCCTGTATCGGCGTTGAGGCAGTAGAGACGGCTGTCAAAGCTGCCTACATAGACCCGCCCGTTGACCACGGCGGGAGAGGAGGTCACCCAGTTGTCGGTGGTGAACTTCCACACCTGCTGTCCGGTGTTGAGGTTAAGTGCGTAAACTACGCCGTCGTTTGAGCCGAAGTAGACCTTGCCCTTGTAGACGGCGGGCGAAGAGGCGATGTTCTGCCACAGCTGCGTCGTCCATTCGCGCTGCCCTGCGAGGCGCGCGGTCGAGACGGTCTCTGTCGGCATCGTACCGCTGCGCAGAGCGTTGTTTTTGAAGAGCGGCCAGTTCTCCGCGTTGGCGGTCGCCGCCGCGGAGATGATCGCCGCCGCGGCGATAATGACCTGTATCTGTCTTTTCATGGTTATGTTACCTCCATTAATCATTTATTTTGGCGTGATTATACTATACTTCCTGGCAAAATAGCCTTCATTCGCAGTCATTTATCTTTAATGGTAACGGCAGATTTTTTTAAGGTGCGTTGTGGTATAATTACCAGCTTCAATCCTGGTAGTCGCCGCGCTCCGTCACCACTTCGTAGCCGATGGCGCGCATTCTCTTTTCGAGCGAGGCCCGCGCCTCCGCCGCTTCGTCGCCCGTGCTTATCTTATTGTCGTACAGCATGTATTTTTTGCGCACGCTGAGCGGCGAGAGGTTGGGCATCACGACGTTGCACCCCGCAAGCACGCCGAGCTCGCGCCCGTTGTCCTCGATCGTCCCCAGCGCCGTCGTCGCCGGCAGCAGTACCTTGGGATTCATGAGGCGCACGATTGCGAGAAGGAAGAGCGTGAGCTCCGCCGTCCCCGCCTTTTCATGCGCGAAGGGGGTGTCGTGGTGGGGAATAAAGGGTCCCATGCCTACCATCTGCGGGGCGAAGCTCTTTATAAAGAGCAGGTCGCTGACGATGTTGTCGAGGGTCTGGTAGGGCGAGCCCACCATCGAACCGCAGCCGACCTGATAGCCGATCTCTTTCAGACTGCGCAGGCATTCGATCCTGCTTGCCAGCGAGAGTTCCGCGGGATGCAGCTTTGCGTAGTGTTCCGGCGTCGCCGTCTCATGGCGCAGTAGGTAACGGTTGGCCCCCGCGTCGTATAGCCTCTGGTAGCTCTCCCGGGTTTTTTCTCCGAGAGAGAGGGTGATCGCGCAGTCGGGATATTTCGTGCGGATGGCGCTGATGATCTCCGCCATCATATCGTCGGTGTAATACATGTCCTCGCCGCCCTGAAGCACGAAGGTACGGAAGCCGAGGCCGTAGCCCGCTTCGCAGCACTGCATGATATCCTCTTCTGTGAGGCGGTAGCGCTGGGCCGCGGCGTTGCTGCGGCGGATGCCGCAGTAATAGCAGTCGTTGCGGCAGTAGTTTGTCATTTCGATGAGGCCGCGCACATATATTTTGTTTCCGAAATGGGCGCGCGCTACGGCGGCGGCCCGTTCAAAGAGCGCTTGGGAAATATCGGTGCTGCGGTTTTCTATCAGCCAGAGCAGATCTTCGCGCGAAGCCTCCTGTTTTTTATAAAGGGAATCTATTATATCTATTGCCCTCATGGCCCTCACTCCCATATTTGAAAACGTTTGAAATACTAATGGCAATTATATCTTATTTTTGCCTAAAGTATGTTAGAATGGGCCGTCTGCATCCCATACCGTATATTTTGAGGCCAGCTTTTTAAGAAAGAAAGGGTCGCCGTGTTTATAAAAGATTCAGCATTCAGCGTAACCAAGGGAGTACTTTCACTGATAAATGACAAACTCGTCGACCACGGCGTCCGCACCGCCTATATACTGAAGTCTATGATGGCTCTGCAGGGTGAGCTAGAGCGGGAGACGATGAAGAATATCCTCTTTCTCGGTATCTTTCACGACGTCGGCGCAAACAAGACCGAAGAGATCGCCAATCTGCTGAAATTCGAGACTACGGAGACGATACCGCATTCGGTCTACGGTTATCTCTTTTTAAAATATCTCTCACGGCTCGGTGACCGCGCGGAGACGATCTTATATCACCATCTTGCCTACGCTGAGCGCGGCGGCTGCCGCTCCGCCTACAGGGAGCTCGCCCTCAAGCTGCATCTCGCTGACCGCGTTGACATCTGCGCGATGGGCGAGAGTTCCGACCGCCTTGTGATAGAGACGGTGGAAAGGTACGGCGGAGAGCAGTTCGACCCGGCGGATGTAGAGCTCTTCAAGGCCGCCGACAAAAGATTCGGCGTCATGAGGACTCTTCGCGGCTGCGGCTGCGAGGAGGATATCAGGGAGTGCTATCGGGCGCTGGCCTTTTCCGAGGACGAGCTTATGGATCTCGTTCAAACGCTGGTATTCGCGATAGACTTCCGCAGCGAGCAGACGGTGCTGCATACCATACTGACGGCTAACTACGCCGAGATGCTCGGGGAGCACGCGGGGCTGGAAAAAGATGACTGCCGGAAGCTCTATTATGCCGGATTGCTGCACGATATCGGCAAGATAAAGGTTCCGGTGGCGATCTTGGAGAAGCCGGGCGCGCTGACGCGCGGGGAGATGTTGGAGATGCAGAGGCATGCCACCTACACGCGGCGGATCATTGAGGGCCATGTCGACGGAGAGATAGTAGAGATCGCCGCCCGCCACCACGAAAAGCTGAACGGTTTTGGTTATCCGTAGGGACTCACGGCGTCGGAGCTGACGCTTCCGCAGCGTATCATGGCGGTCGCGGACATCACGAGCGCCCTCTTCAGCCGCCGCTCATACCGTGAGAAGATGCCGAAGGCCGACGTTTTGGAGATCCTTGGCAAAATGGCGCTGAATGACCAGCTTGACGCCTCGGTGGTGGGGATCATGACGGAGCGGTACGATGAGATAACCTCCGCCAGCGCCGCCAAATCATCGGATATCGTACGCAGCTACGAAGCTCTGAAAAGAGAATATCCTCTGTGCGTGAAGGAATATATCAAAGGGTCAAAGGATACCGGCAGCCGCTCAGAGCTATTTTTCTAAAAAGGGAGCGCAGCTGTTTCTGAGATATCAAGGTATATCTTACTCCCAGAGCAAACGCGTCAAATCTGTTAACGGACATATTGAGCAGCCTGAGACGGCTGCTCTCATGCGTTTAATACGGCCCTCCGCCGTATTCACCTCCATCTTTTGCCTGCGATAATGGTATGATATTTGTAATATTGGCGGAGCCGCCCGGCGTTCCTGCCGTCCGGCTCCTTTTTACAGGCTCGGCAGACTGGACTGCCCGTTGACTGACGGAGGGTAATGATGGCCGCGACGATCGAAAGTTACTATAACATTACGGAAAAGGTAGACAGGCTGCGCGCCTTTTACAATAAATACGGCGGGGAGGCGCTGTTTATCGTACCCTCCGGCCTCGACCGGGATGCGCTGCTCGACATCATCTGTGGCGGCGATCCCTATTTCGGAGACCGCCCCACGGTCTGGACCGTCGGCGACCTGTATAAAGAACTGCAGCGTATCACCGGCTCGTCTGTGCGGGTCATTGACCCGCCAGACCACAACCTGATCCTGCGCTGGCTGCTGGAAGAATTTCTCTCCGAGATGGAGAAGGATGGCGTCGCGCTGGCTCCCGGCCTCTACCATAAGGGGTTTGTCACAGTTCTGGGGGACAACATAAAGGAGCTGCTCGCCGAGGAGGTCTCCTGCGAAGGGCTTTCGCAGGCGCTCTTTGACGAGGAGGAGCCCGATCCGGCGCTGCCCGAGGCGGTCCTTATCACTTTATATGAACGGTATACGGACTATCTTGCGGAGTACGGCCTCGCCGACGCGGCGCAGATTGCCACCCTGACGCGGCTGAAGCTGAACGCGCCGGAGGCGCTGGAATTCGTCGCCGGTAAGAGGCTGGTGCTCGCCGGTTTCCTCTCCTTCACGGGGGCGCAGCTGAAACTTGTCCGCGCGCTCTGCGATATCGCCGAGGTGCTGATGCTGCAGCCCGAAACGGGACTGGACGGTTTCCATGACGGCATCAGCCAGCTGGGGAGCGAATATTACGGGCGTCCCGAGTGGAACGTTCCCATCGTGAAGCTCGAAGCGAGCAACGCCTATCTTGAGCTGGAGGCGCTGGCGCGCGAGACGGCGCTCTGGATCGAGGGCGCGGGCGGTTTTGCGGAGCTCGGCGGCCTCGACGACTACGGCGAGGTAGGGCTGCTGATATCTCCCGACCGGCTGCCGGTTATGGAATACGCGCTGTCACGCTATAAGATACCTTACAATATCCAGGTACGGGGCACGGTCGGCGAGACGCTGGCCGGCGATCTGCCTTCAATGATATGGCGGGTCTGGAACTCTAACTGGGACAACTACAACACGGCGATACTGCTTGCGAATCCGCTGCTCTTCTCGGAGGAGGGAGGATTTGCGGCGGAATATGACGAGAGCTCTTTTCCCGAGGGCTACGACGAATGGCGGCGGGCGCTCTCTCCTTCGGCGCGAAAGAGGCTGGCCGAAATACGCGCGCTCTGCCTCGCGTTTGAAAAGGGCGGCAGACCGGCGGATATCCTCTCGCTCTGGCATGATTTCCTCGAAGGGGCCGACGCGGTCGGCGGCGCGGTACGCGTCGCCTCCGGCGAACCTTCGCTTGACGAGAGGGTGAAGGACGTTTCCCACGCAATTTATGAACTCAAAAAAAAGATAAAAAACCTTAATGACGAGGCGAAATACATCGGTCCGGCGGCGGGGGTGGTGCTGCGCGGCGGCGATGCGGCAGCCTTCATCAGCGACTGGGGCCGTACCGCCACGCTGCCGATACAGCTGCCGCAGAGCCACTCTCTGACGCTGTACGCGGGGATGCCGCCGATACTGACGGAGCATCGCTACTGGCTGATGGCGGGCGTCGATTACAACAGCTGGCCGGGGATGCTGAGGGAATCTCTGCTGCTGCGCAACGATAATAAGGTGAGGTTTAACGCCGGTTCGCCGGATGATGAGGAGCACCCACATCTGCCGGAGATACGCGAGGAGCGCGAGCAGAAGGAGGCTATCTTCCGCCGCCTGCTCGCCACGGGGAGGGAGGGCGTGGTCATCGCCCGCTCTCTGACCGACGCGAGCAAAGATCCTGTGGCGGAGTCGCAGTTTGTCGCGCCGCTGTTTAAGCGGCATGACCCTAAAAGGGGCTGGCGCGAGGCGGGGAAGGTCTGCTACCCGCTTGACGCGGCGCTTCCGGACGGAGACGGCCCGTGGTTTCCGCAGGCGGAGATAATCTGCACGCCGGTAAGTCCCGCCCCCACGCACAAGGTACCGGAGGGGCGAGCCGATGAAGAAGGAAAACCGGTCGTGCGCATCAGCGACATCGACACATGGAATGTCTGCCCCTATCTCTACTGGTGCCAGAGCCGCCTGCGCTTTGAGCGGCCTCGCACAGAGCTGTATGACCCGCGCGTTGCGGGTATACTTTCCCACCGTATATGGGAGGAGGCCATTCAGGCAAAGGCCGCCGAGCCGAAGCTTTCTCTGCAAATATATGTGATGGAAAACTGGCGCCGTTTTAAGGACGAATGTTACCCTGCGCTCGACGCGGACCCGCGGCTTGCGCGGCATGAGAAAAACCTCATGCGCCAGCTGTTTGCGATGGCGGCCATGCAGGATGAAATTGAGGCGCGCATCCCCGCTGGCGCGCGCCTGAAGATAGAGACGGAATGCGCCCTGGAGGGCTTTGAGCTGAACGGAGCCCTCTTCAGGGGACAGGCCGACAGGATCGACTATTACGCCGACGGGGCCGTAGTGATGGACTATAAGCTCGGCAGAAGCGCCGCGCATGATAAAGAGCTGCAGGTTCCCGCCTACTGCGCGATATTGAAAGAGGCGGGGATCGCGGTGCAGGGGCTCGGGTGGTTCGGACAGCGGGACTGCTCGGTCTCCGGCTATTTCAACGGCGGATATTTTGATATTTACGCGGCGGGCGGGACGAAGCGCAGCCGCCAGAGCGCCGACGAGAGGATGGAAGAGGCGCTCTCGGTGATGGAGCAGATGGCCGAGTCCGTCAAAAACGGGATATACCGCCCGAAGTACGACGTGAAGGCCCAGCGGTGCAAGAGCTGCGCCTTTTATGTGCTTTGCCGCAAGCGCGAGACGCAGGGCTATATAGCGGCGGAACCGGAAGAGAGCGAGGGGAACGGCGATGAGTAGCGACGGGCCGCGGTGGCATTCGCTTATCAAGGGCACGGAGGCGCAGATAGAGGCGCTGACAAGCGATAAATACCTGACCGTGGTCAGCGCGGGCGCGGGTACCGGCAAGACGCAGACTCTGGCGCAGCGCTTCGCCTGGCTGCTTGCCTCCGACCCGGAGTGCGGCGTCGGTGAGGTGCTGGTGCTCACCTTCACCAAGAAGGCGGCGCGCGAGATGCAGGAGCGTATAAAGGGCACGCTTGAAAGGTGGTACGCGGAGTGTCCCGACGAGCTGGCCCACCTTAAAAGCAGGATCGAGGGCATCGACGACGCCTACATATCGACGATCCATTCATTTGCGATGAAGATCATCCGCGAGTCGGGGCTTGCGCTTGACATCGACCCTACGGCCTCGATCATGCCCGCGCCAAAGGCCGACATCTGGTGGCGCGAGTTTGCCTCGATGCTATCCGCGGCCTCCGAAGAGAGGATACTGGCGGCGCTGCCGGCCGAGTGGCGCGCGCGCGCCTCGGAGCTCATGCGCGAGCCGGAGTTTATCGAAATGCTGAACGCCTTCGGCCCGGAGGCGGTGGCGGAGGCGGCCAAAAGCTGTTCGGAAAAGCTCTACTGCGCGGGGCAGAGCCCGGAATCTCTGTGGGAACATGACGATACGGAGCTGACAGCCTCAATAGAATCCCTCAAAGAGCTTAAAAAAGATATCTATGAACTCTGGTCGCGCGACGTTTTCCCAGCGATATTGTCGTCGCCCGAATTCAGCGGCGGCGGAAACAGGAAGCCGACGAAGGCTAAAGAGAAGCTCGCCCCATTCATCGATCGCTGGCTCGCCGCTCCGGCGGCTTCGGATGAGGCGCTCAGCCAGTTCTGTGGCGAGCTCTTTGAAAGCGTCCTCGTTCCGCTGTCGGGGGGGAAGATAAAAGATGCTATCAGCGAGGCGCTGGGCACAGGCCTCAAAGAATGGCGCGATGAGACGAAGGCTCTGCTGGCGCTTGCCGT
Source organism: Cloacibacillus porcorum (assembly GCF_001701045.1). Lineage (GTDB taxonomy): Bacteria > Synergistota > Synergistia > Synergistales > Synergistaceae > Cloacibacillus > Cloacibacillus porcorum. Next base: position 1,657,669 of record NZ_CP016757.1, read on the forward strand.
CCCGCCGTCGGAAGGTGAGAAGCGGGTCAACGCCCTTCTCTGCCGCGTTTGTGCCGTAGGCTGGGCCTGCTGGGACGAGTTCCGCCGCCGTGAGAACCTGCTCTCCCTCTCCGACCTCATCTTTTACGCCTCCGAGGTGCTGAATTCATCCGCCGACTACAAAAGAAAATTCAAGCACATCATGGTCGACGAGTTTCAGGATACCGACCCCTTACAGGACGGCCTCATCGAGGCTCTTTGGGTGACGCCGGAGGCTGAGAGCGACTTTAATAATACGCTTTTTCTCGTCGGAGACCAGAAGCAGTCGATCTACCGCTTCCGCCACGCCGACCTTACCCTCTTCCGCGGCTATATAGAGCGCTGCCGCTGTCACGGCGCGGAAGGATACTGCAAATATGTTTCGCTTGACCAGAATTTCCGCACGGCGAGCGGACTGCTGGAAAAATTTAACGGCCTCTTCGGCGAGCTGTGGGGCGGCGGTTCGGAGATCTTCTACGAGCCGCTGCTGCCGCCGCAGGACGAAGATATCCGCGAACGGCGCAACGCCTCCGTCGAGAGGCCGCAGCTTGAGCTGCTGTGCGCGGTATCCCCCTATGGCGACAGAGACGAAAAGATATTGATGCCGGAGCTGCGCCTGCGCCTCTACAGCGAACTGGGGCGCAGGATGGCGCGAATGCGCGAGGAGGGGCGGCTGATATGGGATAAGGGGCGGGGAGAATTTCGTCCCGTAAGGTGGCGTGACTTCGCCGTGCTGGTACCGGCACGCACCGAATACTCAATGATCGAAAGGGCCTTCGAACGGCTTGGCCTTCCCTATCTGCTCTCAACGAATAAAAATTATTTCGCGCGCGGCGAGATCGGCGACCTCGTAAACCTTATCTCGCTGCTCGCCGAGCCTGAAAATCCCCTCTTCCTTGGAGGCTGGCTGGCATCGCCCTTCAGCGGGGTATCTATCGAAGAGGCGGAACGGATGCTGGCGGCGGCGCTGGAGAGCAGAGAGAGCCGAAAGGCGCTGCCTCTCGCGGAGGTCGTCCGCCGCGAGCACCCGGAGCTATGCGCGCGCCTGGAGCACCTTCGCCGGACGGCGCTTCTCTCAGGAGTATCCGCCGTGATCCTCGAAATACTGCGGGAACCCTCGTTCCTGGAAAACTACGGCGGTCTGCGGCGGCGGCGCGTGAACGCCAATATCATCTATCTCGCCCAGCTTGCGGAGGAGTACGAACGCTCGCAGGGGAAATCGCTGAAGGGCTGCGCGGAATACCTGCTCTCTGCGGCCTCCTCCGAGGGCGCGAAGGAGGAGCCGGACGCCGCCGACGAGGATACGGATGCCATCCAGGTGATGACGATACACGCCTCCAAGGGACTCGAATTTCCCGTTGTGGCGCTGATATATGCCGATAAGAGAGGGCCGCGGAGCTCCGCGCTCCAGGTGTCGAAAAGGTACGGCGTCATCGCGAAAGAGACGCCAGATTTTCTTCTTCATGAGGAGCCGGGCGGAAAGAATATCTCCGCGATGTGGGAGATGAAAGAGGAATCGGAGGCCGAGTCGGCGGAGCGCGACCGGCTTTGGTACGTCGGCTTCACACGCGCGCAGGACCGGCTGATCCTCTGTGCGGCCTATCAGGAGTCAAAGGCCGACGCGGAGGGAGGTAAAAGTCCCACACTGCTGAGCCGGACGGCCGGCGTTCTGCCGCCGGAGGATATCTCCCATATAACGGAGGAGCCGGAGGAGCTGCCGAAGTACGCGCCTTACGAAGCAAAGGCGCAGACAGAGGGGATGGCACTGAAGATCGTGAGCCCCGCCAAGCTCGGGCGTATATCGGCCTCGGCCTATGCGCTGATCTCCTGGTGCCCTGCGGCCTACCGCACCGTATACCGCCAGGGCCGGACTGTAAGCTGGACTGTAAAGGGCGGCGAGGGGGGCGGCTCAGACTTTGGTTCGCTGACGCACTGGCTGCTGGCGCGCTGGGACTTCCGCGCCGAGAGCCTCGTCCGCTGGCTGCCCTTCAGCCGCGAGGGGCAGGGTTACGAGGCTGTTATGCGCCGTCTGCCGGTCGAACTCAGAGATGAATTTGCCTCCGGCGCGAAACGACGCGAGATACGCGAGCTTTTGCAGAGATACGCGCAGAGTGAAGAGTGCTCTCTGTTCGCTGAACTTGCCTCGGCGGAGAGCCCTGTCAAGCTCTTCCGGGAGATGCCCTTCCGCGTGCCGGACCGTGGCACCGTCCTCGTCGGCGCGACGGACCTATTCTGGCGCGACGATTCGGGGCTGCATCTGCGCGACTGGAAGAGCTCGTCAGAGGAATACGCTCCCTCATATTATTATGAGCGGCAGCTGGAATTCTACGCCTACGCGCTGCACCGCTTTTTTGAGCCGCGCGGCGGCGTCATTCCCATTGATTCCGCGGTCATATACCTGCGCTCGCAGGATAATGAGAGAAAGATACGCCTCTACGGGGCGGAGGACTTTAAAGCGGTCGGCGGTCTGATCGAGGCGGCGGCAATCGAAGCTCTTTCCGGCAATTTTGTGGGTAAAAAGGAGCGCTGCGCCGCCTGTCCGTGGCGAACTGACTGCGAGGCCCGTTAAAGATTCCCGTAAAGCTATTTTTATTCAAAAAGACAAAATTATAAAATCAAATAGGCTATTATACTTAGGGGGACCGGAAAGTTCAGTTCCGGTCCTTTTTACGGTTTAATTTTTCGATTCAGAGGGCTTAGAGGTTAGCTTTTGAAAAGCATTTGGGTAAAAAAAGTCGAAATTTAGGCTTATTTTACGAGAAATGTTAGGTACGTTATGACATTAGGCCTATGAAATATCCTCCCTGTTGAACTTTAACAGTTGTTTATTTTTACATACTTTTTTCGATAAAAAAGCTCTTAAAAATAATAAAAAGCCATTTTATGAAAAGTTTCATGATATTTTATGGTAATGTGTGAAAATTGACGCAATTTAGAGATGCGGTTAAAATCTTATGGTGTATTATGGGTGACCCTATGATTATGGAGGGGAGGTGATCTTATTGGCAGAGAATCTGGCACAGGAGATCAGAGATCAGGAGGCTATCGCGAAGAGCATTGTTTCAAACGCCAAAGCCGAGGCTGCTAAGATATTGGCGGCGGCGACGGCGGATGCGGAGCAGTCTGTCAAAAGCACAAAACAGCAGTGTCACAGACAATGGCGCGAACGAGTTGCCGCCGCAGAAAAAGAGGCCGAGGCCAAAGCGCAGGAGATAACTGCGAAGGGCGAGGCCGACGCGAAGTCATTCTACGAAAAAAAGAAGAACGAAACAGACGGAGTTGCAAATTGGCTGGTTAGAGAGGTGATGGCGGCTTATGGCTCTCGCCGAAATGTGTAAAGCGCGTATAGCTGTTCACAGAGCTGTTGCGGATGAGCTTGCGGCAAAGCTGCAGGCGCTTGGCTGTTGCGAGTTCGTGAACAAAGAGGGCGAAGCCGGACATAGCGAAGCGATGTTCAGGCTGCGTGAGAAGCGGCATCACGTCGACGAACTTATCGGCGACGCCAAATTTCTCATTCGCCTGCTGGAACCATACGAGACGAAAAAAGAGGGCTCGCTGGCGAAGATGCTCGGCGATATCCCGACTCTCACCTTTGATCAGCTTGCCGCGCAGGTCAACGAAAAGAAATTTACAGATTTTACCTCTTCGATGAGGGATGTCGAGCGGAGGCTCACCGAGACCCGCGCCGATGTCTCGCGGCTGAAGGGGCTGCTTTCCCAGATAGCCATGCTGGAGAGCGTCAAGTATCCGCTTGAGTTCTTCACGACGGGCACCGAATTGGTCGTCGGGGCCATCTATGCCGCTCCCAAAGCTACGGCGCAGGCGATGGCCGCGCGTATCACGAAGGAGCTCGGCGAGATGGTCGAGATGCAGCAGCTTCCGGGGAATGAAAAAGACCCGAACGAGACGTTCGCCGTGCTCTGCCAAAAGAGCGAGTACGAAAAGGTACAGGAGACGGCCGCCGAATTCGGCGCGGCGCGTATCGATGTGCCGAAGGACTTCCTGCTTACGGCCGCCGCCGAAAAAGAGGCTCTCACGTCGGAGATATCCGGCCTTGAAGCGAAAGAGGATGAGCTCATCAAAGAGCTCGCCGGTTCCGCTGACGAGGGGCTTGACATGGCGCGCAACTATGGAGACTACTGGACGATACTCCGTAACCGCCTTGAGGCCATGGAGACCGGCGTCCCCACGGAAGAGGTGCTTATCTGGGAGTTCTGGGTTCCAAAGTCTTTAATGAAGAAGGTAGAGTATACCGTGGAGGCCTATTCGGCCTATACCGAACTCGCCGTCGTCAAGCCTGATGAGGGAGAAGAGCCGCCGACGCTTTTGAAAAACGCGCCGTGGTCCTCCTGCATCGAGCCGCTGACGATAATGTACGGCACGCCGACATACGGTAAGGTGGACCCCACCTCGCTGATGGCCCCCTTCTTTTTTGTGTTCCTCGGCATGTGTTTCGGTGACGCTGGGTACGGGCTCGTCGTCGCGGGCATCCTTGGATACCTGCTCGTCAAGCACAAGCTCTCGCCGACGCTGCGCAAGTTCTTTGTGCTTATGACCGTCGGTATGGGGATGTCGGTGATCTTCGGCGCCATGACAGGTTCATGGTTCGGAGATTCCGTAACCGCCTTCCCGTTCCTCAGCGGCCTTGTGCCGCTGGTACACGGCATACAGGTGCTGGACCCGATGAACGACCCGATGACGCTGCTTCTCATATCGCTGGGGCTCGGCTTCATTCAGGTGATGTTCGGCCTGGCGATCGCCTTTGCCGAAAACTGGCGGAGCGGCGATAAGATGGCCGCCGTTTCAGACCAGGGCGGATGGATGATATTCCTTCTCGGCCTCGTGCTCATGGGCTGCTCGATGACGGGCTATCTTCCCTCGGCATGGGTGCTGCCTTCGAAGATCGTCGCCATAGGCGGCGCGCTGCTGCTGGTAGCTACTCAGGGCAGAGAGAAGAAGGGTATTGCCGGCAAACTATTTTCCGGCGTGCTCAGCCTCTACAACGTCACCGGCTTCCTTGGGGACGTCCTGAGCTACAGCCGTCTGCTGGCGCTTGGGCTCGGCTCGGCCGCGGTCGGCATGGTCATCAACCTGCTCGCGAACCTCGTTGCCGGGACCCCATACATCGGCATATTCCTTGCCGTGCTGATTTTTGTCCTCGGACACACCTTCAGCATCGTGGTGAACCTTCTCGGGGCGTTCATACACTCCCTGAGGCTTCAGTACGTTGAGTTCTTCGGTAAGTTCTACAACGCTACGGGAAAAGATTTCACCCCGCTCTGCAATGCGGCCCAGTATTCCCGCATTCAGGAAGATTCTTCCGTAAATTAATTAAAAAAGACGCTACACATTTACTCAAGGAGGTAAAGTTCATCATGGAAACAATTCTCGCAACAATGGCTGATCAGCTTGGACAGATGCTTGTTATACTTGGCGGCGCGCTCGCCGTCGGCTTCGCGGGTTCGGGCTCTGCGTGGGGTATAGGCATAGCTAACGAAGCCGCCGCAGGCGTAATGACCGAAGATCCAAAGAAATTCGGCTACGCGCTCGTTCTCCTCGCCCTTCCCGGTACGCAGGGTATCTACGGCCTGCTTGTCGCGGTCCTCGCAATGCAGAAGGCCGGCCTGCTCGGCGGCGCCGGCGCGGTCGCCCTCACCGTATGGCAGGGATTCGGCATCTGCTGCGCCTGCCTTCCCATCGCGATCTCCGGTTTCTATTCCGCCATTTGGCAGGGAAAGTCCTCCGCGGCTACGATCCTCATGATCGCCAAGCGTCCGGAGCAGATAGGTAAGGCGGTCATCCTTCCGGCCATGTGCGAAACATACGCCGTCTTTGGACTCCTTGTCAGCATCCTGATGCTCAACGGAATCAAGCTTTAGTTGAAGAAGACCGGAATGCCATGTCTTTAGCCCAGATTACAGAAAAAATCAGGAACGACGCTCAGAAAGAGGCTGATGAGATTCTCTCAAAGGCTAAAGCACAAGCGGATTTCATCACCCAGAAGGCCGGACAGGAATGCGATGAAATAAAGGCGGGTTTCGACGCCCGTTTTGAAGCTGAGCGTCCCGAGATAATGAAGCGCAGGGAGATAGTGGCCAATCTTGACGTTGAGAAGATGATGCTGCGCGCCAAGAGAGATCTTATCGAAGACGTCTACCGCGGCGGGCTCGCCAAAATGGCGGAGCTCCCGAAGGACGAATATCTTAACTTCTGCGCCAGCCTCCTTGACGAAGCCGTCAGCTCGCGCGACGAGAAGGTGACGGTAGGCGCCGGGGAGAAATACATTGACCGTGAGTGGCTCGCCGCCTACAACGGCGAACATGGTTCGAATCTCGAACTCTCCGAGGAAAGGGCCGATATCGCAGGCGGATTCATCCTCGTAAGGGGACGGACGAGCATAGACTGCTCATGGGATATGCTTATTAAGGTTTTACAGGAAAAACAGGAATCCGACGTTGTAAAGCGTTTGTTCCCGTCAGAATAATGAAGGAGGTGGTCTGATGTCACGTAAGGAGGCTTATGGTTACGCTGTAGCGCGAATACGCGCTATGGAGCAGCGCCTTCTTGATGCTGCGGCCTTCGCAAGGCTGCTGGATGCCGAAGACACGGCCTCCGTCCTCAAAATTCTTGGGGAGACATCTTACGCGTCTGTACTGACATCAGTCTCCGGCGAGAGCGGTTTTGACAAGGTTCTGGAGACCGCCCTCCACGATACATACGAGGAGATCAGCTCCTTTGTTCCCGATAAGGAACTGATAAGCCTGCTTCGCCTGCAGTATGACTTCAGCAATGTCAAGGTGATGCTGAAGAGCCTCTTCAACGCGAGGAGCGGCGGCAAAAAGAGATGGGACCTACTCACCTCGCTTGCCTCCTATCCCGTCGACAGGCTCATTTCAGACGCGGAAGCCGAGGAATACCAGCTTCTGCCCTTTGGTCTCAACACCCTCTATCCCAGGTGCATCTCGGTATGGGAACAGAGCAGGGATGTGCTTGAGGCGGAGAGGCTCCTTGACCGCCAGATGTTCGAGGTAATGCTGAAAGAGGCGAAGTCGCTGGGTATGCCGGAGATACTTGACTGGGTACGCACGAGGATCGACGGAGAGAACATCCGTTCGCTCCTGCGTCTCAAGAGGTTTGGCTTTGACGCGGCGCGCGCGCTGCCGTTCATGCACGAGGGCGGAAAAATTGATCTGAACATCCTCGTGCCGATGATATCCGAACCTTTCGAGACCTGGAGCCGGATGATCGACTTTACGGACCTATCGCCGCTGCTCGGTCAGGTGGACAGTGCGGCAGGATTTGCCGAGATAATAATGGATATCGAGAGAGCGCTCGACGACTTCTATCTCGATTCCATCGCAAAAAGCAAGTACAGCCCCGACGCCCCCGGCAATGTCATTGCCTACCTGTGGGCGAAGGAGCTTGAGGTAAAAAATATTCGGATGATCTTTGTCTCAAAGTCCAACAGACAGGACAAAGACCAGGTAAGGAGGCTCCTGCGCCATGTCTACGTCTAATCAGAGAGCGCCAATGGCCGCCGTCGGCAGTTATGAAAGCATACTGCCCTTCAAGGCTATCGGTTTGGACGTGGTAGTTCTCACGGAAGAGAACAGCGAGAGCATCGCTCCGGTCCTTCATAAATACTCGCGTTCGGGCTACGCCGTGCTGTTTCTTGAAGAGGAACTCTTCGTGAAATACAGGGATACCGTGGACGAGATAAACGAATATACAGACCTTAGCATTATACCCGTACCAAACCAGAAGGGATCCATGGGAATTGGTCTTGATTCAATACGCCGCAACGTCGAACGCGCGGTCGGCATGGATATATTTGGTGAGAAATGATGATAATGATGGAGGCGATGTAATTGACCACACCCAACGCCGTTACTGGGTACATCGAAAAGATATCCGGCCCGCTTGTAATTGCAGGCGGCATGGCTGGCGCCTGTATGTTCGATGTCGTTAAAGTTGGCAGCGCGGGCCTTGTCGGCGAGATAATAGAACTCAAGGAAGACAAGGCGTCCGTTCAGGTCTATGAGGAAACATCCGGGCTGGCTCCGGGAGAACCCGTCGTCAGCACCGGCGAGCCGCTCAGCGTTGAGCTTGCGCCGGGACTCATAGAGGAATTCTTCGACGGGATACAGCGTCCCCTCGAAGCGATAGAACAAAAGGCTGAGAGCCCCTATATCCTTAGAGGCATCAGCGTTCCCGCTGTGAGCCGCACCCGCAAGTGGCCCTTTGAGCCCTGGCTCAAAGAGGGCGACGAAGTCGGCCCTGGGGACTTCATCGGCTCCGTTAAGGAGACGGTGCTTGTCGAGCACAAGATAATGGTCCCGCACCGCGTCAGCGGCAAGATAAAAGAGATAAAGAGCGGTGAGTTTACCGTCGACGAGACGATAGCGGTCGTAGTGGACGCCAAGGGCAGGGAACATGAGCTCAAGCTGCTCCAGCGCTGGCCCGTCCGCAGCCCGCGTCCTGTCGTCAAGCGCCTTCCGCCGGAGGTCCCCCTTACGACCGGACAGCGCGTCGTAGACACCTTCTTCCCGATCGCGCGCGGCGGCACCGCCTGCGTCCCCGGACCCTTCGGTTCCGGAAAGACGGTCATCCAGCACCAGCTCGCGAAGTGGGCCGACGCTGAAATAGTCGTCTATATCGGCTGCGGCGAGCGCGGGAACGAGATGACCGACGTTCTTCTCGAATTCCCGGAACTTGAAGACCCCCGTTCGGGACAGCCGCTTATGAAGAGGACGCTGCTTATCGCAAATACCTCAAATATGCCTGTCGCCGCCCGTGAGGCCTCTATCTATACCGGCATCACGATCGCGGAGTATTTCCGCGACATGGGTTATTCCGTGGCCCTTATGGCCGACTCCACCTCACGCTGGGCCGAGGCTCTTCGCGAGATGTCCGGACGCCTTGAGGAAATGCCCGGTGAAGAGGGATACCCCGCTTACCTCGGTACGCGTCTTGCCTCCTTCTACGAAAGGGCCGGACGTGCGATCTGCTTCGGCAAAGACGGCCGCGAGGGCGCGGTCTCCGTCATCGGAGCCGTTTCGCCTCCCGGCGGCGACCTTTCCGAGCCGGTAACTCAGAACACCCTCCGCGTCACCAAGGTCTTCTGGGGCCTTGACGCGCAGCTCGCCTACCAGCGCCACTTCCCGGCGATCAACTGGCTCAACAGCTACTCGCTCTACGCGCAGAAGCTCGGCGAATACTGGGACGGCTTCTACGACGGAGAGTGGAGCGTCTACCGCACAGAGGCGATGGCCCTGCTCGAAGACGAAGACAAGCTCAAAGAGATAGTCCGTCTCGTCGGCGTCGACGCCCTCTCAAAAGAGGAGCGCATGGTGCTCGAAACCTCTAAGTCGATTCGTGAGGACTTCCTCCACCAGAACTCCTTCCACGAGATAGACACCTACGCGTCGATGGACAAGCAGTTCAAGATGCTGCGCAACATCCTCACCTTCCATCAGCTTGGAATGCAGGTGCTGACGCGCGGCGGTTCGCTGCGTACCGTCATCGAGCTTCCGATACGCGACGAGATCGCGCGTATGCGTTATGTGGAAGAGACGGATATCGCGAAACTCGACGAACTTGAGACAAAGATAAAAGCCGAACTTGGCAAACTGCTTGCAATGGGAGGTGAGCACGATGAGGTTGCCTGAGAAATATAGAACCATATCCAACCTTTCGGGCCCGCTTATGATGGTCAACAAGGTGCAGGATGTAAGCTATGACGAACTTGCCGAGATCACCCTTGGGGACGGGGAACACCGCCGCGGACGCGTGCTCGAAATAGACCAGGACAGAGCCCTTGTCCAGGTCTACGAGGGAAGCAGCGGCATCGACGTCAATTCGACGGAGATCCGCTTCCTCGGAGACGTCCTTAAACTTCCCGTCTCGAAAGACATGCTCGGGCGTATATTCAACGGACGCGGAGACCCCATCGACGGCGGCGCCGCGATCATTCCCGAGGCCTATCTCGACGTAAACGGAAACCCGATGAACCCCTTCTCGCGTGACTTCCCCTCGGAATTCATTCAGACGGGAGTCTCGACGATAGACGGTATGAACCCGCTCGTCCGCGGACAGAAGCTGCCCATATTCTCGGGAAGCGGTATGCCGCACAACAAAATGGCGGCGCAGATCGCGCGCCAGGCGACGGTTATCAGCGGACACTCTGACTTCGCCGTCGTCTTCGCCGCGATGGGTATCACCTTTGAAGAGGCCTCCTTCTTCATGGAGGACTTCCGTAAGACCGGCGCCCTCGAGCGTACAGTTATGTACGTCAACCTTGCGGACGACCCCGCGATCGAGCGTATCTCCACGCCGCGTCTCGCGCTGACCGCCGCGGAGTACCTCGCCTTTGAAAAGGGAATGCACGTCCTCGTCATCCTCACCGACCTTACGAACTACTGCGAAGCTCTGCGAGAGATCTCGGCGGCGCGTAAGGAAGTCCCCGGACGCCGCGGTTATCCCGGATACCTCTACACGGACCTTGCGACCATGTACGAGCGCGCCGGACGCCTTCGCGGCAAAAAGGGCTCGATCACGCAGATACCGATCCTCACGATGCCCGAAGACGACAAGACCCACCCGATCCCCGACCTTACGGGATACATAACGGAGGGGCAGATTATACTTGCGCGTACTCTGCACCGCAAGGGTATCTATCCGCCGGTCGACGTCATGCCTTCGCTTTCGCGTCTTAAGGACAAGGGAATCGGCAAGGGCAAGACGCGCGAGGACCACGCGGACCTCATGAACCAGCTTTTCGCCGCCTACTCGCGCGGTAAAGAGGCCAAAGAACTTGCCGTCATCCTCGGCGAAGGCGCGCTCTCCGAAGAGGACAAGGCCTTCGCTAAGTTCGCCGACCAGTTTGAAGACCGCTATGTGCGTCAGGGTGAATATGAGAACCGTACCATCGAAGATACGCTGCTGCTCGGCTGGGAGCTTCTCACCATCGTTCCCGTCCGCGAATTGAAGCGTGTGAGAGACGAATACATAGAGAAATACCTGAAGCCGCTCGTCGCCGCGCAAGAGGATCTCGAACAGCTGGCAAAGCCGTAGGAAGGGGTGACCTCTGATGGCAAAGGCGCTTAATGTCAACCCCAATAGAATGGAGCTCTCGAGGCTCAAAAGGCTGCTCGTCGTCGCCAAGAGGGGACACAAGCTGCTCAAGGACAAGCAGGACGCCCTCGTAAAGGAATTCCTTGTCCGCGCGCGAGCCGTCTACGAGCTGCGCCAAGAGGTAGAGAGAGAGCTCAACGACTGCTACGGAGGCTTTCTCATGGCCCGCGCGCAGACGCTGCCGCAGATGCTGGAACAGACGCTGATGGCCGCCGGCGGCGACCTTCGGGTCGAGGTCGAGTACAAAAACGTGATGAGCGTACGCGTTCCGGAATATGTGCTTCCCGAACAGCGCGCCGAGCTTGGCTACGGCCTCGCGACATCGCCGGGCAGCCTCGACGTGGCACTTGAGAAGTTCCTCAAAGTGATGCCGAAGCTCGTCCACCTTGCGGCGGAGGAGAAGGCGGTGCGCTCGATGGCCCTCGAGATCGAGAGGACACGGCGCAGGGTCAACGCCCTGGAGCACGTCATGATCCCCTCCTACACCGAGGCGATCCGCTCCATCTCCATGAAGCTCGAAGAGATGGAACGCTCGACGCTGAGCAGGCTGATGGTCATCAAGGAGATTGTCAGGAACCACTAACGGCCTTCTGACAAAAGATAAAATGCGGTGCGTCCATTGGACGCACTGTTTTTTATTTTTAGATTATAATAACAAAGAGATTACGAGAGAAAGCGGTGAAAAATATGGAATATATCGATTTTGGCAAAACTGGAATGAGGGTGTCGCGCTTTGGCCTCGGCTGTATGAGGTTCCCCGAGGATGAATCTGAGGCCGTCGGCATTATACGCTGCGCCATCGACAACGGCGTAAATTATCTTGATACGGCTTATATTTATCCGGGAAGCGAGGAGATCGTCGGTAAAGCGCTTATGGGCGGTTACCGTGACAAGACCTACCTGGTGACGAAATGTCCCGTGATCCACGTCAGCAAATACGAAGATATGGAAAAATTCCTCGACGAAGAGCTGCTGCGTCTAAAGACCGATTACCTGGACATCTACATGCTGCACAACCTCAGCCCCGGAGTCTGGAAAAAAGTTAAGGAGCTGGACGGCTTTAAGTTCCTTGAGGAGATGCAGAAGAAGGGCAAGATACTGCACAAGGGCTTTTCCATCCACAATACATTTGAGGCCTTCAAAGAGGCCGTTGACATGTATAACTGGGATATGGCGCAGATACAGCTCAATATCCTTGACGAAAAACCGCAGGCGGGCGGCACCGAGGGGCTGAAATACGCCGCCTCGCGCGGGTTGCCGGTTACGATAATGGAGCCGCTGCGCGGCGGTTCACTTATCGCCGACCTTTCACCGGAGGCCAAGTCGCTGATCGAAGATTTCCCCGTCAAACGTTCGCTCGCCGAATGGGCATTCCGCTGGCTTTACAACAAGCCGGAGGTCTCCGTCATCCTCAGCGGCGTTTCGACGATGGAGCAGCTCAAGGATAACCTGCGCATATTTGAGGACACCGCCGCCGGAGTAATGACGGAGGCGGAAGAGGAGCTTATCACTAAACTGCGTGAGACCTTTGAGATGCAGAAACGTATCGGCTGCACGGACTGCAAATACTGCCTGCCCTGTCCGAAGACGGTGCTCATCCCCAGCGTCTTTTCTTATTACAACAAATATATGCTGACCGGAGACGAATCGCTCAAAGAGGCTTACCGTGCGGGACAGAGAAAGGCCGATAAATGCGTTTCCTGTCATCTATGTGAGAAGCATTGTCCGCAGGGGCTGAAGATCGCGGAGCTGCTCAAAGAGGCCCACGCGGTACTCGAGGGATAACGCGGAGGTATTGACCTCTTTACCCTTTAGATTATGCTATAATAGCCACTCGGAGTATCTAATCCAGCCGCCGGCGCATCGCGCGGGAGGAAAGTCCGGGCTCCAAAGGGCAGGATGCAGGAGAAATTCCTGCGGGTGCGAACCCAGGGAAAGTGCCGCAGAAAAGCAAACCGCCGCGGCGACGCGGTAAGGGTGAAAAGGCGGGGTAAGAGCCCACCGGCCGTCAGGGGAACCTGCGGGCCTGGCAAACCCCATCCGGAGCAAGGTCGAATAGGGAAGGCTGAGGCGGCCCGCTGACTTCCGGGTACGACCGCTCATTCCCGTATGCAAGTACGGGGTTAGATAAATGGCTGGAGGGAGCGCAAGCTCTTTACAAAACCCGGCTTACTGGGTGCTCCGTACGGCGCCGCGGCCTGCGTTCGCAGCCGCGGCGCCGTTGTCTTTGTGTATCCGCTGCTGTTATGCAGAGTCTTACAAGCGGCAAAGACGGGCGGAAAACATAACTAATTTTCGGGCCTCAGCTTGGAAACCGTCGCGCCGTCTGTGTGGCGGAGAGCTAAGCGGACGCTGCCGCCGCTCCGCGATACAAATGCAGGCCGGATATGAAGGCAAAGAGACCTGGTTCCGGCATTTTTTATAGAGACACGGAAATTCCGTTCATGGCTTTTCGCTGACGTTTTTCTTCGCAGCCTTTTATCGCCGAAGTTATCAGCGATTCAGGGTCCGTGCCTTCCTCCGGACAACGGACAAAATACCAGTCGGCGTGGATATATTCCCTGTTTTCTTTGATCCTTGTCTTCCAAAGCAGCTCCAGGGATATCCCTCTCGCGATATCTCCCGCCTCTTTCATTTCCATTTTTTCAAATATCGCCACCGCATAGCTTGCTTCGCCCATTCTGGCGGTAATGTGAGGACTATATATATAATCCCGAAGACAGCGCATTGCGTGCTCGGCATATTCGTTCCTCTGCTTTTCGTCCATAATGCGGGCAAGCCGGATATATTCATCCATGGCAAAATAAATGATCGTATATTCATTTTTACCGCGGGCGGCGAGCCGCTTTAGCTCTTCCAGAAAGCCGCCGCGGTTCAAAAAGCCCGTCTCATGATCAAAACTTAATATGGAGGATATTTGCCTGCGCTGTTTTAGCGTGATGTGGGATAAAACTATACAGCCTGACAACAATATGATGACAAACGCACCGCCGCCAAAGAGCAGCAGCCTGCCGCGCAGCGAAATCCATCCGCCAATAGGCCTGATCATCAGCGTCCATTCCGTCGGCATGTAAAAGGTACACCTTTCAGCGTCAGATAGGTCTATATGCGGATCGGAGGCTTCGACGACCTCTTTGCTCCCATCCTGCGGAGAGACCCGCCAAAGCTCATACTCATAGCCGCTTTGCCGCAGATAGGCCATATTCAGCTCTTTTAAGACATAGTCAGCTTTAGCGGCGACAACGACCTCTCCTAAATAGCGCTCGTCCTCAAACATGGGATTAATAAAGAGGAAGCTGTTTCCTTTGTCCTCTAGATCGACAAGTCCTCCGACAAAGGGGCCGCGAATTAGACGCGACAGGCTAAATACATAGGGATATTCCCGCAGCTGCCGCCCGATCTCTTCTGTAAACTTGCCTTTTGGCCAGATACTCACGACCTTATTGTCCGTCACAAGATAGGCGCAAATAACAGCCTCTTTTTTGAGTATTTTATCCGCGTACCGCAGAAAAAGGGCGGAGTCCGACGGCGCCCTCTTCATCATCTCCGCCAGATCCACAGCCTTATTCATGCCGCCAAAAAGCGTCTCCTGCAGATTCCGGCGCGTCAGCTCCAAGACTACGCGCGCGTTTGCCCGGCGAAAATTTTCAAAGCTGTGGCCAAGCCAGACAAGAAGCGCCACTGACGCAAACAGGGAAATGGCCGCGGCGCAAAAGACAAACCACGCGCGGTATTTATCATACCTCACGGAAATTCTCCTTTGAGTAGATGTGATATGTGCCCTTTCCATGCTGTTTTACATAATAGAGAGCCTGATCCGCGCTGCTGACCAGATAGTCGAGCTCCGCCACGCTTTTGTACAGCGCTACGCCGATGCTGCAATGGACCGTAACGTCTTCGCCGAATTCCGCCAGCGGGAAATGCAGCCGCGAGGCCAGCTCGTCCAGTACACGGCGAAGTTCGTCAACGTTTTTCAAGCCGGTCAGCAGCATGACAAATTCATCGCCGCCGTAGCGCCCGGTCAGCCCGTCAAATTTCTTTTCATATTCACGCAGTATATAGCCGATATTCTTGAGGGCGAGGTCTCCGGCTCCATGTCCGTAAGTATCGTTAAGTTTTTTCAAATCGTCCAGGTCTATAAAACAGAAAGCCGCGACATCTTCGCTGCCGACAAGGTTTTTCAAACGCCCGTTGACCTGGCTGACGAAGACGGAGCGCGTGACGACGCCTGTGAGGCTGTCTGAGAGGCCCTTGCCCGTCAGCTGCAGCACCTCGTTAAAATCAAGGCTATGCGGATTTTTATCTAAGTACAGCTTTCTCTCAAGCATCTGCACCGACTGAATCAGCGAATCGACGGTCATCCGCTGGGAACGCATGTAACGGCTTACGAACCACGCAAAGAGGACGAACGACAGAATGAAGATAATGACGGCCGGCATATCACCCATCAGCTGCGACCAGTAGACGCTCCAGAAATCTGTCGTCACGATTATGTTCCAGGAGGTATTTTCCACTGGAGAATAGACGGAATAATAGAGGTTAGGCAGGTGCATCGCCCAGAACCCGCCGTCTTTTCCGCCCAGCAGATCCGCCTCGATCTTATTCTTCGTATTGCCGAATAGCCTAAAATTTCCCAGATAGTCCAGATAGCTGTTTCCGTAACGCAATTTATCGGTGACGGACATCATCTGATTACGCGAACCAAGCATTGTCGCTTCGACGCCGCTTCTTCGTGACGCGCCGACCAGCAGCCTCTGTATTTCATCAAAATAGATCGCGCAGAAGATGCTGCCGGAGATTTTTTCGTTCCAGTAGAGGGGGACCGCTACGGTATAATTGAGCGTCACACCGTCGGCTCCGGCGGCGAAGCTGTCAGTCACCTGTACTTTGCCGGTTGTGAACAGCCGCTGCATGTATTCGCGGCTGGCCAGGCTGGTGGCTCCCCTGGCGGAATATACGTTTATATTCTGGTCCACATAGCGGATCATCATATAGCCGAAATGTCTGTTGATTTGGTTTAGACTGTTCACTTTGTCCATATATGGAAGCGATGGATCACGGTACTGCTCTTGGGCGGCGCAGGATTCCAACAGCCGAATCGACTGTTTTATCCGGTATTCGATTTGCCATTTCGCGGCATTCATCGTCGTTTTCGACGTCCATTTCATCTCT
The DNA here is from genome assembly GCF_001701045.1 of Cloacibacillus porcorum. Taxonomy (GTDB): domain Bacteria; phylum Synergistota; class Synergistia; order Synergistales; family Synergistaceae; genus Cloacibacillus; species Cloacibacillus porcorum. The sequence goes on from NZ_CP016757.1 coordinate 1,673,992, forward strand.
TCGAAGCTGTGATATATACCTCCGACGATGAAGGTCAGAAGTATCAGTATGCAAAAAATGAGGTTGTATTTAAAGACGGGCTTGTACGATAATAGGAATTTTTCGCCTTTCCTCTCATCTGCTTTCAACTTATTCACTCCTGTCAACCGTTGAGTTACACCAACTGGCTGCCTATAACTTCGAACCATATCTGCAATAGTTTCTATTCTAACACCACCCATATGGTAAAGCAACATGCCGCATCCGGTCATAACCATCAGCTTTCCCCACGGCAGCCAGTATAAAATATCGTGCGGAACTGTTTTCGGGGCGACCTCATCGGTAAATACTTAGTAAGCTTGAACCGTATCATGTGTAAACGGCCGCGCGAATTAACGAAGTACGGGAACTTTCTCATTTGAGCTTCTCTATAGTTTTTATTCAAAAAACACGCGGATAATTGGCGAAAACTGTTAAGGAAATGACATGGCTGGAACTCCTGTATTAAGGCGATTCAGCGCCGCCGCGTATGTTTACCTCTGCCAGGATAAAAGAGTGGGTCTTTGCGGCGTGGAGCCGCTTGGACAACAAGATATTAATATTTTTTAATTGAATACGTAAAATTACCTAAAAAAAGCAAGAATAAAGGATTCTTTTGTATGCATACTTTTAGGCAATATTTGCTCTAAAGAGGTATAAAAAGTAGTTAAAATTCGCTTGCAGACTGTCTTTTCTAAACAATGGGTCTATAGACCCTATTGTGTTCACCACTTTGGATTCCTTTGCGTTGCGGAATCAACTTTGAGAGTATAAGGTGTTATAAAGTGGGATAAAGTGGTAGAAAGTGGGTGAATTGTCGATGCTAGTGGGAAGTTATAACCATAAACTGGACGGAAAAGGCAGAACGGTGCTTCCCGCTAAGTTCAGAGGCGAACTCGGTTCTACCGTTGTCGCGACTATAGGCATCGACCGCTGCATAGCCCTTTATCCCGTCCCGCGCTGGGAAGAGCTGCTTTTGAAGCTCAAAGACCTCTCCTCGTTCAAGAAAAAGGCGCGCGATTTTCGCCGCGTGCTTCTTTCGATGGCGACGGAGCAGGAGATAGACGGCGCTGGCAGAATACTGATACCGCAGATTCTCCGCGATTACGCGGGTGCTAACACTGAAATTACGCTGATCGGCGCGGAGGATCATATGGAGATATGGGATACGGCGAAGTGGGAAGAGCATCGAGCAGAGGTGCTTCTTGATTTCAGTGATATGGCAGAGGAGCTTGACGACGCGGCGGACGCGCCGGCGGGCCTTCCTCATAAGGTAAGTTAATATGTCCGTAAAAATGGACGGGAGCCGCGTACTATGAGGGAACATCAGTCTGTAATGCTGAATGAAGTTTTAGATGCCGTCGGCGGCGAAACGAATGTCCGTACGGTGGTTGATGCGACGCTGGGTCTTGCTGGACACAGCATTGAGATTCTTAAAAGGCATCCCGAGGCCTTTCTTTACGGCTTCGACCAGGACGCCGAGGCCCGTGAGATCGCCGCGGAACGGCTCGCCCCCTTCGCGCCGCGCTTTGAGATAATCGCCGATAATTTTAGAAATATCGGCCTGCTTAAGGAAATAGACGGTTTTAGAGGAGCGGATGTGGTCCTCTTCGACCTCGGAGTTTCAAATTTACAGATTAGCGAGCCCGAACGCGGTTTTTCCTTTCAGTATGACGGCCCGCTTGATATGAGGATGGATGCCGGCGACGAAGAGTCCTCTCATCCGAAGGCTGAGGAGGTACTGCGTACCGCCGGCGTCAAAGAATTGACGGAGATTTTTCGGGACTACGGCGAGGAGCGCTACGCCTTTCAGATCGCTAAGGGAATTGTCCGTCACCGCGAACACGGCGGCGAGCTGCACAGCACGACGGAGCTTGTAGAACTTATAAGGAAGATACTTCCCGCTCCCGTGCAGCGCAAGATGGGCGGCCACCCGGCGAGAAAGGTCTTTCAGGCCCTGAGGATCGCCGTCAACGACGAGATGAACGCCCTCAGCGAGGCGTTGGACGGAGCGGCGGCGTTGCTGAATCCCGCGGGAAAGATAATCGTCATCTCCTATCACTCGCTGGAGGACCGCATGGTAAAGCACCGCTTCCGTAAATGGAAGGAAGAGGAGTTGGGGGAGCCGAATCCGCGCAAGGCTCTTTTGCCGGCCGAGGATGAGGTTGAGGCAAATTATAAGTCGCGCAGCGCAAAGCTCAGGATATTTGAGAAGTATGAAGAAGACGAGAAAGTGGAGGATGAATTTTAATGCGTTACAAGGAACATAAACATGAAAGCGAGACAAAGCATTCGTCTCTTTTCGTAATAAGTTTTCTGTGCGTATTCCTCTGCGCGGCGGCGCTTGGGACGCTCAGACTTTATGGACTTTATCTTGAACACCGCATCTCGGAGACCGCAAGGAGGATAGATCTCTGCAAGGAGGAGAATCTCGTCCTCTCCCGCCGCTACGCGCAGCTTCTCTCTCCGGCGAGGGTCTATAACTATGCCCGCCGCGATCTCGGCATGAACAACGCCGAGAATATAAAGGTGATAAAGCTTGACGAGCGGTCGGTAAGGCTGGCGCAGGTGAAGGAAGAGACTGTGGAAAAGGGCGGGTTCATCGAAAATCTGAATCCCTTCGTAAAGCAGGCTCATGCCAAGAATTAGGAGGGAATCGGGGGACGAGCGGCGCCGTTCAAAATCGGTGTGGTTCGCGGCCTTTATAGTTTTGACCATACTGGCGGTTGGCACGGCTAAGGTACAGCTCTGGCCGGACCGCCGAATTGTCTCACAGTCCCAAAAACAGTACTGGGCGAATGTCGCGGTGAGCGCGTCGCGCGGCAGGATAGAGGACCGCAGGGGGGTGCCGCTGGCAATATCGGTACCCTCCACAAGTTTTTTTATCGACCCCAAGTATTGGGATCCCGCGAGCGCCGACGTGCTCAAGGGCACCTTCGGAGCGGCGACTGCCAGGAAGTTTTCCCGTGAGCTTCCAGGACGTTTTTACTGGGTAGCGCGCAACATTCCCAAGGAGCGTGCGGATAAACTTGCGCAGATGAAGGTCCCCGGCCTTTATACTTTATCCGAAAAGAGAAGGATGTATCCGCATGAATCGCTGGCCTTCCACCTGCTGGGTTTCTGCGACATCGACGAATACGGGCAGGCGGGGGTGGAGCTCTCCTGGAACCACATCCTGTACTCGCCGCCGCGCACCCGTTTTCTGACCCGTGACTCCAAGGGCAACGCGATGGATACCATGAGCGGCAAGTCCGGCGTCGTAAAGGATACGGCCGGTTCAATCAAGCTGACGGTCGATTCGCGCGTACAGCAGATCATGGAGTGGCGGCTCAGCGAGGGAGCGAAGGCGGTTGACGCCGGCTGGGCCTCAGGCGTCTGCGTCGATCCTTACACGGGTGAGATAATTGCGCTCGCGAGCTATCCCACCCTTAACCCCAACGACAGAAAGAATCTCGTAAATACAAACGCCGTGCGCAACAACGCCGTGGGGCGCGTCTTCGAGCCCGGCTCGATCTTTAAACCGATAACGATGTCGATCGCGTTGGAGACCGGCGCGGCCGGCAGAAATACCACCTACACCTGCCACGGTACGATGAAGCTCTTCGACCGCACGATGAGCGACGTCAACAGAAGGGCTCACGGCAAGCAGGACCTGACGCATGTCCTGATGAATTCGTGCAATATCGGCATGTCCCTGATGTCGATGGGGGTGCCTAAATATCAGGCTTATGGCATGCTGAAACAGTTTGGCTTCGGTGATAAGACCGAGGTTGAAATCGCCGGTGAAGAGTCCGGGCTGATAAAACAGCCGGAGGAATGGCTCGGCACGGTCCCCGCCAATATCTTTATCGGTCAGGGTATCGCCGTTACGCCGCTGCAGATCGTTATGGCGATCTCAAGCATCGCCAACGGCGGAATGCTGCTGAAACCCTATGTGATTGACGAGGTGCGCGACAGTCTGGGCAATGTGATCCACAAGGGAACGCGCCGCGTCCGTTATCAGGTCGTCTCCAAACAGACCTCGGACTTTATCCGGGAGGCTATGCGCCGGGTGGTGGCCGAGGGCGGCGGTAAGCTCGCCAAGTCGGAGAAGGTGTCTATCGCGGGAAAGACCGGCACCGCGCAGATCGCGGCATCGGGGCAGTACGCGAAGGGGCAGTATGTCGCCTCTTTCGTCGGTTTCTGGCCTGCCGAGAAGCCGCGGTATGTGATGCTTATCAGCATCGGTGAACCAAAGGGCGCGCGCTATTACGGAGGGCAGATCGCGGCTCCCGTCTTTAAGTCAATAGTGGAAGACATAGTTCAGATATCTCCCGAGAAGATGTAGGAAGGCTGCCGTTAAAACGGCAATTTAATATTGAGGTTTTATTAGAGAAGGGGTGCTGGTTTATGAATTTATGCAAACTTATTTTGACGTTGGAGAAGAGCCATATAGAACACAGAATACATCTCCCGGAGGGCTGCGCCGCGGACGATATTGAGCTTAAGGGTATGGTCTGCGACAGCCGCAAAGCGGGACCCGGTATGGTCTTCGCCGCCACGAAGGGCGGTCACCGGGACGCCCATGACTTTATCCCCGCCGCCGTGGCAGCCGGTACCCCCGCGGTACTCTGCGAGCATGAGGTCGACGCCGGCATACCGCAGATCATCTGCCCCAATGTACGTTCGGCGATGGGAGAGGTGGCCTCCCTGCTCTATGAGGAGCCCTCAAAGAAGATGACGATGATCGCCCTTACGGGGACGAACGGCAAGACGACCTCCACCTTTATGACGCAGGCGATTTTGAATCACGCCGGCATTAAGACGGGGCTCATGGGTACAGTCCTCTATGACGACGGCGAAAAGATCGAGGAGGCCGAACATACGACGCCCGAGGGCTGCGATATCCAGAATATTCTCGCGCGCATGATTGATAACGGCTGCAAGGCCTGCGTTATGGAGGCCTCGTCGCACGCGATCGTGCAGGGAAGGATCGACGGGCTGCGTTACGACCGCGCCGGCTTTACGAATCTTACGCTTGAGCACCTTGATTTCCACAAGGATATGGAGCACTATTTCCTCGCCAAGAAGTCGCTCTTTGACAGCTATATGAGGAACAACTGGAAGGCTTCGATAAATATAGACGACCAGTATGGACGCCGCCTCTGCGAGGAGCTTGGAAAGAGGGTCATTTCCTACAGTATGATTGACGAGGAGGCGGACTTTTTCGCCTCGGTGGCAAACATCACGCTGGAGGGCCTTGAAATTGAAATAAAAACGCCGGAATCCCCGGAAAAGAAGAAGATAAAACTGCCCATATTAGGAGCTTACAATGTACTGAACGCGTTGCAGGCGCTGTCGCTCGCCTGGTCGATCGGCGTCTCCGCGCAGTCGGCTCTCGAGGCTCTGGAGAAGATGCCCCAGGTACCTGGCCGTCTTGAGCGCTACCGTTTTGATAACGGAGCCTCCTGCGTGATAGACTTCGCGCACAGCTCGGACGGGCTGGAGAAGGTTCTCAGCGCGGTTCGCCCGATATGCAGACGAAAGCTCTATGTCGTATTCGGCGCCGGCGGTGACCGTGATACCTCAAAGCGTCCCGTGATGGGAGAGATCGCCTCGCGTCTCGGCGATTTCGTCGTCGTCACCTCCGACAATCCGCGCAGCGAAGATCCCGCCTCAATCATGGCCGCGATCGAACCCGGCGTCAAAGAGCATGACACCCCCTACACGATGATCGCCGACCGCCGTCAGGCTATCTATTACGGGCTCGATCAGGCGGGTGCGGACGATATCGTCGTTATTGCCGGGCGTGGTCCCGAGACCCACCAGATATTAAAGGATGGGCCCATACCGCTCGTTGATAAGGAGATCATGGAGGACTGGTGCCGCCTGAGCGGAAAGAGGGTGATCTGATGGCCCTCTTCTGTGCCTCCGAGGGCGCCGCGCTCTGCGGCGGCCGGCTTTACGGACCGGACATAAAAATATCCCGCGGCTGGAAGTGCGACAGCCGGGAGATCAACCCCGGCGACGGTTTTGTCGCGCTAAAGGGGGCCGCCACCGACGGGCATCTTTATCTTCACCAGGCGATCGAGCGCGGCGCGAAGCTGCTGCTCGCAGAGGCCGCCGAGCTTGAGCGTCTCAACATCCGCGGCGAGGCCTATTCAGGCGTGAGCTTCATCGCCGTGGAGGATACGCAGCGGGCCCTCGCGTCCCTTGCTGAGGAGTACCTGCGGCGCGTCTCGCCGAGGGTCGCCGCGATCACCGGCAGCGTTGGGAAGACGACGACGCGGGAACTGACGGCCGCGGCGCTTAAAAATAGGTTCCGCGTGCACAGCGCGATCCGCAGCTTCAATACGCTGGTCGGCTGCAGCCTCACGATCCTCGCGATGGCCGAAGATACCGAGGTGCTGGTGCTTGAGCTGGGGACGAACCATTTCGGCGAGATAGAGGAGATGGTCAGTCACTTTCCGCCGGAGATCGCCGTCATCACCGAGGTAGCGCCCTGCCATCTTGAGGGTTTCGGCAGCCTTGAGGGGGTATTGCGGGCGAAATTGGAGATCTGCGGCAGCCCTAGGCTTGCCGCCGTGGTCTTCAATAATGACAACTGCCTCCTGGAAAACTATATGTCTTATAATTTTGATAACATTAATAAAATTGCCGTTGGCAGCGGAGAGGGAGCCTCGCTTACAATTAAAGAGGCGGAGGTCAGGCTTGACGAAAACGGCCCCCGGACCTCTGCCGTCCTTTGCAGGGAGGGGAAGGACATCTCTCTGTCCTGTTCGCTTTTCGGCATGCAGCACGCCTATAATATGGGCTATGCCTTCGCCGTCGCCTCGTGGCTCGGGCTCTCCGACGAAGAGGCTGCGGCCGGCATCGCGGAGATATCCCCGATATCAGGCCGCGGCCTCTGTAAGCGCAGCGCTTCGCGCGGCTGGGTGATAGACGAGGCTTATAACGCGAACCCCGCCTCGATGAGCGCCGCGATCAGGAACACCCGCGCCGCCGCCGAGAGCCTCGGCGTCAGAAAATGGGCTATCCTCGCGGGGATGCGCGAACTTGGCGAAAGCGCCGCGGAGTGGCACCACCGGATAATCGGGGAGCTGGCCGACTTTGACGGCGTGATGCTGCTCGGTGAGGAGTGGCGCGGCTGCGGCCCCCTGCCGGAGGGCGCGGCGCTCTTTTCATCTCTGGAAGAGCTTATTTCAAAGATCGATTACAACGATCTGAATGATAAGATGATCCTCGTCAAGGGGTCGAATTCCTATGGCCTGAAGCGGGTCGTGGGAGCGCTTACGGAGGCCTGATGATGTTTATCGATTTCACGGCGATCCTCTTTTTTACATTTGCGCTGGAGATATTCCTCCAGCGGAGCTGGATCAGCGTCATGCACAGCCTGAAGATAGAGCAGGTGACCAAGCTCTATGGCCCGTCGTGGCACGAGAAGACGAAGATGGGCACGCCGACGATGGGCGGCATCGTCTTTATCCCCGTGCTGCTGCTCGCCATCCCGCTGATTATAATGATGGACGGGGATTTTTCCCTCAGCGGCGCGGCGCGGATCGTCTCCTATCCGGTGCTTGCGGCGGCGGTCGGTTTCGTCGACGACTGGCTGAAATACAGCCGCCGCTCCAGCGACGGCCTTAAGAGCCTGCAAAAGCTCGCCCTGCAGGTGGCCGTTACCCTGCCGTGGGCGCTGTGGGTCTCCGAGCCGCCGTTTGTGATCTTCCCCGGATTTGAGGTCTCGCGCCTGTTTTATGTCGCTTTTGTGACCTTTGTCGGCGTCGGGCTTCAGAACGCGGTCAACGTTACGGACGGTCTTGACGGCCTGGCTGCCGGCTGCGCTCTGATATCCTTTATGTTCGCGCTCTCTTTTATAGACGGCGGCCCAACGATGATGCTCATCATCGCGGCGGCCTGCGGCATCTGCCTCGGGTTTCTATGGCACAACGCCAATCCCGCCTCGGTATTTATGGGCGACGTCGGCGCGCATTTTCTCGCCGGTCTTCTGCTCTCGGTCTGCCTCAACTCCGGCGTCCTTATTTTCGTGATCCCGCTCGGTTTTTTCTTCGGGGTGGAGATTTTATCGGTAACGATCCAGATAATCGCTATACGGTGCTTCCACCGCAAGGTGTTCAAGATGAGCCCGATACACCATCACTTTGAGATGTCCGGCTGGAAAGAGACGCAGATAGTGACGCGCTTCTGGGTGATGCACATCATCGGTATCTGTCTTTTGATGAGCCTCTTATTTTATTTTGCACTTCGGAATTTTTGAGTTATGATATTAGATTAGATTTTTAAGATCTGGAAGGCTGTTGGTGAAGATGACGGAGAATATGCAGTTGGCTGGAAAAAGGATATCGGTGGTAGGCGCTGGCGTCAGCGGACGCGCGCTCGCCGAACTCGCCGCGGAGCTTGGCGCGGAGGTATTCGTCTCCGATATAAAGGAGCCGGATGCCGCGGCCGTCAAGGGCTTTGAGGAGAAGGGGATCAAGTGGGAAGGCTGCGGCAACACGGAACGTGTGCTTGAGGCCGATGAGATCGTCGTCAGCTCCGGCATTTCGCCCAAGGCTCCGATAATCGAGGCGGCGCGCGCGAAGGGGATCACGGTCACGGGCGAGCTGGATTTCGTCTCTCCGTACCTTTCGGGAATCGTGATCGGCGTCACCGGCAGCAACGGCAAGACGACGACCACCTCTATGATCGGCTATTTTCTGGAGCAGATGGGCTATTCCGTGATGACGGGCGGCAACATCGGCAACGCCGTGGCCCACGCCGCGGGAAAGGATTATGACTTTATCGTTCTTGAGCTCTCCAGCTTCCAGCTGCATTGGGCGAAGGAATTTATCTGCGACCTCGCCATAGTGACGAACCTTGCCCCCGACCATATAGACTGGCACGGCTCCTATGAAAATTATGTCGCGGCGAAGGCGAACCTGATAAACTGTCTCGCGCCGGGCGGTGCCGCGATCTATCAGGAGCGCGACGAAGAGGCGCTCGGGATTGAGAGGGAGGATGTCGAAAGGTATCCGCTCCGCTGGGGTGAAAAAGATCCCCACATGAAGGGGCTCTACCTTGACGGCGAAGTAAGGGCCGCCTGGATAAACGGCGGCGACTGCCGCATGAAGCACCGCCTTTTCCTTTTTGACGACGTCAAGCTGCTTGGAAACCACAACATTGAAAATACCGCGATGGCCCTTGGCGCGCTCGCGCTCTTCAATATTATGGACGTCCCGCCGTCGGTGATCGGCTCCTATGTGCCGCCGAAGCACCGCTGCGCCTTTGCCGGAAAGGTGCGCGGCGTGACCTTCGTCGACGATTCCAAGGGTACGAACGTCGCGGCGACCGTCACAGCGATGACCTCTCTTCCCGGCACTAAGGTCATAATTCTCGGGGGGCAGGGCAAAGGAGAAGACTATGCGCCGCTCGCCGAGGCTGTGAGGGAAAACACCCACGCGGCGGTGCTCCTCGGCTCCGAAAGGGAGAAGATTGCCGCGGCCCTGTCGGCGGCCGGCGTTACGGACTATAAAATCGCCGCCGATATGGAAGAGGCCGTCAAGACGGCCTACGGCCTGGCCGCCGAGGGCGACACGGTGCTGCTCTCACCGGCCTGTACGAGCTGGGATATGTATCCGAGCTACAATGTACGCGGAGATCATTTCTGCGCGATTGTAAAAGAGATAATCGCTTCGGAGGAATAAGAGAAAATGGAACCGAGGTTTGATGGCTCGCCGGACAACCGATATAAGGCCAACCCCTTTATATGGGTGATCCCGCTGATACTGAGCGGGATCGGCATACTGATGATAACCTCCACCACGAGCCCGACCTCGTTCCTGTACACCGGCACGCCCTTTCAGATGGGGATAAAGCAGCTCCAGTGGCTGGGGATTGCGATGCTGGGGATGTTCTTCGTCTATTCGGTGCCGGTGCGGATATGGTACCGTTTCTCCGGCCCGCTGCTGATCCTCATGTGGCTGCTGGCGTGGCTGCCCCTCGTCCCCGGAGTGGGCGAGGCCATCGGCGGCGCCAGAAGGTGGATAAGGCTGCCCGGGCTCGGCGTATCGCTGCAGCCGGGAGAGCTTCTCTGCCTCGCCGTCGCGCTGCACCTCGCGAAGCTGCTCTCGCGCGGCGCGGAGCGCGATCCGCTGAAAAGTTTCGTCAATACGGTGATCCTTGTCGTACTCGCCGTGCTGCCGCTGCTCGTGCAGCCAGACCTTGGCACGACGATCCTGATATTCACCGTTTCGATGGGTATGTATGTTGAAAAGGTCGGCTGGCGTTATCCGGTCATTGCCGGCGGCGTGCTGGGCGGAGTCATCTTTCCGCTGCTGATACTGCTTGAGCCCTACCGAATGAGACGCGTCACCGCCTTTCTCGACCCCTGGGCCGACCCTCTTAACAAGGGTTTTCAGGCGATACAGGGGCTGATCGCCTTTGCCAACGGCGGACTCTGGGGCTCCGGGCTAGGCCACGGATTCCAGAAGCTGAACTATCTGCCCGCCGCCTATACGGACTTTATCTATGCCGCTGTGGGAGAGGAGCTCGGCCTCATCGGTACTCTCTGTATTCTTGGACTCTTCGGCTTTTGGATAATGCAGACCAGGGCCAGCTATTTTCGGACCGAGGATCCCTTTAAATCTTCGCTGATCTGGGGGATTTCGCTGACGGTACTTTTGCCGCTCGTGATAAATGTCGCGGGAGTCACCAAGATGATACCGCTGACGGGAATGCCCCTGCCCTTTATCAGCTACGGAGGCACCTCGCTCGTTACCATGTGGTCGCGCGTCGGCCTGATGCTGAGGCTAGAAAAGGACAGTTGGCTGGAGGAGGGCGAAAATGGCTGAAAATGAAAAACGCAGGCTTTTGCTCGCGGCGGGCGGCACCGGCGGACATATCTGGCCGGCGCTCTCCTTCGGCAGTTGGATAAATGGGCGTCACCCGGAGTGCGAGGTCGGATATATTTGCGGCTCGCGGCCGCTTGAGCTGGAGATTTACCGTGCCGCCGGCGTCGAACCGGCGGTGCTGCCGATGGAGGGTTCGCCCCTCTCCGGCGTCGGCCTCAGGCAAAGAGGCAGGCGTCTGGCCTCGCTCTTCTCAGCCTACGGCGCGGCGTCGGGGGCCATAGCGCGTTTTAAGCCGAACGCGGCGCTGCTCTTCGGAGGTTATCTCTCTTTTCCGCTGATAATGGCCTGCAAGAGGGCCGGGATACGGTGCGCGATGCACGAACAGAACGCGCGCGCCGGTAAGGTGACGCGGTTCGCCGCAAAGCTGGGGCTGGATATATACAGCGGCTGGAAGGAATGTCTGCCGCTTGCCCCGAAGGACCACCTGCGGACGGGGGTACCGGTGAGAGATTTTGAGCTGCTCTCTCAGAGGGAGGCCTGGCGGAAGCTGGTCCTCTCCGAGGAGATGCCGGAGGGACCGAAGGTGGTGGTCTTTTCGGGCTCGCTCGGCAGTCAATCAATAAAGGAAAGTATCTGCGAGATCGCGGCCTCGGGGGAGTTTCTCGGATGGAACTTCATCCTTCCCGCCGTCGCTGAAAAGATGGAGCGCCGCGGCGGCAATGTCTGGCTGCTTCCCAAAGTCTGGGAGGCTTCGCTGCTCTACGCGGCGGCGGATATGCTGGTGCTGCGCGCGGGCGGTTCGACGCTGACGGAGGCGGGAGTGCTTGGAATTCCGGCGCTCATCATCCCCTGGAAGGGCGCCGCCGACAATCACCAGTACCACAACGCGCTGTCATTTGTGAGTGAGAACGCCGGCCTTATATGGACCGGAGACGAGGGGATGGATATCCTTGCCTCATCCCTGCTGCGCCTGAAGGCGATGGGCCGAAAAGGTAAGGGCCGCGGCCTTTACGGGCAGGGTAATATAATTTGCGAGAACCTTTGGAGCGCAGTATGGAGCCATTGAAGGCCCATCATTTTTTCACCTTTTGAAGGGAGAGTATGGACAAGTTGGAGAACAGGGATATCAGCCTTAAAAACAAAAGCATACATTTAATGGGGATCGGAGGGGCCGGAATGAGCGGCCTGGCCATCCTTTTAGATCAGATCGGGGCTAAGGTCTCTGGCTGCGACACGATAAAGACCCCCTATATGAAACACCTTGATGAACGTAACATTCCTATTATTATAGGACATGAAGCCAGGCACATAGATGAATTTATGCCGAATATCCTTGTCTATTCCAGCGCCCTGCCCAACGACCATCCGGAGATCCTCAAGGCGTGGCAGCAGGGGATACAGGTATCGCGCCGCGCCGAGGTGCTGAGCCAGATATTTAACGTGCGCCGCGGCGTCGGAGTGGCTGGAACGCACGGAAAGACCACCACCTCCTCGATGATCTCGCTGGTCGCGGAGAACGCGGGGCTGGATCCCACCGTCGCGATCGGCGGCGAGCTGCTGCAGATCGGTACGAACGCCAAGCTTGGCACAAGCGACTATATGGTTGCCGAGCTGGACGAGAGCGACCGCTCCTTCGTCTACTTCCACCCCGAACTGGCCATCGTCACCAACGTCGACTGGGACCACCGGGACCACTATATGACATTCAAGGCCGTCACCGACGCCTTTGCCGAGTTTCTCACGAATGTCAAGAGCGAGGGTAAGGTTATCCTCTGTATGGAGGACAGCGGTGTGCGCAAGCTCCGCGAAGAGTACAGCGTCTCTCCCTCCGCTGTCACCTATGGCTGGGGGCGCGGTTGGAACTGGGGCGCCGCGGAGGTGAAGCACTTCGCCGGCGGCGGCGTCTCCTATCTGCTCTTTCACGACGGCGAAGAGCTCGGGACCGTCGAGCTCTCCGTATCGGGAGAACATAACGTGCTCAACTCGCTCGCGGCCTACGCCGCCTGCTATGAAATGGGCATCGCGCACGACGATATCGTCAAAGGGCTGAAAATATTCAGGGGCGCGAAGCGCAGGCTGCAAAGGACGGGAGAGGTGGGGGACATCCTCATCTATGACGATTACGGCCATCACCCCAACGAGATATCGGCGACGCTGAACACCGTGCGCCGGATATTCCCCGAACGCCGCATCGTCGCCATCTTCCAGCCGCACCGCTTCAGCCGCACCGCCGCACTCTACAAGGAGTTTGCCGACGCCCTTTCTCTTGCGGACCGGGCATTTATACTGCCGATATATGGCTCCGACGAAATGCCGATGGAGGGCGTCTCCTCCAAGCTGATCTTTGACGCCGCCTCGGACGACACGCGCTCGCACTACGAGCTATCGGGAAACTTTGACGACCTTATCTCCTCGGTCTGCAAGGCTGCCCGCTCCGGCGACATCATCCTGACGGTCGGCGCGGGATCTGTGGGGACGCTCGGCAAAAAGATCGTTGAAAAGCTGACGGAAATGCAGGCGTAGATGGAAAAGGGGGCGCTGATCTCCAACTGTTCTTTAAAGGAGCTCAACACCTGGCAGTGCGGAGGCCGCTGCCTATGGCTAGCCGCGCCCGCTTCGGTCTCAGAGGCCGCCTCGCTGATCGAGAGAGCGCGGGATTCTTCGACTGAGCTCTACGTACTCGGCGGCGGATCGAACATCCTCGTTCAGGACGGTTTGCTGAACGCGGGGGTGATCTCCTCGGCGGCGATGGATTCGCTTGCCTTCCGTGAGGAGGGGGGCGCGGTATTCGCCGAGGCCGGAGCGGGCCTTCCCGTCAGAAAGATGCTCGCGCTGGCCCTGGAAAGAGGGCTGGGAGGACTAGCCTTTCTCGCGGGAATACCCGGTACCGTCGGCGGCGCGCTCTACGGCAACGCGGGAGCGGCGGGCGAGAGCTTCGCCCCGCTGGTCGAGTGGATTGAGACGCTGTCACGGAACGGCGAGCCGCGCTGCTGGCGGCGGGATGAGCTGCGCTGGCAGTACAGGAGCTCGCCCTGGACGGAGCCGCCGCTGCTCATAACGAAGGCGCTGTTTCGTCTCTCATATGAGTCAAAAGATAATATTATCAAAAATATAAGACATTTTTCGGAGCTTAAAAAGGGACAGCCAATCGGCGCTAAGACGGCGGGATGCGTCTTTAAGAATCCTCCCGGAGATTCGGCGGGACGGCTGCTTGACCAATGCGGCTGCAAGGAGCTCTCCGTCGGCGGGGCGCGGGTTTCCCCGCGTCACGCAAATTTTATCGAAAATCACGGAGGCGCGCGCGCGGAGGATATATATAATCTAACGCGGCTGTGTCAAAAAAGAGTATATGATGAGTTTGGGGTAACGCTGAGCTATGAAATTAAATTCTTTGGGGCGTTTTAGACGCCGGAGAAGATTAAGAAAGATATTGCTGGTCCTCTGCGCGCTGCTGGTCGGTTTTATGATCGCGGCGGAGAGCCGATTTGCCTTTATGCGCATTGGCGATATCCGGCTGGAACCGGCGAACATCCTGCCTCAGTACGCGGTGTGGGGCGTCATCACTCCGGACCAGGAGCGATTTTGGCCCTCGTTCTGGCTTGCAAAGGGCGATTATGTGAGGCTTCTTGAGGCATATTATCCGGTGGACGTCAGCCTTGAACTGCGTGGCTGGGGAAAATTTCACCTGAATGCCGCGCCGCTGATTCCCATTTATAAGGTCTATTGGGGAGGCAAATTTTGGTATCTCTCCGCGGAGGGCAAGCTTTGGCTATCGTCTCTGCCCGAGAATAAGATTCTCGCGGAGCATACCGCCGAGGGGCTGCCCGTGCTCACTTGGGGCGCGGACCGCGCTACGCCGATAGACATCTCGCAGGTCGAGGGCAACATCCACGAGTCCAGCCTGCCTATCCCGCTGATAAAGAGCTGGTACAGGATGACGAAGGAGCTGGGCTGGGATAAATATGTGAAATTCATCCAGGCCGGAGTCAAAGAGGGCACGCCGGTCGTCAGAGTGATATTTTATACGGCGGGTAATGAAAACGGCGCCCAGCTGCTGCTGCCGAACGAGGCGGACCGATGGGCGGAGACCGGGCTGGCCGTTAAGAAACTTTACGGAGGTATTTCGAATCTTCCTCCCGACGTCTTTATTGACGGAACCTACAAGGGGAAGATCCTTATCAGAAATCTAATAGATGATAAAAAGGGTGAGATAAAGACAAAGGCGCAGGAGGCAAAGGAAAAAACGAAAACCAAGAAACCGTAACGGTGTTTTTAGCTTGAAATAATATCTTTATCATATATATTTAGTCGAGAAAGATTTATAATGTACAATATAGGGATAATAAATCCCTAAAAAGAGGGGGAAATAGTTTTGTTTAAAAAGGCATCAAGTTATCCGCAGAACAGAGAGCCGGATCTGCTTGTCGGCCTTGACTTGGGGACAAGCAAGGTGACGGTGGTGGTGGCCGAGCGCGAAGCGGAGGGCGACGAGGCTCAGGTCATCGGGGTGGGACAGGCGCCATCCAACGGAATACGCAAGGGACTTATCGTAAATCTTGATCAGGCGGTGCGCTCTGTCCGCCAGGCGGTGAGCGACGCCCAGAATATGGTGGGGCAGGATCTCAGCGAAGTGACGGTCGCCTTTGGCGGCGGCGAGGTCACCAGCATCCGCTCTAAGGGCATGGTCTCTCTCGGACGCACGCCGCGCCCGGTCATGCGCCTTGACATAGAACGCGTTATCGACGCGGCTCAGGCCGACGTCGTTGTTCCTACGAACCAGAGCATCCTCCATACAATACCTGTCGAATATTCTCTGGACGGCAATGTCGGCATTGACGACCCCCTCGGTATGAATGCCATGCGTCTCGACATAGAGGTACAGTCGATAATCGTTCCGACCGCCACCATTCAGAACGTCTATAACTGTGTGAACAAGGCGGGGCTCAAGGTGAGCAGCCTCGTCATAAAACCCCTCGTCTCCGCTCTCGGCGTCTTGACGCCGGAGGATGCCCTCGCGGGCGCGGTCGTCGTCGATATGGGCGGCGGCACCACCGGGGTCGCGGTATTCGCCGACGGCAGGCCGAAACATTTGGCGCTGCTGCCGGTAGGCGGGGATCATATCACGAACGACCTCGGCAGCGTATTGAGGCTGCCGCTCAACAAGGCGGAGGAGCTCAAGCGCTCCGTCTCGCTCAGAGCGGACTTTGATCCGGAGGAGACGCTCAACTTTACGCATCTCTCCCGTGAGTACAGCATCTCGAAAGAGGACCTCTACGAGATAGTCCGCTGCCGTCTGGAAGAGCTTACAGACGACCTCATCCGCCCCGAGATAAAGGCGGCGAAGATCTCCATGCTCCCCGGCGGCATCCTGCTGACCGGCGGCGTATCGAAGACCGGGGGCATCGACGATTTTATCCTTGAAAAGATGGACCTGCCGGCGCGCGTGGCGATGCCGGTGGACGCGAACCGCATGCCTCCCGGCCGCAACAGCCAGGAATATTCGTCGGCGGCGGGCATCATAAAATACATTCTGGAGAGGGAGCGCGATCCCTTCCGTTATCTTGACAATCCGACGATCGGTAAGACGGAGCAGCTCAAGAGCACGGTAAGCTACGCCCCGCCCTCCGAGGGCATCCCGATCGGCCAGAAGGATAAGGACGGTCCGGGCTTCAATCCCGTGGACGCCGTGAAGAAGCTCTTCGGAGACCTCTTCTAAGAACGCATGGAGGAATTATAGTAATGGGAGCTATGTCAGAAATTTTTCAGCTTGATAAATCGAGCTTTCCCGCCAGGGAAGTAATAAAGGTGGTAGGCGTGGGCGGCGCGGGTAACAACGCGCTTAACCACATCATCCGCGGCGGCGTGAGCGGCGTGGAATTTATCGCGGCCAACACCGATATCGCCCATCTTGAGCTCTCAGAGGCGACCTGTCGCATCATTCTCGGCAAGGAGCTTACAAAGGGGCTCGGAGCGGGCTCCGATCCTGAGATAGGCTGCAAGTCGGCGATGGAATCGCGCGAGGAGCTGCGTGCGGTGGTCGAGGGCGCGGACATGGTCTTTGTCGCCGCCGGAATGGGCGGCGGCACCGGCACGGGAGCCGCACCGGTGATCGCGGGGATCGCCAAAGAGGCTGGAGCGCTCGTCGTGGCGGTCGTCACCCTGCCCTTCACCTTTGAGGGACGCCGGAGGATAAGACAGGCCTCCTATGGAATAGAACAGCTGCGCGACAAGGTCGACGCGCTGATCATCATTCCGAACGACAGACTGCTCGGGATCACCGATAAAAAGACCTCCGTCAACGACGCCTTCAGAATGGCGGACGGTGTGCTGCACCAGGCGGTGCAGGGGGTGACGGACCTTATCAAGCGTCCCGGCCTCGTCAACGTCGACTTCGCCGACGTCAAAACGATTATGTCGAACGCCGGAACCGCGATTATGGGCATCGGCGAGGGCTATGGTGAGAAGCGCGCGGCTACCGCGGCCTTCAACGCCATCAACAGCCCGCTTATGGACAGCAAGATGAGCGGCGCGAAGGGCATCCTCTTCAACATTACGGGCGGCGCGAGCGTCGGCATTCATGAGATAAACGAGGCGATCAGCATCATCACCGAGGCTGCCGACGAGGATGCCTTCATCATCTGGGGCCACGTATTCGATCCGGAGATGGAGGATTCCATCCAGATCACGGTCATTGCCACGGGCTTCGACGACGATAAAAAAGAGTCCAGAGAGCCGAAGGCCGCTGCCGTTTCCGCCCCCGAACCGGCGCCGGTGCGCGCCGCGGTGCCGAGTACCAGGCCCGCCTCGACAGGAGTGACGACCCAGGGGCTTGATATCTCCGCCGTTAAAAACCTCAACAGCTACACGGCGGCCAAGAGCGCGCCGGTACAGCAGCAGCCGGAAGCCGTATCTGAAAAACCGGCTGAACAA
This sequence comes from Cloacibacillus porcorum, assembly GCF_001701045.1. Classification (GTDB taxonomy): domain Bacteria; phylum Synergistota; class Synergistia; order Synergistales; family Synergistaceae; genus Cloacibacillus; species Cloacibacillus porcorum. The sequence goes on from NZ_CP016757.1 coordinate 1,691,766, forward strand.
AAGACTAAGCGTCATGAGCAGATAATAAAGACTGCCCAAAGTGCGGTTACTGCCGACGAAGACCTCTTTAAGCAGAGCGGGGCTCCCGTCGACCAGTACGACATACCGGCCTATCTCAGAAAGAGGCGGCAATCCTGAAAAAAGAGAGCCGCGCCCCCCGCAGGCCCGCGAAAATAACCGCCTGGCAGAGCTGGGAAGACTACAGAAGAGACGAAGAGTGGATCACAGAGCTGCCCAAGGGAGGAGATTTGCCTTGGGCTCTCTTTTATCCCGCCGACTACTCGATCGGCTCGGCTAACCTCGGCTTTCACTATGTATTTCAGCGGCTGCGGGAGTCGGGGGTGGCGGCGGAGCGCTTTTTTGCCTCACCGGTGCCCTACCGTTCCGTCGACGCCGATACGATGCTTGAACGTTTTTCCGTCATCACGGCGAGCGTCGCCTATGAGGGCGACATTCCCGCCTTTTACCGCTGGCTCTCCGGAGCCAATATCCCTCTGCTCGCGGAGGAGCGTGTCGCCGGTTCATTTCCCGTGATAGGCATGGGCGGCGCGCTCTCCTATATAAACCCGCTCACCGTCTCGGGAGTATGCGACTTTATCATCCTCGGCGACGGCATGGAGGTCCTTGACCATGTCATCGAATCGCTGCGCCTCTATGAGGGCGGCTGCGGACGCCGCGAGCTCTGGCGCAGACTATCCGAAAGCCCCAATATTCTTGTGCCGCCGGTCGACATAAAGGATGGCCGGTTGGTCCGCGGCCTGCGGATTGGCCGTTCCCTCGACCTCAACGGTCCCTATCCGGTGCACAGCGCCTGGATGACGGAGAGGGGCGCCTTTGGCAAAACGCTGCTGCTGGAACTTCAGCGCGGCTGCGCGCGCTCCTGCAGCTACTGCACGCTGCCGCGCTGCTTCGGCAGTATGCGCTGGCGTAAATTCGAAATCGTCGAAAGGGCCCTGGATGAGATCACCTCGCGCTTTGAGGTGCCCCAGGCCGGTCTCGTGACGCCGGAGGCGGGGGACTATCCCTTTCTGCCGCAGCTGATCGACAAACTGATCAATAAAAATATCGGCGTCTCCTTTGCCTCCCTGCGCCTCGACCGTCTCAGCGAACAGATGATCTTGGCCCTCTCAGGCAGCGGCAGGCGCAGTATAACGGTCGCGCCGGAGACCGGCGGCGAGAGGCTGCGCTTTGGCTGCGGCAAAAAATTCACCGACGACCTGATTCTGGAAAAGCTCGCAATGGCGAAAGAGGCCGGGATCGACCGGGTGAAGCTCTATTTTATGATCGGCCTTCCGGGAGAGAACGACGAGGATATCACGGCGATGACGGAGCTTTGCCGCCGCATAATAGCGGAGACGGGGCAGAGTCTAACTCTTTCCGTCAATCCCTTCATTCCCAAGCCCGGGACGCCATGGCAGGATGAAATTTTCAGCGGAAAGCACACAATCAGGCAAAAATATGAGAAAATAAAAAGAGACATGCGAACTATTACTAAAAAAACGCCCCAGCTGAGGCTTACGGGAATAAAAGAGGCCGAGACGGAGTTCAACCTTGCGTGGTACGGGTATAACGAAAGCCGCGAACTCGCGAAAAATATTGAATCCGGTATAACAAAACTGCCCATATCGAACAAAGAGACGACCGGAATAGAGCTCGGACGCTTTATGTAACTGGAAAAGAGGTGGCTGAATGGTGATTTCCCGCAAGACGCGCGCGCGTGACTATAAAGAGAGAAAACCGATCACGGCGTTCGGTCAGGTGATACTGCCGCTCACGATGATCATGGCCCTTGCGCTGCTTTATCTCAGTGTAAAGCTGTTCTTTTTCGCTCCGGAGAAGCTCGCGGCGGAGCGGCTCCCCTATAATATCCCCAAGGACGAGGTCATTGCCATGCCGGACGGCAGGCAGACTCCCGCCGATGACGCCTTTATTGACGATGATCTGGAGGACGAGGTGACGGTCACTCCCAAAAAGAAGGTAAAAACGACTCCGTCCGCAAAGCCGGTACAGCCTGCGGTGACGACGGTGAAAAAGCCCGTGCAGACGGTAAAGACCAAGAGGGACGATCCCCCAAAAAAGAATGTGACGACGCCCGCCCCGGCCAAACCGGCGGCAAAGGCGGAGAGCGGAGCGAGATGGGACATCCAGATCGGCGGCTTTTCCGCGAAGGAGGGCGCCGAGCTCACCGTCAAGCAGGCGAAGGAATCCGGGTACTCCGTATATATCGTGGACTCCGTGCTCAACGGCAAGCCCTTTTACAAGGTGAGGGTGAGGGGCGGGAGCGACAAAAAGTCCTCCCAGGAGCTTTCGAAGCGCCTCGCTAAGGCGGGTTTTCCCGTATATCTGGTAGAGATAAAACGTTAGGTGCGGCGGACGCGGGGCAGAGGCACCGGACTTTTCGGCCGGGACACCGCGCGGCAGAGGCTTTGACAACAGTTTTTCATGCCGCCGCCCCGAGCACGGAGGCGGAGACGTCTTATCCGCGCCTGTGATATGATAGACTGACATACTAAAGATCATAAACATGGAAGGTCGCTGATTATTCTATGGCTGGTTTCGTAAAAGAGGTGACGTCGAGGAAGAGGGCGCTGGAAGATATCACGGAGCGCCTTCTCTTTCCGTGGGGATATCCCGTCAGGGAGCTCCCGCTGGGAGAGGCCGTCGGCAGAAGAAGCGCCTCCGAGATAATAAATGACCGGCCCTATCCCCCCTTCAGCAGAAGTCTGCGCGACGGCTACGCCGTCCGCCATTTGGACGCCGCCGGCGCGACGCCGGGCACGCCGCTTTTCCTGACGAAGACGGGAGAGGTCTCTATGGGGGTGTGTCCCGATTTTGAGATATCCCCTTCGGAGGCCGCCGCGATACCGACGGGCGGCATTCTGCCTAAGGGCGCCGACGCCGTCGTGATGCTCGAGGATACGGAGCTTGCCGGCGGCTGGGTGGAGGTCCGCCGCGGCGTACAGGCCGGTGAGAATATCATCCTTGAGGGCGAGGAGATCCACCGGGGGGAGAGGCTGCTTGTGATGGGCGGCATGGTTGACTTCAAGACTATCGGTATGCTCGCGACCGCGGGGGTCTCGTCTCTCTCCGTGATCGACCTCAGGATATCGATCCTCTCCACGGGCGACGAGATAGTTCCCGTGGAGACGAAGGAGCTGCCACCCGGCTGTATCCGCGACGTCAACGGCTGGAACCTCAAGGCGCTGCTCTCGCGCTACGGCTTTGAGGCGAAATACCGCGGCATCGCGAACGACGACGGTGCGGAGTTTGAGCGGCGTTTCCACGAAGAGCTGGCGGACTGTGATCTGCTCATCCTCAGCGGCGGCTCGTCGGTGGGCGTGCGCGACCATTGTTCCGAGATGCTGGCCTCGCTGCCGGAGCCGGGGCTTCTTGTGCGGGGGCTCAACATCGTTCCCGGAAAGCCGACGCTCATCGCCGCCGACGCGGCGGCGAAAAAGCTGGTTGTCAGCCTTCCCGGCCACCCGCTCTCCTGCCTTGCCGTCGCCTTCACCGTACTGCTGCCGCTGCTCATGCGCCGTATCGGCGCGGAGGAGCGCGAATGCGGCACGCGGCTGAGGCTGCGCCTCGCGCGCGACCTGGCGGCGCGCACGGGACCGGAGGAATTCGTCCCCTGCGTCTTGGGCGCCGATGGCAGCGTCGCGCCGATAGCCGCTAAATCAGGATATATTTCAGCGTTGGCAAAGGCCTCCGGATTCATCTGCATACCGGAGGACCGTGAAACGATCAGAGCAGGCGAAGATGCGGAGGTCTGGCTATGGCAGTAAAGTTTCCCGAACATATAACGCTCGACGAGGCCTGGGGGATACTATCCTTGGCCTTTGAGGGATATTCAGAAAAATTTAAGACAAAACTTGAAATATCGGCGGCGCTCGGAGATATCCTGACGGAGGACATCTCCGCCTCCCGCAACGTGCCGCACTATGCCGCCTCGGCGGTGGACGGTTACGCGCTGCGCGCCTCCGATACCGCGGGGGCTACCCCCGCCACTCCCGCGCGCCTGCCGGAGGGCCGCTGGCAGTGGATGAACACCGGCGCGGCGCTGCCTGACTGGGCGGACGCGGTGCTGATGGTGGAGGATTCCTCACAGGAGGAGGGCGAGCTCGTAGTCTACCGCTCCCTTACGCCCTCCGCCAACGTGCGCCCTCTCGGAGAGGACGTCATGGCGGGGCAGATCATTGCGCGCGAGGGCGAACCGGTGACCCCGGCGCGGATCTCCCTCTTCCTCTGCGCCGGCATCGACGAGGTGCCGGTCAAAAGAAGGGTGCGGAGCCTCTTTATCCCGACAGGGGACGAGATAATCTCCCGCGAAAAATGGCTTGCGCAGGAGAGCCAGCGCTCCGGCACGGTCGCCGAGAGCAACTCGCTCTTTATCGCCGCCTCCTTCAAGAGGTGGGGCTTTGAGGTCGACGTCGCCCCGATACTTCCCGATGTGCCGCAGATACTGAGGGAATATGTCGAGAAGGGTACTGCGGAATACGATCTCGTGCTTGTCGGCGCGGGCTCCGCGAAGGGCAGGCGCGACCATACCATTGAAGTCTTTGAGGAACTTGGCGAGGTCCTCTTCCGCGGCGTGCGCATGAAGCCGGGGCGTCCGGCGATGGCCGCTGTGATCGCCGGAAAGCCGGTGATATGTCTGCCGGGCTTCCCGATGTCGACGGCGGTCGTACTCTGGTCGCTCGTCTACCCGTTGCTCAGGCAGTTTGCCGGTGAGAGCGGCGACCTGCGGCAGCTTGTGCGCGAATCCCTCGGCGTGAAAGATATCATGGAGACGAGGCTGCTTGTGCGGCATTCCTCCTCCGCTGGCATAGAAGAGTGGCTGCGCATGAAGGTCGCGCGCGTTGGCGACAGGCTCTATTCCTGGGCGCTCACCTCGGGCGCGAGCGTCCTCTGGGCTCTCGCGGAGTCGGACGGCATCGCGATGCTTCCCGCCTCGGCGCTTGAGTGCGAGCGGGACACGCGGGTGGACGTCTGGATGACGCGCGGCGTAGACCTCGACAGGCGGGTGCTCTTCCAGGGCTCCGACGACCCCGCAATACAGCTGCTGGTGACGCCTATACGCAGGCGCGGCGCGGATTTCGCCTCGCGCGCCGTCGGCAGCATGGGCGGCCTTGCCGCGCTCTCGCGCGGAGAGTGCCACCTCGCCGCCGCGCATCTGCTTGACGAAGACACGGGCAGTTACAACGACGTCTTTATAGAACGCTTCTCCAAAGGCCAAAAATGGGCGCGTATCCTCGTCTTTTACCGGACGCAGGGCATCATCGTCCAGAGCGGCAACCCCAAGGGGATAAACAGCTTCCACGACCTCTGCGCCAAGGATATAGTCTTTTCAAACAGACAGCCGGGGGCCGGCACGCGGGTGCTATTCGACCATCTGCTCAAAGAGGAGGGGGTGGCGCCGGAGAAGATCAAGGGCTACGCGCAGATATGCACTACCCACATGGAGGCGGCGAACCGCGTCTACACGGGACTGGCGGACGCCACGCTCGGCATCAAGTCGGCGGCGGACGCCCTCGGCCTCGACTTCATCCCGATCACAGAAGAGCCCTATGAACTTGTCGTTCCGGAGGAATATCTGGAACATCCCGGTATCAGGGCCCTCCGCGCGAGCCTCGAAGACGCTGAGTGGCGTCGGAAGGTTGAAGAGATGGGTGGATACAGATGGCCGAACTGACGGAGCTCAGGGACGACTACGGGCGGCGGCTGAACTACGTCCGCATCTCGGTGACGGACAGGTGCAACTACCGCTGCGCCTACTGCATGCCGCCGGAGGGCGTTAAGTGCCTGAGCCATGAAGATATCCTGCGCTATGAGGATATCAAATTCCTCTGCCGGGTATTTGTGGAGCTGGGGGTGGGGAAGTTCCGCTTCACGGGCGGCGAACCGCTTGTGCGCAAGGGGCTCGTGCCATTTCTCAAGGAGCTTCACTCGGAGCTGCCGGGGATAAAGACCGCGCTGACGACGAACGCTTCACTGCTCGGCGAATACTCGGCGCAGCTCGCGGAGGCGGGGATACACTCGCTCAACATCAGCCTCGATACCCTTGACCCCGAGAAATTCGCGCGTATCACGAGGATCGGCAGTATAGAGGGCGTCTTTGAGGGCATACGCGCGGCGAGGGCCGCCGGTATCGGAAACATCAAGCTCAACGCCGTTCTCATCAGGGACTTCAACGACCGGGAGATCGCGGATATGCTCGCCTTTTCGCGTCGCGAGGGGCTGCTGCTGCGGCTTATCGAGTTTATGCCGCTTCAGGACAGCGTCTGGGACAAGAACTCATTTATCAGCGGGGAGGAGATACTCAGGATTTTGCCCGGAGGCGACGCCTGGAAAAGATCGACGGCCGGCGGCAGTGACGACGGCCCCGCGCAGTATTACTTCAACGAAAAGACCGGCGATACCATCGGGATCATTACCGCGGTCTCGAACCATTTCTGTAAAACCTGCAACCGCCTGCGGATCTCCGCCGAGGGAAACCTGAGAACATGTCTTTTTAACCCTCACGAAACTGCCCTAAAAGAGCTGATTCGGAGTAGAGAGACAGCCGCGCTGCGGGAGGCCATCCTGCGCAGCGTTCACGAAAAACCGCGCTGCTGGAACGACATAAACACCGGCAATCTTCAGATGTCGGGAATTGGAGGATAAAAGATGGGAGAATACACGCACTTTGACGCCGAGGGCCGTCCTACGCTCGTCGATGTCAGCGACAAAGCGGTCACCAAACGCACCGCCTGGGCCGAGGGCTGGCTCTTTCTGCCCGATGAGATATACCGGACCGTCTCGCAGGGCGCGGTGAAAAAGGGAGATCCCTTCTCGATCGCGGAGCTTGGCGGCATCATGGGGGCCAAAAGGACTCCCGACCTCATCCCGCTCTGCCACACGATCAGGCTTGACAACATCAAGGTCAAATGCGACCTGGATCATAAAAAAAAGGCCCTGAGGATCACCTGCGAGGCGACGGCCTCCGAGGTGACGGGCGTGGAGATGGAGGCGCTCACCGGCGTCTCAGTCGCGGCGCTCACCTTCTACGACATGTGCAAGGGGATAGACAAGGGCATGGTGATAAAGGACATCCGCCTGCTGAGAAAGACCGGCGGCAAGAGCAGAGAATGGAACGCCGCCGGGAATTTTGTCTCGGAGTGCGCTTCCGAGGGAGGAGAGTCTAAATGAGAATACTGAGATTATGGGCGCCGTCGCTGATCGGCGACCACACCCTCTGCTACATACACACCAACCGCGAGGGCATGACCTGCATAAACGAAGTGGAGATCCCCGTTAAGTTCGCGCGCGCGGGCGAGAATCTCGACGGCGAAGAATACGCCGGCGCGATGACCGTCGTCCTGCCGCCTGAGGCGGAGATATGCGACGGCGGCTTCCTCGCCGTGGGCGAGAGGGGAGACACCCTGCTGCGCTGGCAGTGCGAAAGCGCCTCTTTCAAGGTATGTACCGCGGGATTCCTCGGCGTCTCCGAGAGGGCACAGATATGGTCCCCGATAAGGACGGCGGTGCTCACCGTCAGCGACAAGGGCAGCCGCGGCGAGCGCGTCGATACCGCGGGGCCTGAGCTTGAGCGCCTCGCCTTCGCGCAGGGCTGCGTCACCGAAGATAGAAAGATCGTTCCCGACGACCCGGAGGAGATCTGCGGCGCCGTCCGTGAATGGGCGGAGAGGGGGATCAGCCTCATCCTCACCACCGGCGGTACCGGCCTCTCGCCGCGCGACAACACGCCGGAGGCGCTGCTCTCCGTCGCCGACAAGGTCGTTCCCGGCTTTGGCGATATGATGCGCATCGAGACCCTGAAATATACGCCGCGCTCATTCCTCACACGCTCCGTAGCGGTGATAAAAGATCGTTCACTCATTATCGCCTTCCCCGGCAGCAAACGCGGAGCAGGGCAGTGTTTTGAGGCGGTCACCGGCGGCCTGCGCCACGCGGTTGAGACTCTGACCGGCGGCGCCACGGAATGCGGGAACCATCACCACAGCCACTAAAATTTTTCTGGGTAATGACGCTTCGGCAGATCCTCCCGCAAATGGCTGCCGGTCTGTAAATACGCGGACTGTCCGGCGAATGGATACAGCTCTGTCATTTTGCCGTCTATCCAGATTTTGAGCTTACGCAGAAAAGACTTGAAAGAGCCGCCGAAATGCCCAGCGGCTTTTCTGAAATATGCCGCCGTTCGAGGTTTTGGACGTTTTCGGTAAAGTGCTGAAAAATATAAACCCTACGCCGGACCTGCCCATGCGCGCGGGCTGCTTTTCTTGTGTTTGCCATGTATGGCTGACGCTGTCTAACTTTTTTTATAATTATATGATAATATAGATATGTATAGGATAATTTTAGCTTTTAACTGCGTAAAATTATTTTTGCAGCGTGAGGAGGCGGAAAGATGATTCAGATAAATCCATATACGCCCGGAGCCGGACTAATGCCTCGCTGCCTTGCCGGACGGGACGAGGTTCTTGAAAAGGCGGACGAAACTCTGGCAAGGGTGGCTGCCTGTTTTACCGCGCGTTCGGTCGTCTATTACGGACTGCGCGGCGTGGGCAAGACCGTGCTGCTGAATGAGATAGAAGAGCGTGCAAAGGATCTCGATGTTTTCTACGAACATATTGAGATAACGGAGCGGGGAAATTTCAAAAGCGCGGTTTCACTTTATACCAATAAACTGATGCGCAGAATGAGCGTTATCGAGATGGCTAAGCAGAGCGCCGGTAGAGCGTTCGGTGTTCTCAAGGCCTTTCACGCCACTTACAGCCCGGACGGGTCTGTCAATTTCGGCATAGAGGGGGCCGCTCCTCCCGCGGTCGGTGTATCCGATACGGGGGATTTTAAGAACGACCTTACCGAGCTTTTTACCGCCTTGGGGGCGCTTGCCGCGAAATCTGGGCATGGGGCTGCTTTTTTTATTGATGAAATACAGTACATGACAGAGGCTGATTTTGAGGCGCTCATCGTCGCCCTTCACAGGGTAAGTCAGAAGGGCTATCCGCTTATTGTTTTCGCCGCCGGTTTGCCCAAAATCGCGAAGATCGCGGGGGACGTAAAGTCTTATGCCGAGCGGCTATTCCGCTTTATTCCAATTGGCTCCCTGGACAGTGAGGCGGCGCGCCTCGCGCTCTCTGAACCGGCGCTGGTATTTGACGTCCATTACGACGACGACGCTCTCGATTATATTCTTAAAGAGACCGAATGCTATCCCTATTTTATTCAGGAGTACGGCAGGCAGGCATGGCGCCAAATAAAGGATCACCGGATCTCGCTTCTTGGTGCGATGGCGGCTCGCGAGACTTTTGAACGCGAGCTGGATGAAAGTTTTTTCAAGGTCCGCTATGACCGCGCGACTCCCAAGGAGCTGGCCTTCATGTACGCCATGGTCGACTGCGGCGGGCGCGAATGTGCCGTCAAAGATGTCGCCGCGAGGCTCGGTAAGTCTGTCGCAGAAATTTCGACACTCCGGGCACAGCTGATCCATAAAGGATTTGTCTACGCCTCTGAACGAGGGGAGATAAGTTTTTCCGTACCGCAGTTTAACAGGTATCTGGAGCGCAAAAGATTGTTATAATGGTATTGTATGTAAAAATATTGATTACATATCGTTTTTTCTGATTTTGGAGATTCAAATTGTCTAATTTTCATAAGACTATCATTAAGGAGCATTTAAGATGACACCTCTTGAAAATGCTATTTTAGATATTATAAAAGGGTCAAATGGAGTCAAGGCAAGTCAAATAGCTAATGAGCTTAACATTGATAAAAAACAGGTAAATTCTTTATTATATGGAAATCTGAAAGTTTATTGTTGCCAAGACTCTTCCTATAAATGGTATTTGGCATCTGCTTTCACGGCCGGTGTAGCTCCTAAAGATGACAATGTTGTTGGTGCAGACAAAGATTTAGAAAACTTGTGTAAATATTATCTGAATTGTTTAAGCATAGAAGGAAATAACTCCATTTCCGCCTTTCTCACAAGTAGTTACAATTTGAATTATGCTGAAGTTAATAAAATAGATAAAAGTGGTTTTGACTCCGAAAATGCAGCCGTATTTCTGAATAAAATTGCTAGACAGCGGAATATGACGGCATATGTAGGATACCCTATCATGATAATGAAGATTTATTCATTAAAAACCAAACAAAGCTATCTAAAGGTAGTCCCAATTTTTATCTTTTCTCTTGAATATGGCAGTGGTAGCATAAATATGAGCAATATCCCCAGCTTAAATATGGAGATTATTAAGAGATACACACCACAAGACAGTAACGCTCAAATATATGAGCTGATAGATTTAGAGAATCAGCTTGGTTTAAACAGTCAAGAGACAGAAATAGAAATCGATGAATTGGTTGTGCGCTTACAAGAGATTAGACACTGGGAATGGAAAGAAAAACTAGACCCATATAATCTTAATCTTGAAATACCGATAGGTATGCTCACGCAGGAGGGCATTTATAATAAGGCCGTCGTTATTGCGACAGAACGTTCTCCTTATACACAGGGACTCGAAAGTGAACTATCGGCACTTTCTCAATTAAGCACACAATCGTATAAAGATACCGCACTATACAATTGGGTACATCGTGAGGGCGGCAGTGGCATAGGAAGAGAAGCTGTTCAAAACTCCATTCTTCAAGAAACGGCTTCCTTGGAGGTCCTTCCATTAAACACTGAGCAGGATCAAGCAATACAAAAGGCTCTAAAGTCCAACCTTATTATTGTCACAGGACCTCCAGGAACTGGTAAATCACAAGTAGTAACCAGCTTACTTGTAAATGCGGCATGGAATAATAAAAATGCACTTTTTACAAGCAAAAATAATAAGGCCGTCGATGTTGTAGACATTAGAGTAAATAATTTAGGGAATAGGCCTATCATGCTTAGAATTGGAAACAATCAGTATGCTTATCGCTTGGCGGAAGTTATAGAGGGGCTATTGTCATCAAATGCCGATCAATCTGATGTGGATGATTTTAACTACTATAAGACTGCATACGACGAAAAAATTTCTGCCTGCACAACGCTAAAAAGGAAAAAGAACGAATATATTGCGTTCCGAAATCGTTTAGATCGATTAGAACAAAAGGTTTGCCATATCCGTGAAAAAACATGGGGAGCTTTTTTAGGTAAAGTAGATGACGAAGACATTAAAAAATTAAGAAACGCGGTCGACGAATGTACCGTTAGCTATTCCCAGACCAGAAAAGAGCAGCAGTCGTTTCTTACAAAAATATTTTGGTTTGTAGTAAAAGATAAACGCAAGCAACAGTTTGAGGAAAAGGTATCTATATTGAATAACATTAGTAAATGCTATGGCATTAAACCTTTGCCTGCTGATATTCCAGAAGACACATACATTCAATATAAGAACAAAATTGTAGGATGTATCAATGATCTGCAAACTTTCATTGAATACAGCTCACTTTTGAACGATTTTAACGATTCTGAATCCCTTGAAAATATTGACAGGCAATTAATAGCTCATAAATCCACGCTGGCTGATATTGCCCATAAACTATGGGAAAAATGGCTTGTTACATGCCCGCTGCAAATTTCAGCCGAAAAGCGCGTTGAGATGACCCAGTATGTAGCGGCAATGAGATTAATAGGAGACGTAGATGTCACCGGTTACCCGGAACAAAAGCTTCAGTTCAGCAAATTACAGAAAGAAATGGCTCAGTTCATGCCATGTTGGGCTGTAACATCTTTGTCTGTTAAAGGGCGTATTCCATTTCAGCCTGGTTTTTTTGATATGGTCATAATTGACGAAGCGAGCCAATGCGACATCGCTTCAATCCTGCCGTTACTATATAGGGCAAAAAGGGCTATAATCATAGGAGACCCTAAACAACTTAGTCATATCAGTTCCGTTTCTAAGTCTCAAGACGTAAGCCTTCTCCAAAAATACAAAGTTGGCTTTGAGTGGTCATACTCTGCAAATTCTCTTTACTCTATCGCAAGCGGCATAGCCAATCCAGGACAAATTGTCCACCTCCGTGACCATCATAGAAGTTTTGGCGACATTATAGAATTTTCAAACACTGAATTCTATGAGGGAAAGCTGCGAATAGCAACTGACTATAAAAGATTAAACACACCTGGAAATGAGGCACCCGGCGTACGGTGGGTCGATGTCTCCGGCAAAACTATCCGACCATCCACAGGGGGAGCATACAATAATCAGGAAATTGAAAAAGTAATCTCAGAATTAAAGCATTTAATCGTTGAAAATGGATATTGTGGAAGCGTTGGGGTAGTTACCCCCTTCAAGTCTCAAGCCGAAAAAATACGGGAAATAATTGAAAAAACTCCATCTTTAAAAGATTATCTGCATTTAAAAAATGATTTTCTTGTTGATACTGTGCACAAATTTCAGGGAGATGAAAGAGATGTCATGATATTCTCCCCTGTGATTTCTCAAGATACGCCACTGAGTGCCATCTCTTTTTTAAATAATACTGGCAATCTGTTCAATGTCGCAATAACAAGGGCGAGGTCTATGTTAATTGTTGTAGGAGATATGCAATACTGTTCGGAATGTAAAATTTCTTATATGGAACATTTTGTTGATTATATAAGAAAACATCTCCATGTCGAAAAACCACTATCGACTTTAACATGTTATGAAAGCAGAGAATATCCTCGCGTCGATAATCCAGAACAAGTCTCGGATTGGGAACGCTATTTCTATACTGAGTTGTTTGACGCAGGAATCAAAACGGTTCCTCAGTATCCAGTGGACAAATACAAACTTGATTTAGCGTTATTTTTTAAAGACCGAATGCTTGATATTGAAGTAGATGGAGAGATGTACCATCGTGATTGGAATGGAGAGTTGTGTTATCGTGACCAGCTTAGAAATCAACGCTTATATGAGATAGGCTGGGATGTAAAACGGTTCTGGGTGTACCAGATTCGAGATGCGCTTCCATGGTGCATAGAACAAATTCGAGAATGGATGAAATCTCAAGTTTAATTTATGCGGAACGTTAACTCGAGAGAGTAGTTTGAAGATTTGACAAATATCAGGGGCGTAGGGAATCGGCACGGCGATGATTAAGATCCGTCAAGTTCCCCTTTGTCGTTGGAGGTCTGTTTTTCATTATGTTAAATAAAAGGCGGAGCGGAGGGTTGCGCCAAATCCCCCGCTCCGCTTCTTGTATATTGTAGGGCGACCGCTGTCTTTTACATTCCAGCGCCGATCAGCGCCGCGCCGAGAGCTCCCGCGTATTGGGCGCGTTCGGGGATTATCACGCGGCGTTTCGTCTTTTTTTCGATCAGCTTTCCGAGCAGGCCGTTCTGCGCGCAGCCGCCGGTGAAACAGATGTCACCGTAATCAGATATCCGCGAAATTAGGTTTGCCGCGCGCTGGGCTACGGAGTCCAGCAGGCCGAGACAGATGGATTCTTTCGCCACGCCCTGCGCCAGCAGCCCGATGACCTCGGACTCCGCGAAGACGGTGCACATGTTGTTTATCGGCTGGAAGGGCGTATTCTCCGGGATCGCGGCGAAGTCCTGGAGCGAACAGCCTAGGTGTACCGCCATGTTCTGGAGGAAGCGCCCCGTGCCGGCGGCGCACTTGTCATTCATGAGGAAGTCTGTAACTCTGCCGTCGGGGCCGAGGGTTATCACCTTTGAGTCCTGTCCGCCGATGTCGAGCACCGTTGAAGCCTCCGGCGCGAGGTAGTGCGCGCCCGCGGCGTGGCAGGTGATCTCTGTGACGCGCTTGTCGGCCTGAAAGACGTTTCTCCCATAACCAGTTGCCGTGACGTGGAGGTCCTCGTTTTTAAGTATATGTCCGCGCCTCCTCACCTGAGCCACCGCCTTTGCCGCGCTCTCCCCAGGTGTCCAGCCGGTGGGGGTTAGGTAGAATTCAAAGCCGCTGCCGTTCCAGAGGACGCCCTTGGTCGCGGTGGAGCCGATGTCGATGCCGATGCTGGCCATCACAGCATCTCCGTGAAGGCGCCGAACCTGGTGGCGAGCTGCCCGAGGTCGCCCTGTGAATAGTCGGTCTCCACCGCGATGTAGGGAATGCCCTCGCCGGCGAGGAACTGGCGGATGGAGTAGGATTCGACGTTGTATGTGTGACAGGCCTGAAGGATGACGTCTACGACGCCGTCGGCGCGGTATCTTTCCGCGTAGTGGCGCAGCAGCTCTTCGCGACCCTCGTTAGGCGACATGACGGAGCAGGGGATGGAGAGATATTTTTCCGCGAGCGCGTCAAGCGGGGCGATATCCTCGCGGACCTTATAGTGCGAGCATTTAAGGTTGCCGCAGTTTTCAAAGCCGACGACGAGCGAGGCGCATTCCGGAGATTCGAGGATGTCGACGATCTTTTCCAGAGATTTCCCCATTGGGCAGCCGGTGATGAGGATGCGGTGGGCGGCGATATCCTGACGGCGCTGGCCGTCGATGTAATTTTCCAGTATTTTATCAACGAGTTCATTGACCTTCGCCACGCTCTTTTCATAGTCGAAGGTGAATTTGAGATAGTCCGATACGAGCATGATCTCTTTGCCCGTTATTACGGCGTCCGGCAGCTTTGAGAGGTCGTAAAAGCGCATTGCCGCGGCGTGCATCGTGTTTCTGAGCGCTATGGACTCCGCGAGCTTTTTGTCGGTTATCTCTGTGCCGCAGAGCTCTTCAAGCGCCTCTTTGAGCGCGGTGATCTCCCCCTTCCAGAGTTCGAGGCTCATGGGGTGCTCCCTGCGCTGCGGCAGCTGCATGACGTGGGTCGGGCGCAGCCTTCCGAGCAGTTCGTACATCTTCTTTTTACCGTCGCATGTGGTCTCTCCGACGACCATGTCGCAGAAGTGGAAGTAAGGACAGGTGTCGGTCAGCGCAAAGCCGTAGCTCGACTTTATGAGCGGACAGAGGTTGCGCGGCAGGTGTTTTTCCGCCGCTGCGATCGGTTTGTCGCTTGTGCTGCACAGAGAGACGGAGATGCCGCCGGCGGCGTTGACGAGCTCCCACGGCGTGAACGTGCAGTAGGTACCGATCACCGGACGCCCGGCCTCTTTAAGTTCCTTTACGGCTACGGGGCCGTTGTGGACGGCCTCGCGCATTTCATCAAATATCTGATCTATATTATTGTACATATAATGCTCCCCCTTTTATCTGACCTGTCGTATGTTTAATGGCGCGCTGCATCAAGAGGCGCGCGCGGCAGATAAAGTAAGAGGGCAAGAGTGGCTTTTTCGAGGATTTACCGAAGGCCTCCGCGCCGCGCGCTCACTATAGACAGCAATGCAGTCCCTGCATCAAGACCGGCTCAGGTAAAAAATATCGCTGTGCGCAGCATCTGGCTTCACCTCCGAGAATAACTTTTTATATTCTACAATATAATGCCGCCGCCGATAAACATAACGCGGCAAGATTTGTTATAATGCACATAAAGGAAGATATGCATTATTCCCGTTGTCTGTTCCGTTATCTGTTATAGTATCTTGATATACGGATCTTCGACGCGGGTGTGCAAAAACCGCCTCCGGCAAAGAGAGATGATTTACTTGGAAAGAAAGAGAGAGATCAAACGCTGCATCATAATTACCGGCATGTCGGGCGCGGGAAAGTCATCCGCCCTAAATGTCTTTGAGGATCAGGGCTTTTACGCGATAGACAATCTGCCCCCCACGCTTCTGCCGCAGCTTCTCGAAGTGCTTGAGGGCCATCAGTCCGCGGTGCGCAACGGCGTCGCGGCGGTGGTCGACGTTCGTGGCCAGGATTTGCTGAACGACCTTGTCAACGTCGCCGCCAGACTCCGGGAGAAAAACGTCCATACGGAGATACTCTTTGTGGATTCCTCCGACGAGGCCCTTGTGCGCCGCTTTGAGACGACGCGCAGACGCCATCCGCTCGCTGAGGGGATGACGATACTTCAGGGAATTCAAAACGAAAGGGAACTTCTAAACGGCATTATAAAAAATGCTGATATAGTTATAGATACAACGGGACTTAAACTGCCCGACTTTAAAACGCGGCTTCTTGAGGCTACAGGGATGTCGATGGAGGAGCCGGCGGTGATCGTCAGCTCTTTCGGATTCAAGTACGGGCCGCCGCAGGATGCCGACTATATCCTGGACGTCCGTTTCCTGCCCAATCCGAACTATGTCGACGAACTTCATCAGCTTTCGGGAAGGGACGAGCCGGTGGTGAGGTACCTGAAGGGCTTTCCCGCGCTGGGGGAATTTCTCTCGCGCGCGGAGCCGCTGCTTGACTATGTCTCCTCGGTCTACTGCGACACCGGCAAAAAACAGCTGCATATCTGCATCGGCTGTACGGGCGGGCGGCACCGTTCCGTCGCCGTCACGGAGATTCTGGGAGCCTACCTTGAGGCGGCAGGCAGGCGCGTCAAGGTGCAGCATCGGGATATCGACAAAGGAAATCTCTGGTGAACGCCGTTCTCTGGATACTCACCTTTATAACAGCCTTTATGCTTGGCGGGGCGGCCGTCTATTTTATCGCGCCCAAACGGCGCAGGTTCTGGAGGAGGCCCGCGGAGCGCCACCGCATCATGTCCAACGCCCTTGAGTACAGGCTCTCGCTGGGGCCGCGCGTCGTCGCGATCGGCGGCGGCACGGGACTTTCAACGCTGCTTGGCGGCCTTAAGGGCTTTACCCGGAATATCACGGCGGTTGTCGCCGTCACGGACGAGGGCGGCAGCTCCGGGAGGCTGCGCCAGGAGTGGGGCATGCTGCCCCCCGGCGACATACGCAACTGCATCGTCGCGCTCGCGGAGAACGACAGCTCGCTGAACAGCCTGCTCAATTTCCGCTTCGACCGCGGCGAGCTCAAGGGTCACAGCCTGGGGAACCTCATCCTCCTCGCGACGACGGAGATGATGGGCGATTTCCAGCGCGCCGTGGAGGAGCTGAACAAGCTCCTTGCCATACGCGGGCAGGTGCTGCCCGTAACGACTGACAATGTAACGCTCAAGGGAGAGACCGCCGACGGCAGGCTGCTTTCCGGCGAGCTGGAGATATCGGATAACGGCAGCCAGCTGGCGAAGCTGTGGATAGAGCCTGCGGACGCCGAGGCGCTGTCCGGCGTGAAACAGGCCTTCGCCGAGGCCGAGATAATTGTGCTCGGCCCGGGAAGCCTTTTTACCAGCGTGCTTCCGAACCTTCTGCTCAGCGATATGGCGAAGCTGCTTCGGGATACGAAGGTCCCCATCGTCTATATCGCGAATCTGATGACTCAGCCGAAGGAGACGGAGGGCATGAACATCGTCGCCCATGTCGACTGGATAACCGGCGTTCTGGGCACCGTCCCCGATTATGTGCTTGCCAACCAGTCCGCGATACCGGCGGAATTTCTTTCGCGCTACAGCAAGATCGGCGCGGAGCCGCTCTACCTCTCCGCGAAAGAGGAGAATTATTTGGAGTCGCTCGGAACGACGGTGGTCTACGGCGATTACTGTGAGATAAGAAACGGGAAATATCTGCGGCATAACGCGCAGAACCTCTCGGAGACGATCATGGAACTAATCCGCGAGAACAGGAAGAGCTGAGGGCGCATATAATGGAAGGTCTGAATCACACCATCTGGGACGAGTGGGGCGCGCTTCCCGCCTCCCAGCCGGTAAAAGACGAGGCGGCCGGAATCATCGACGGCATGAGTTATAATGTGGAGGGCGAAGATTATCTCTTCACCTCGCCCCGCCTCTTCGTAGTGCGGCGGCTGATGCGCCTCTGGGGAGAATGCGAATGGAGCGGTCCGGCGGACGGAGAGAGTATCCGCCTCATCCATACGCAGCAGAGGGGCCGGATAGTATTCTCCATCGGCAGGCGCGCGGCGACGGAGATCTTCGCCGTCACGAACGCGATGGCGAAGCGCACACGAAATTGGAATTGGGTACGCGGCCTCTTCGGGAGCTGCGGCGCGCTCTATATACCGAGGGCCGGATACTATCTGGTCATCCGTCCGCCGGCGGGGAAGGGCTCCGCGGAGCGTTTGCAGGCGATATTGAAATCCTGCGGCTTCACGGTTGGTGTGAGAAAGAAAATGGAGTGCCGCGAACTGATGCTGAGAGACCAGCAGCAGATCGTCACATTCCTTTCGCGGATAGGGCTCGTCAAGACAGCCCTCGATCTCGAGGAGACGGCGATCTACCGTTCGATGAGGAGCCATGCCAACAAGCTTGTGAACTGCGACGCCGCGAATATCAACAAGAGCCTGGAGGCGGCCCGTCTCCAGATGGAGCTGATCCGTCAGATGGAGGACCTTGGGATAGTGGAGGAGCTTCCAGCGCCGCTTTTTGAGCTGGTAATGGCGCGGAAGAAAAATCCGAGCATAACTTTGAAAGAACTTGGACAAACTTTACCGAGACCAATTAGCAAAAGTACGGTAGAATATAGGTGGCGGAAATTAGAAACCATGCTAAGAAAGCAATCAAAGGGGGATGATGCCAATGTACTTAGGAAAGGCAGACGTTAACACCTATGACAAAGGCGCCGGGAGGGAGTTCCTTGTCTCCAACGGGCGCGGAAGCTACGGATTTTCCACAGTCATAGGGGCAAACACAAGGAGAGAGCACGGCCTTCTCGTGGTGAGGCCTGAAAGCGAACGGCAGCACTCGGTCCTGGTCAGCAAAATCGAAGAGACCATTTTTGACCGCAACAAGAAATACCAGCTCTCAACGAACCGTTACAAGGATCTTGTTTACCCGGACGGTTACAGGTATCTACAGGAATATCAGGGAAATCCATTCCCAAGTATACTTTTTGTAATTCATAGTATCCTCCTCAAAAAATCGATTTTTATGCCGCATGGAAAAGAATGCACGGTAATAAAGTATGAGCTTCTGGCAGCTCCTGATAAGGTCCGCCTTGATCTGCGCCCGCTCTTCGCCCACAGGCTGAGCGACACGGTATGTCCTGAATCGGGTAAGAGCGAATTCAGCGTATCCTCCGACGACGCGCACAGCATCAGTGTAAAGGGCAGGGGACACGCCAGCTGCTGCTCGGCCACGGCAGGCACATGGTCGCTGAAGCCTCTATGGTTTGAAAACCTCATCTACGAGCAGGATGACCGCCCCGAATCCGCCGGCGTCGACCATCTGTGGTCGCCTGGATTCATCTCCAACGAGATATCCGAGGGAGACGTGGTCTATGTGGTGCTCTCCGAGAAACCGCAGAGCTTCACGCTCAAGGAGCTTGCCGCTATGGAAAAAGAGACGGCGGAGAGATTTGAAAATATCCTCGAGCAGGCGAATATTCCCGCCCTTAACAGCGCTGAGCAGGATATGATCGTATCCTCGTACCATCTCGTCGACGACCGCCCCGAGAGCATCGCCCCCATCTATACCGGCTATCCCTCAGTCGATACGAAGGCGCGCGACACCTTTATCTCGCTGCCCGGACTGCTTCTCGCCACCGGTAGGGAAGAGGTCGCGGCGAAGACGCTCAAATACTGGCTTGAGATCGCCGAGAAAAACGGCTGGGTCATGCCAGAAAAATTCGCCGACGACGGCTCCTGTGAATTTGGCTGCATCGACAACGGACTCTGGTTCGTATACGCGGCGGACAAATACCTCTCGCACCATAAAGAGGCCTCCGCTCAGGACAGAGCCGCGTTCGCCCGCGCGATAAAAGAGATCGTCGAAAAGTATATCTCAGGTGCCGCCGAGCTGGATGCGGTATGCGACGCGAATATGCTCCTCCGTATGACCTCGGCGCATCCCTCAAGATACTGGATGAACGCCGTGGCCGGCGACGAAGTAGTCGTTCCGCGCAAGGGATACCTCGTGGAGGTCAACGCCCTTTGGTACAACGCGCTGAAATGCGCCGAGAAATACGCGCTTGAGTGCGGCTGCGCCGATTCAGCGAAAAAGTTTGGGGAGGCGGCAGAGAAGTGCGCCAAGTCCTTCAACGATACCTTCTGGAGCTTCGATATGAAGGGCCTCTACGACAGCGTCGATCCAGAGACCTTCAAAAACGACGGCACGATCCGCCCGAACCAGATACTGGCGGCCTCGCTGCCCTTCAGCCCGCTATCGCCGGATGCGGCACAGAATGTGGTGCGCCTCTGCTGGAACGAGCTCTACACTACATACGGACTCCGCACCCTCGACCCGCGCCATGACAAGTTCAAGGGCCGTTCCGAGGGACGCCTGGACCAGCGCCTCAAGGCCCGCTACCGCGGCATGGCCTGGACATGGCTGCTTGGGCAGTTCATTACCGCATACCTCAAAAACAATCCTTCGCGTAAGGACCTTGGATGGGTATTCATCCGTCCGTTCAATTCGCACCTGCGCCACGGATGCCTGGGCGGGGTAGCGGAACTCTTCGACGGCATGATGCCCTACCGTCCGCACGGAGACGTCCTCAGCGCCGTATCGCTCGGAGAACTTCTGCGCGTACTGCATGAGAATCTTGAGGCCGGCGAATAAAACAGGCAGCCGCCAACCAGCGGAACATACGTTTTTGCATTGTAGAATGTTTGCGGCTCAATTGGCGTTTGTATAAGGCGGACGAATAAAAATAAGCGTTAATTTATAAAAATGGAAATTTTTGTTTGACATAAACGGAATATAGTAGCACAATCATAAAAGAGGGATAAATACTAGGTTTATCCCTCTTTTCACAAGGTATTGGTAAAAATTCTAAGGAGGCACTTACAATGGCTAAGTACAAGGTTGCAATCAACGGGTTTGGACGTATCGGACGTCTTTCTCTCCGCGCGTTTTTCACGAACGGGAAAGATAATGAATTTGAAATAGTGGCGATAAACGACCTCACACCGCCGGCATCTCTTGCATATCTGCTTAAGTATGACTCAGTTTTCCGCCGTTTCCCCGGCACAGTTGAAGTCGACGGCGACTACCTCGTAGTAAACGGACACCGGATCAAGGCCCTTGCGGAGCCCGATCCCGCGAAACTGCCCTGGAAAGAGATGGGCGTGGACCTTGTCATAGAGTCGACCGGCCGCTACACCGACGCCAACCAGGCGAAGGCGCACATTGAAGCCGGCGCGAAAAAGGTCATCATCTCGGCTCCCGCCAAGAACCATGACGCCACGATAGTTATGGGTGTCAACGAGGGCGTCTACGATCCCAAGAAAGACAACATCATCTCCAACGCCTCCTGCACGACAAACTGCCTCGCTCCCGTCTGCAAAGTCCTCCAGGACAAGTTCGGCATCAAAGAGGGGCTCATGAACACCATCCACGCATATACTAACGACCAGAAGACGCTCGACTTCCCGCACAAGAACCTCTCTCGCGGCAGAGCGGCGGCCCTCTCGATCATACCGACCAGCACCGGAGCCGCGAAGGCGATCTCCGAGGTTATGCCGGAGCTCAAAGGCAAGCTCAACGGCTTCGCGCTCCGCGTACCTACCCCCGACGTTTCGGTCGTCGACCTCACCGTAGTCCTTGAGAAGCCGGCGACGGTGGACGAAGTCAATGCGGCGATGAAAGAGGCAGCCGAGGGCCCGCTTAAGGGAATACTTGAGTACGAGCCCGAAGACCTCGTGTCTATGGACTTCGTAGGCGATACCAATTCGTCGATATTCGCGCCGATGCACACCATGTCTATGGGAGACAGAATGATAAAGCTCCTCTCATGGTACGACAACGAGTGCGGATACAGCAACAGAGTTATCGATCTCGCGAACTACATCTTCAAAAAGGGACTTTAAGCCATGCGCCTGAAGACCTTTTCACCATCGGAGGTAGCGGGGAAAAAGGTTCTGGTGAGGGTGGACTTCAACGTTCCCCTCGCCGACGGCAGGGTCAGCGACGATACGCGCATCAAGGCCCATCTTCCGACGCTTACGGCTCTGCGTGAAGCCGGCGCGAAGGTCGCCCTGATCTCACATCTCGGCCGGCCGAAGGGAACCTTCAACCTTAAATACACCCTGGAACCCGTAGGCGAGGAGCTTGCGAAGCTCACGGGCTGGCCCGTGCGTTTCGTCCCCGACTGCGTGGGTGAAAAGGTTGACGAGGCCGTAGCCTCCTGGAAAGACGGCGAAGTGCTGCTGCTGGAGAACGTCCGTTTCTATCCCGAAGAGGAGAAAAACGATTTCGAATTCGCCAAGCGCCTCACAAAAGACTTCGACCTTTTCGTGATGGACGCCTTCAGCGCCTCGCACAGGGCGCACGCCTCGACAAGGGCGGCGGCCGAGCTTCTGCCCTCATATTCAGGCAAACTCATCGACCGTGAGATCACGATGCTCTCCGCGGCGCGCGACGAACCGAAGAAACCCTTCGTCCTCATCCTCGGCGGCGCTAAGGTCTCCGACAAGATAGCGGTGGTGGAGAATATGCTTAAAAAAGTCGATACCATCCTCATCGGCGGCGGCATGGCCTTCACCTTCCTCAAGGCGCAGGGCAAAGAGATCGGCAAATCGCTCTGCGAGACAGAGAAGCTCGACTTCGCGGCCAGGATGCTTGACGAAGCCGCTAAGCTTGGCGTAAAGATCATGCTTCCGACTGACGTCGTCACCGCGCCGGAATTCAAGGCCGATTCGCCGGCGTCGGTGGTCTCTGCGGAGGCTATCCCGGCAGATCAGATGGGACTTGACATCGGTCCCGCGACCGCCGGGCTATTCGCGAAAGAGATAACGGCGGCTAAGACCGTGCTCTGGAACGGACCGATGGGTGTCTTTGAGATGCCGGCCTTCGCCAAGGGCACCGAAGCCGTGGCCAAGGCCCTTGCCGACGCCACAGCAAAGGGCGCGCTGACGGTCGTCGGCGGGGGAGACTCCGCGGCAGCGATAGCCCTCTTCAAGATGGAGGACAAGGTATCGCACGTCTCCACAGGCGGCGGCGCAAGCCTCGAATTCTTTGAGGGGAAGAGTCTGCCGGGCATCGAGCCCTACGTTTTAGATTAGTGACGATTAAATAAAAGATACGAAGGGCGGATAATATCCGCCCTTTTCTGTATAAGAGTATAAGGTGCAGTGAAGGACGAAATCTTGACTCTTATATATTGAATAAATACCTTAAAAACAATAATAAAACTGCCCTAAAAACAAAACAACAATGATCATTGGGATAGAAGGGAATGTATCTAATATGCGCAGAAAGTTTATCGCTGGCAACTGGAAGATGTTTAACGGTCCAAAGGCTACAAGTGAATTTCTTAACAAGTTTGATGCAGAGATAAAGGCCGCTCCCGAGGTACAAAAGGCTGTCGCCGATGGGAAGGAAGAGATCGCTTTCTTCGTGCCCGCCGTCTCACTGCTCACCGCCGTCTGCGGCGCTAAAGAGATGCCGGTGATAATCGGCGCGCAGAATACACATTGGGAAAAGAGCGGTGCCTTTACGGGCGAAATATCGGTGCCGATGATCACGGAGATCGGCGCGACGCATGTCCTGATCGGCCACAGCGAGAGACGTCACATCTTCCGCGAGATAGACGAAGAGCTCAACAAAAAGGTACACGCAGCCGTAGAGGGCGGCCTGACCGCGGTTCTTTGCGTCGGTGAGACGCTTGAGGAACGCGAATCGGGAAAGGCCTTCGAGGTCATCAAGAGACAGTTTGTCGAGGGGCTTAAGGGGATGGAGGGAAAGACCGTCGCTGAAAAGGTGATTGTCGCCTACGAACCCGTCTGGGCCATCGGTACCGGCAAGACGGCCAGCGACGCCGACGCAGAAGAGATCTGCAAGTTCATACGCGGCCTCGCGGCGGAAAGCTATTGCGCGAAGACGGCCGATGAGCTCATCGTACTGTACGGCGGCAGCGTAAAGCCCGAGAATACAAAGGGCATCATCTCCCAGCCGGACATCGACGGTGTGCTTGTCGGCGGAGCCTCGCTCAAGCCTGAGAGCTTCATCCAGATAGTAAAGAACGCGCTGTAGATACGAAAGACAACGTAACATAACGGCAAAGATATAGGACATAAAGTGCATGAACAGCACTATACAAAAATAGCCTCAGAATCAGCATTTGCCCCCTCTCGGATATTTCGAGAGGGGTTCTATGTAACATAAGATAAATTATAGGACATCATTATAAAGCGCTTCCCCATCAATATAGAGGGATGTCAAAGTGTAAAAAAAGAGGGATTCTGTCACGCGTATTGCTGTGAATGAATCCCTTTTTTGTAATTGTAAGTCGTTATTCTAAAATTCAGTTTTCGGAATACCCGCCTTTAAAGTCCGTCTTTATTTTGCGGCAAAACGTTCGTAGGCGGCTTTGTGGTACGGCGTCGGTACGCCGTACTGTTGTCCCAGTTCAATCATCCTGCCGATGATATGGTCCAACTCCGTTTCGCTTGGCGGTTTGCCGCCGCTGAGGTCTCGGTAAAGCGAACTCATCGCCTCCGGCGCCAGCTTTGAAAAATTCTCCGTATAGCGGTCGGCCATATCAGCTGGCATCGTAACTCCGGAGGCCGCCGCCACCGCGATCAGTTCGCCGGCTACGGCGCGTACCAACTCCATGTGGCCGGGATGTTCGCGGACCTTTCCCGCCGGTCCGTCACAACAGCAAAATAGCACGCTGTTGCCGCACATCATCATATATTTATTCCAGCTGTCGGCAAGAATGTCGTCCGATAACGTGGTGCTGATACCGGCCTTGCCGACGATGGCCGCAGTCTCCTCCAGCTTTTGTGGTATGCCGCCATCCCTCATGCCGAGGATGACGCTACAGGGGCCGTAGCTCTGCACGATATGCCCCGGCTGTTCCAGATGGCTGAATACGCGAATGATGCCGTCCGCCAGTAGGCACGGAGGCAGCATCGGCCTCATCATATCGGAGACGATGACGCCGTTCAGCAGCGGTATCACCAGCGTTTCCGCTTTGATCATTGGCGCGATGGACTCACAGGCCGCCCTCAGATTGTACCCCTTGCATGAGACGAAGATGACGTCCATCAGGCCAAGCTCCTCCGCGCTGTCCGAGGCTAGCTTAGGCTGCACCGTGAAATCGCCCAGCAGGGCGGACCGCACCCTGAGTCCCCTCCGGCGTATGGCGTCGAGGTTTTTTCCACGCACATAAAAGTAGGTCTCTGTATAATTTTTTGCCAGCGCGCCGCCAACGATACCGCCGACGCCGCCGATGCCCAGCACAGCTATTTTCATCCGTACACCTCCCGCATAGTGATGCCTAATAATATCATCTTGCAGGCGCTTTTGTACCCCCCGCGTATAAAAAAATCTGACGGGGCAACTCCCGTCAGATCTGTGCCGGTACTATATCCTGCTTAACGTTATTTCTTTATATAGGCCATCTTTTCGGGGATGACGCCGCGCACGCCGCCAAGCGGCGATTCTGTGTCGCCTTTGTAGCGCGGTATCAGATGCATATGGACGTGCATCACCGACTGCCCCGCGCATTTGTTGCAGTTTACCCCGAAGTTATATCCGTCAGGGTGATATTTTTCATCCAGCAGCTCTTTTCCCCTGCGAAGCAGCTCGTGCATCGCCGCCTCCTCCTGGAGGGTGATGTCGAAATAGTTCTGCACATGCCTCTTGGGGATGATGAGCATATGGCCTTCGTTTACCGGCATTGCGTCGAATACCGCGTAGGCGAGCTCATTTTCCAGAACATAATCCTTGAGCCTGCAGAAGATGCATTCCATGGAGCTAATCTTCGTCCTGATCGGTGAATTTCTTCGTCGGAGCGTCGCCCCAGAGCGAATCAAGCCTGTAAAAGTCGCGTCCCTCACGGCTTAGTATATTGACGATAAGGTCTCCCGCGTCGATCAGCGTCCATCTGGTGCTGTTTTCACCCTCGACGCGGTACTTTGCTCCCGTCTCGTCAAGTATGTCGCAGGCGGTATCTTTCAGCGTCCTTGCGTTCAGCTCCGAACGGGCGATTGCTACGATAAACACATCCGCGAAGCCTGATATCTCGCTCAGGTTGTGTACGCTGACCTCCGCCGCGTGTTTGTCAAGCAGCGCCTCTACCAAAGGCATGTACGGCGCGCAGAAATCTTCGTTTTTTTCCGTCATTAACAGGTCACTCCTCTTTATTTTTCCTTACTGATTGCTGATCTTCAGCATATTATCCAATAATGTAGTCAGTTTCTTATAGTCATGTCCCGCAATTATCGAGGCGTAAAAGGCCTGCTGGCTCGGGCGCACGAGGTTTTTGGGGATCTTAAGCAGCGTGCCGAGCTGGCGTGCCGTCGTCTTGACCTTCTCGCTGGCGTTGGTCGGGTAGACTATGTTGCAGTGCTGATAGTCGAAATGCTTCGCGTTGCCGGAATGGATCACGTCGACGCCGAGCTGCTGCAGGCGTGTTGATATCTCGGCGCTCACACCTGCCTTGCCTGTTCCATTGAGGACCGCCACCGACTCCGGCATCGACTTTATCAGGGTCATTAGCTCATCTTTGCTCATTTCGTCCTTTTTAGCGCCGCTCTGAACCGTCTGTGTTCCGGGCTGGCTTCCCTCTCCGCTGACGTCCGCTGAGGCGGTTACGGCGTCCCCGGCGCTCGTAAAGTGCACCTGCTTCGCATTCCTGCCGCTGCCCTCCGTAACGTCGCCGGAAATCAGTGCCTCAACGGGTGCGTTGAGGAAGGCGTTTGCCGCCTTGACGTCGCCCATCCAGTAGCTCAGACGGTCGATCATCACCGGTTCTCCGGGCAGCATAGAGAAAAACATCCGATCACGGCCAAGCTCATTTTGTACAAAGCCCGCAAGCTGCACGGCAAGGGTCGGTGACATGTCGGTCTTAAATATCTTCATCGCCTGCGCCGCGAGTTCCGGGAACTTGATCAGGACGCGCGGATCGTAGGCCTTCTTAACGAGCGCTTTGATAAACTGCTGCTGGCGCTGTATACGGCCAATGTCGCCGAGGGCGTCTTTTCTGAAACGTACATATTTCAGGGCAGTTTTTCCATCAAGAAGCTGCCGTCCTGGCTGAATATTTATATCAAGGCCGCCTGCCCTGTCAACATAACGCATCCTCTTCTGAACGTCCACCTCTACCCCGCCGACCATGTCGACAAATTCGGGAAAGCTGTCGTAATTGATGACGACATAATAAAGAATCGGCAGGCCGAGGTATTTCTCGACCGTCGCCTTAAGCAGGTCGGGGCCGCCGTAGGCGAAGGCATGGTTCAGCTTCTGTGTTCCGTGGTGTGGGATCTGTACGCGTGTGTCGCGCGGCAGCGAAATCACGCGCATGTTCTTGTCGTCGATGTCGATGGTGACAAAGAGGATCGTATCGGAGCGCCGCGATCCCTCCACATCGTCCTCGCCCATGACGAGAATGTTGAACCGCCCCTGCTCTTTCAGCAGTGCGGCATAACTTTCGTTCTCCTTTTTCTGACTTTCGTTTTCAAACGCCCTGCGTATGTCGTCCTGTGAGGTGTGCCACGCAAAATAGAGCCGCAGTCCGGCGCCGCCGAAGATGGCGATAAGTCCGCATATTATTATCAAAATAATAGTTCTTGAGCGTATCAAAGGTGCTTCCTCCGTCTAGTTCTTATACAGGGATTTTTTTCTGATGAACTGTTCCACCGCGGATGGAACCATGAAGCGGATACTCCTGCCGTTTTTAATGCGCTCACGCAGCTCGGTACTTGATATCGCCAACAGCGGTATCTCAAGGGGGATTATCCGGCTGCGCAGTTCGCTCGGCAGCTCTTCCATCCTCTTGTGCGTATAGCCGTAGCGGCTGACAGCGACAAACTTGCACATGTCCATAATCTCTTCCGGGTTCTTCCATGAGACGATGTCCAGAACGGCGTCCAGTCCCGTGATAAAGTAGAATTCCACTCCCGCGTACTCGGGCATCGTGCGCAGCGTCCGCAGCGTGTCTATCGTGTAGCTGCTCCCCACTCTGTCAATTTCCACGCGAGAGACCTTAAAATAAGGGCAGCCCACCGTGGCAAACTCCGTCATCATATAACGGTCTTCAGCGGAGGTGACCCGCTGGTTTGTCTTGTGCGGCGGCTGCCCGGTAGGAACGAATATGACCTCGGAAAGTCCAAAGGCTGCGTGAGCCTCGTCCGCGGCCAGCAGGTGGCCGTTGTGAATCGGGTCAAAGGTTCCCCCCATGATACCTATTCTGCGGTTTTCCTCGGTCATATCAATGCTCCTATTTATTATTTATTCTCGTCTTCTTCTAAAGTTCCGCCTTCAGAGGCCTCTTCGTCATCGTCAGTATCTGGCAATGGCGTTCCGTCCTCAGAGAGTTCTTCTGCTTCGCTCTCAATAAGCTCGTCCGGCTCGTCGTCGGGAAGCTTGTCCGGATAATAATCGGGATAAAAATCGAAATCCTTATACCCGATGCTTACCGTGTCGCCGGGCACGGCACCCGCCGCCTCAAGAAGCTCCTCCACCTTATACTTGCGCAGCAGCCGCGTAAAGCGCGCCACGTTCTCTTCCTGACTGAAATCATAACGCTCGGCGGCCTTTTCCAGCTGACGGTGCATTACCCGGTAACCGCCGCCGTGCAGCGTGATGATCTGTATCCTGTTGCGCTTACGGAGCGGCGTCTTCTCCGGCACCCTCTCCTCGAGGGCGTAGAGCCGTACGTTGCTCTCCGGACGCGGATGATCCTTTACAAACTTGATTATCTCCTTGACGAGTTCGGGGATCCCCTCCTCCGTCAGGGCGCTTGCCGCGATCATAAGGATATCCTTCTCCTTAAAATAGGCGGCCAGCCTTTCCGCCAACTCCTTCGCAAGTCCTTCGTCCACCTCGTCGAGCTTATTGGCGACGACGAAGTAAGGACGTTTCTCAAGCTCAGGGTCATACTTCTCCATCTCCTGGCGCACGACCGTAAAATCCTGGATTATTGTATCATAATCGCCGCTTTCGAGACTTAAAACATGCACGAGAAGTCTCGTCCTATCTACATGCCGCAGGAATTCGAGGCCAAGCCCTTTATTCATATGGGCTCCCTCGATCAGCCCCGGGATGTCGGCGATGACGATACGTTCGTCGCCGGTGTTAAGCACGCCGAGGTTTGGTGAGAGCGTTGTAAAGGGATAGTTGGCGATCTTCGGCTGAGCGTTGGAGATGGCGGCCAGAATGCTCGACTTGCCCACATTGGGCAGCCCAACAAGGCCGACGTCGGCGATGAGCCGCAGCTCAAGCCGCAGCATTACCTCTTCGCCAAGCTCGCCCTGTTCACAAAAGCGTGGGGCCTTGCGCGCCGAGCTGGCGAAATAGCGGTTTCCCCGCCCGCCGCGTCCGCCGCGTGCCGCGACGAAACGGTCGTGCGGCTCCACAAGGTCGGCGTAGCCCTCCCCCGTCTCCGCGTCGTAGATGACCGTGCCGCAGGGGACATAGATCACCTTATCCTCGCCGGCGGGGCCGTTTCTCGCGGCGCCCTTGCCGTGTCCGCCGTTCTCGCCTCTGATATGGTGCATATATTCAAGGTCTGCAAGTGTCTGCAGGTTGTTGGTAGCCTCGAAAATCACGCTGCCGCCGCGCCCGCCGTTACCGCCGTCCGGGCCGCCGTTGGGCTTGAAGCGTTCGCGCAGGAAGCTCATACAGCCGTTGCCGCCGCGTCCCGCCTTGATAGACATTCGCAGAGAATCGACAAATTTCATATTTTCACCTCATTTCAAAAATAACCACTACATTACTGCTCCGCTGGTAATGGACAAAAAGCCAGACATTGATTTCGCGCTAACAGAGGTGCGCGGCCCCGTCAGACGTATCATACATACGCCGGAGCCACATGCGGGAGGACGTCCGTGGCTTACAGGTGGGATGGGAATCTTCGCTTTCCACAACAGAGTCTGGTTTGTCCGTCGGAGTGTATATGACCGCTGGTTTTCCATCTAAAAAATGGGGGCCTGCTCTATGAGGGCCCCCGAAAAATTCTGATGCCACTGATTAGATCTGTCAAAGATTGCCTGTATAATCAGTGATTCTCTCGATTTAGTTAAAGTGTTTCCGGCTCGATCGTGACGTACTTGCGGTTTGCCTTTGTCTGGAAGCGGACTTTGCCGGGGACCAGCGCAAAGATCGTGAAATCACGGCCAAGGCCTGTGTGCTGTCCGGGGTGGTACTTCGTGCCCCTCTGACGGACGATGATCGTTCCCGCGTTTACAAAAGAACCGTCTCCGCGCTTAATGCCAAGATACTTAGGCTGACTGTCGCGGCCGTTGGTTGAACTTCCTTGCCCTTTTTTATGTGCCATAACTCAATATCCCCCTTGCGTAAAAACTAACCGTTGATTGCTTCGATCTGAACGAGCGTGTACTGCTGGCGGTGACCGCGGAACTTGCGATAGTTCTTCTTTCTGCGGTACTTGAAGACGATGACCTTGTCATCCTTGCCGCTCTCAAGAATCTTCGCCGTTACCGTAGCTCCCTCAACATAAGGAGCGCCAACCACTGCGCCTTCGTCTTTGCCGAGGAGAATAACCTTATCAAATTCTACCTGTGCTCCGTCTTCAGCGTGGATCTTCTCCACCCTGAACTTGTCGCCTGCCGCGACCCTGTACTGCTTTCCGCCCTGCTCGATTACTGCGTACATTCTATAATTTCCCTCCTCCGCTGTGTGTCAGGCAGCCAAACGACATTTTAAAGCCCGCACCAAGCGTATTCTAAAACTTGACAAGTATAGAGATAAAAGAGGGCCGTGTCAAGGGCTGGGCACAAACACTCCGGGCAAACGCGCCAAGTATTTTGACGAACATTGGACAGCCCGTGATGCCGGGTGGCGGCATTTTTCGCTTTCACATGGCAGCGGCAGGCCTCGGTGAACATCTACCGGAGGAAAACCATGTTTATTTTTTTAATATCTAAGATAATTTACGTTTACGGCGAACGTTGTGAAATCGCAAAAAATGACGCTGCCCGGCAGCACGAGCGTTGACGGCTGACTCTTGAGTTTGCCCTGCACAAACACTTGAAAGCCTGTTGTCAATGCCTATGCCGCCGGACGGCATCATTCACAGCGTTTATGGCGCATGGCAGGATTACAAAAACTGCCGTTTTATATAATCGGCACGTTTATGTGCGCCCAATTCTTCATAAAGCGACGCGGCGTTATTGGCGTAGTATTCGCACGGCATTTTTAAATGATTCAATAATTCTCTCTTATGCTTTATATCTGAGAATTTTACGACATACGCTTTTGACATTTCATGAACGGCGCGCCAGCTTTTTCTTCCCGATGTGATAAGAAAATCAGCATTTTTTAACGATCTGACGGCACTGGCTATATCTCTTTCCCACACGTCGTCGATAGCTTTCAGGCTGTAAAGCACAGGTGTACAGCAGCCTCCGCGGGAACTTTCGAACGATAAGGTACTTTCTTTGATATGCCTATGGAATAACGCGTTGTCACCAAGCCCCAGCGCAGCGTCGGCTGCATGTGCCTGAAAGTGGCTCTGTCCGCTAAATAGTCCCCTTTCCATGCATAAAGCCGTACAATATTCAAACTCTTTTTTTGCAAGTTCGTCGTCTCCGCGCCATTGGTGGATCTCTCCAATATAACAATGCGGCGCGAGACGGTTCAATGTATAAAATTTCTTCTCACACTCTAATTTTTCAAAGATTTTGACTGATTCTCTAAATACCGTAATTGCTGTGTCGTAGTCGCGTTCGATCATGTACGCTGTGCCAATGAAACGAAGCGCAAGCCCTATATGCTTATCCTTGCCTTTCTTTTTCGCATGATGTAGTATCTCTTTCGCTGTTTTTTTCAAAGCGTCGGCATTGTCGGTTTGTAGGTATTGATAACCTGTGTTTTCAAGACAACGAAGCGATATTTCTAAAAGACCATCATCCTGTTCAGCCAGCCTGGAGGCAAGATTTGTCGCGTTTATTCCCGCCGTATATTCCCCCCAGCTGATTAAATAACATCCATACATCGCATAGTAGGAGGCTTTTAATCTACGCAGTAAACGAGCGTAGCCTATGGCGCTTTCGCCGCATCTTTCAAATACTTGCGTGACGGCCTTGAATTTTTCTTCGGTGTCAATTTTATTGCTGAAAGGCATAGAACACTCTAAAAGAACCCCGTCCTCTATCAAGGGGAAAAGTATATGGTTAAGATTAAGGTCAAAGTAAATTTCCTCAAGACGCTGTTCCAACAGCTTTACATCTTCTCCCGCTATTTTGTAATGATAACATAAAGTTGCTGATAATTCAGGTTTCCATACGTGTGGATAATATTTTGCAGACAGGAATTTTGCGATACTTTTGTGAAGGTATATCCTCTTAAAACCAGAAAGGGAACGATATACACTTTCTTTTATGTTTTCATGAGAAAAGTCTACAAAGAACCTGCCGTCGCTTTCAATTTCACGTATCATATCTCTGCAAAGCAGATCGGACAACGGCTCGTAGATATTTTCACACGGCATAGAAAGCGCTGCCGCGATGTTTTCCGCAGACGCCGGTCCGCCGAATACGGAAAGGCACGACAATATATCACGCTGCAGCACGCTGAGCTCTTCGAAGCGGCTCATTATCAGTTTATCAAGAGCTACTGAACAGTCCGCTTCCGCATGGTCTCTAACTTTTCTTACCATTTCCGCAAGTAATAACGGGATTCCCTCGCTTTTATCAAAGAAATAATCTTCGTTTCTCTTTTCTAATATATCTTCTTTCAAAAAATAACGACAATAGCTGACTGTCTCATCTTTGGAAAAAGGCGGCAGAGGTATGTCCATAAGGCAATGATGAAACTCGATTTTGATGTTATAAAGAAATTTTATTATCGTATCAGAAAATTCAGGGCGGCTCGTAAAAAAGAAGATCGCAGGAAGCCGCAGCTTCATAATGAAGATACGCAATAGAGCCAACGAATGTTCGTCGTACCAATGCAGATCTTCAAAAATCAACATAAGCCGCTTTCCCGCGCATAGTCTATTAACGAGCATGGCGAGCGTATGTCCGACAGCGAATACTTCACGCTCTGGAGAAAGCGGGGCTCCACGGATCTGCATATTATCCGGCAGGTCGTAGAAATAACGGGACAATATTGCGATAGAGTCCCCTCCTATCGATAAAGCGCGGTCATTATATTTTTTGGTAATTTGACGTACAAACTCATTCCATGAGGAATATCGGAATCTTTCTCCCACAGGTAATGGGAGGGTGCTGAATAATTCGACATTTTCGTCCTTAAGCAGCTTTACAGCCCTATTGACGAGTGTTGTTTTGCCAATACCGGCCTCTCCGTGTATACAACAGAACAACATCCCGCCGCTATACCGGGAAGCGTTGCCGATAATTTCATTGATTTCACAATTACGTCCATAAAAGAAATTATTCATATGCAACGCATTTCCGTCTGAATCAGCCAGCAGCTTTTGAGCTGATTGACGCAAATGGGCGTCGGGGGCAACGCCATCTTCCTCCAGTCGTTCGCAGAAAGTCCTGTAAAGAGACAGCGCTTTGGATGGCGTCTTCATACTAATATAGCAACGCATCAATAGGAGTAATGTATCTTCATCAAATGGCTCAAGTTTAAGAATGGCCGATAGCGTTTCCGCCTTCATACTCTCCGGACCAGCCGTATAAATAGAGCTCCTTTCTTTTAAATATTTGACAACTTTATCTTTGATATCCTTTTTTGTATAACGCAGCCACTCGTCAAACTCGGGAGATGACGGCAGCCCAAAGTTTTTTAGCGGCTCTTCAAATATTACCGTTGGTAAGGTGCATTCCGCCGGAAGCGCGCATAGTTCTTCAACATCGGTTATAAAACAGCATAATGAAAGCTCTCTGCCACAGGAGCAAAAGTTTTGCGGCAGAATTTTTTTTAGCTGATAAACCGCATTACGGATATTTCCCGCCGCCTCGCGCTCTCCCTTGTCCCCCCAAAGCAGCCCGGCTATTTTCTCTCTTGAAGAGATTCCCTCCAAGGCGATATAAAACAAAAGGGCCTCTGCTTTTTTAAACGGCAGGGTAAGCTCTTCTCCATTTTTTTCAATGCGGGCTTTTCCAAGTAAATGGAATTTAAGAATGTCTTGTTTGTCCAAAGGGGCGCTCCATTCTCTGCGTTGATACGCAGATAATTTTTATTTATTCTAAATTTGATAAAATGTATCAAAAAAATCATAAAATATGCGTAAAAAATAAAAATAAACGAACTTTGTTTATAAAACAACCCTTGTGCTCTTGGTCTGATTTTATATGTATTTTACGCTTAATCTATATACTTGCAAACAACAAAGACAGATTATCTGTTAGTCAGCCATCATTTATTAATACTACGAGAACGAAAATATTGAGGAGGTATGGTTATGCATAATTTCGCAAATATCCCTAAAATGGTACAGTTGGCCGATGAGTCGTTTGAGAAAATAAAAAGATTAGGGCTGTCAGGTGTAACGGGGAAAGATATTGGCAGAGAGATGATGCGGATGAAAAACGGGCATGTTTTCATGAATATGTCCAGCTGCAGTTATTTAGGATTAAATGATTTTCCCACAGTTAAACAGGGTTTGCTGGACGGTCTTGAAGAGGCGGGCGGTATCCAAATAGCGGCAGCCCCATTAAGGGTCCGTTTAGCTATCGTAGACGAAGTAAATGAAGAATTCGGAAACTTTATAGGCTGCAACGCATTTATGACATGGACGTGTTCGTTAGCCTCCTTCGGAATCCTCCCACTGCTGGCAGCCGGGCTTTTTACCGGTAATAAGCCGCCGGTCATGGTCTATGATAAAAATGCACACTTTTGTATGAATTATATGAAGGCGGCCTGTGCTGATGAGACGGAGGTGATCACTATCAACCACAATGACATGGCGGCGCTGGAAAAAATATGCAAAACTAAAAACCCTGTCGTATATCTTTGTGAAAGTCTTTATAGCACGGGTGGCGTCACATGCCTGGATGAAATACTGCGGCTGCAAGAAAAATATGGTATGTATATTTTGATCGACGAAGCTCACGGGCTCTCCGTTGTTGGTAAGAACGGAAAGGGGCTGTTAATCGATAAACTTGGAGCATTAAACGATAGATCGTTTTTTATCGCTTCATTAGAAAAGGGATTTGGCGCCCATGGCGGAGGCGTTATTTTGTTTTCTGACAAAAAATTACTCGATATAATTGAGAGATACGGAGGTCCGCTCGAATGGAGCGCTCCCGTTCCTTCGATGATCTGTGGCTCTACACGAGCCTGTCTGAAACTTCATGCTGACGGTACTGTCGATAATTTGCAAAAGATATTGCATGAGAAGGTCAGACTTTTTGACCAGCTTATGGATATCAAAGAGAGCGACCTTTGG
The DNA here is from genome assembly GCF_001701045.1 of Cloacibacillus porcorum. GTDB lineage: Bacteria > Synergistota > Synergistia > Synergistales > Synergistaceae > Cloacibacillus > Cloacibacillus porcorum. The sequence continues at coordinate 1,726,884 of NZ_CP016757.1, forward strand.
AGCGCGGTTAGAGTTATCAAATACCCTGACGAAGACGAACTGTTTTATACGGGCATTCGCCTGTTTGAAGAAGGCTTCTATACCTCGACAGTTGCCTTCCCGACCGTAAAAAGAGGCAATTCAGGATTACGCATAATGTTACGTGCTAATATGGAAGATGAAGAACTGAGAAAGTTTGCCGGCCTTCTGAAGCTTATAAAATTAGAATGGGCCGATAGGAAGAGGAAATGAGGTACTCTATTATTTTTGTCATATTAATAGCGGTTTCGTCCATCATGATAGAGGATTCCACGGCTCGCTATCCATTGTGGTTTTCGATATTTTTCAATACACTTATGACCGTGGCGATCTTTAATCTAATGTGTATAAAAAAGATCAAAGAGACTTACGCGGCATGTGTCAAATATAAGGGTGTTGCGCTGCGGATGATGCTGTTTACTTTGTTGATCTATACGCTCTGTTTTTTCAGTACGGAGATGGTGGGGGCATCCAATTACAACTCTTTTTATTTTGCAGGCAGCGCGCTGCTTGGCTATTGGTTTCTAAAGGCGGGAAGGGAAAAACGCCGGGTAAATGTCCGTATGTCTGTTGTTCTGCTGATACTTTGCGTTGTCTAT